>DLBF01000074.1 GCA_002494215.1 Prevotellaceae bacterium UBA7028
CTTCCCTCTTACATCTTACATCAGCCCTCAGCCCTCTTCCTTCTTACCTCTTACATCATCCATCATATTATTCCCTCCACCTCACTATTCAAAAAATCCTCTAGGCTCACGCCACCAGTGCCTACCACAAACGAACGCTTGGGATGGAAGGCATCCACAAACTCAGGTAACCCAGAATTCATTCCTCGCCTACCGCTCTTCACCTCAATGGCCGTCACCTCACCGTCACGAACAACCACAAAATCCACCTCCCAATCGCCCTGAGCAGGATTCCTCGACGGCTCGCGCCAATAATACACCTTATAGTCCAGCTCTTCAGCCATACTCATCAGGTGCGCACCCACAGCACTCTCCACCCAACGGCCCCATGCCTTCGTGTCCGTTCTGTCAGCCATGAACCCACGACCCTTGTAGGCCGTCAGCAAGGCATTGTTATACACCTGATACTTCGGAATGGAACCCCTCTTGCGTGCCTCATCGTTGGCATATTTTTGCAAGCCCGTCAACAGGGCACACTGATCCAGAATCTCCAAATAGCCGGCCAGCGTTGTCACATTGCCCGCATCCTGCAACTGCCCCATCATCTTGGTGAGCGACAGTATCTCAGCCGAATAACTGCATCCCAGTTCAAACAACTGCTTCATCAGGGCCGGTTTATAGATGTTCGATGTCATAATCACGTCCTTCTCGATAGCCGGAGCCACCAACGAGTCCTTGATGTATTTTCGCCACCTGCGCTCATCCTTTATCATGTGCGCAGGCCCAGGATAGCCGCCAAAGTAGAGATACTCGTCCAGCGACACCCCGAAGGCATCACGCATCTCCTGCAGGCTCCAATGCGGCATTCTGATCAGTTCATAACGTCCCGCCAGCGATTCCGTCAGCCCCTTCCTCAGCAGCAGGCGACTACTCCCCAGCAGCACCACCTTCAGGTTCACATGGTTGCGCGAGTCAGCGTCCCATTCCCGTTTTACCACCTCGCTCCAGTTCTCAATCTTCTGCACCTCATCAATCACTAGCAAGTATTCGTCCAACTTCCGGAGCATCATCGTTGTGCGGGCAGCCTCCCAAACGCGATGAATCCAGTCGCTGTCCTTCGGGTCCACCGCATCAGCCACATCAATGGAATATGGGATGGCCGCCTGTGCCAGCACCTGATTCACCAATGTAGACTTTCCCACCTGGCGTGGGCCAGCCAAAACCTGCATGAATTTCCGAGGTTCCAGAACCCGTTCCTTCAGCGTATAAAACTGTTTACGAATATACTCCACCATCTCAAATCATTATGATATTTTACTCAATTCTTGTTGCAATTTTACTCAAATCACACCGCAAAACTACTCAATTCTCACAATATAACAAAGCATTTTCTCAAAAAAAACACTTACCCCCTATGGCGCATCCCTAAACTCTACACACTAAACTCTAAACTGAATAGGCGCTTCTACCGCTTCTCTATTCTCTTTTCTCTAATTTAGAGAATATAACAAATTGTTTTTTAGCCCGCAAGACGCCTTGAACTAAGCAGCCCTGCAGTCTTCCCGCCTCCGGCGATTTTCTTCTCTTTTTTTTAGAGGGATAATAAAAATGGTTTTCTAGCGAAGCGGCGTTTTTCTTCTGTTCAGGATGAAATCTCGAAGAGATTGATGATGTATCTGGGTACTTTTATCTGGATGCTCGCTGTCATAGGCTATAAGCCTGGTTTTTTAGCGCACGGCAATGAACATTTTCTTTTGAGCAGGTTTAAATTCTGAAAGAATTGATGGGGTGAATATAGACTTTACCTGGAAGCTTGCTTACGAGGGAAAGCCTATGTTTACGGCATCAAAGGCGCAGCCTAAACCTGATCAAAAGAATTTTCGCGGTTTTTGTTAAAAATTTCTGCTATTTCTGCTATTTCTGCGGGACCTTTAAATAATCTGTGGGATCTGTGGAATCTGTGTGAAATAAAATAATGTCCAATTTTGAATTTTGAATTTTGAAGGCTGCGACTGAGCGAGAGAAAAGCGATGCTCGCATCAGCTCTTCCGAGTGTGAGCAGGCTCGAAGCGCAGCTTCAATTCTCAATTCTCAATGTTCAAGGCTGCGATTAAGCGAGAGCACACCATGCTTGCATGAGTGATGCCGAGCGAAAGCAGGCTCGAAACGAAGTTTCAATGTTCAATGCCCAAAAGACCGTAAACAGTAAAAAAAGGCGGAATCGTTTGGTCGTCTGCTCACTTCTTCGTACCTTCGCAGTTAGGATGAGTAAAACTTTGTGGACAGATTGGTGTTGAAATCATCAGAATTCGAATTAAACTAAGTGTGATGATCTATCGATTTAAACCTGTTAGGAAGCTGACAAACTGGTTCTTCAATAAGAAGGTGTTGCCCTATTGGGCAATCTTATTGGCAGATACCTTTATAGTCTTTATAGCTTCTGTCTTTACCTACTGGATTATCCATCGTTCTTTTGTAACATACGAACATAGGTGCCTTGTCTTCTACAACTCCTTGCTGTTTGCCTTGCTGAGCTGGATAGGAGCACGCAAGTTCAAGACCTATTCGGGGGTGTTACGTTATTCCGGCTCGTATGACTTGCTGAGGATGGCGAACGCCAACTTTGTGACATTCATCCTGGCACTGTTATGTACCTTTGCCAGCAGACTGTTCGGCATTACGATATTTACGGCTTTCACGGTCACGGGAATATTCTCTATATTCCTGGTGGCAACCATGATGATGTGGGCTCTGCGCATTATGGCGAAGATAATGTACGAGTCGGCATACGAACGGGAACCATCCACAAGGGTGCTGATATTCGGTGCCTTGAAGGGGGGCATAAGCCTGGCCAAGTATATACGCTCTGAACGTCCGGCCAAATATGAGCTGAAGGGTTTCATCTCGCATGCCTCCTATGTTAAGGACAGGTATGTGTTGGGAGTCCGGGTATATACCTTGGACGATGACCTGGTTTCCGTTATCCGGAATAGAAAGATACATGCCATTCTGGTGAGTCCGCTTCGCATAAAGGAGTTTCAGGAGAACCAGAAGCTGCAGGATCTGTTCCTAGGTGCAGGCTGCAAGATTCTGATGCCCCAACTTTCCAGGGAGATGGGATCGGAAAGAAATGAGCTGAGCCAAGAGGAGATGGCGAGTATGCGGCTGCACGAGGTGAGTGTGGAGGATCTGCTCCCGCGCGAGGAGATTAAGATAGATATGAAGGCCGTGGAAAGACAGCTGAAAGGTCAGCGGGTGCTCATAACGGGTGCCGCGGGCTCCATCGGTGCGGAGATTGTACGGCAGGTGGCTCAGTTCGGACCAGCCTCGATGATGCTGATAGACCAGGCAGAGACGCCTCAGCACGATATCACGCTGATGATGTCCAAGGATTATCCGAAGGTTCCCTGCCAGGTGGTGGTGACAAGCATCTGCCACAACCACAGGATGGAAAATGTGTTCGACTCGTTCCGTCCCGACTATGTGTTCCATGCCGCAGCCTACAAGCATGTGCCCATGATGGAGGATAACCCCAGCGAGGCGGTGCTGAACAATGTGTATGGTACGAAGGTTGTTGCCGACCTGAGCGTGAAATATGGGGTGAAGAAGTTTGTGATGATCTCTACGGACAAGGCTGTGAACCCCACCAATGTGATGGGCTGCAGCAAGCGTATCTGTGAGATTTACTGCCAGAGTCTGAACAAGGCTATCAAAGAGAAACAGGTGGGTGGCGTGACGCACTTTGTGACAACCCGCTTCGGTAATGTGCTGGGCAGCAACGGCTCGGTAATCCCCATCTTTAATGAACAGATAAAGAACGGTGGTCCCGTGACGGTAACAGACGAGAGGATTGTCCGCTTCTTTATGCTGATACCTGAGGCTTGTAAGCTGGTATTGGAGGCCGGAACCATGGGACACGGGGGTGAGATCTTTGTCTTCGACATGGGTAAACCGGTGCGTATAGTGGATCTGGCAAAGAGAATGATATCACTGTCGGGGGCCAAGAATATCAAGATTGTCTATACCGGCCTGCGTGAAGGAGAGAAGCTCTATGAGGAGGTGCTGAA
>DLBF01000104.1:0-181 GCA_002494215.1 Prevotellaceae bacterium UBA7028
CAAGACTCTGAGGATGATTATACCGTCAGCTTAAAGTCCTGCTGTACTGAAAGTTTGCTTTTGCTTCGATTATGTCACCTTATACAGTAGAGAGCTGACAGTTGGGAGTTCAGGATTTAATAAAAATTCTTCACTCTTCATTCTTCACTCTTCACTGAAAGAGACTCAGGTGGTTATAGTG
>DLBF01000104.1:280-7557 GCA_002494215.1 Prevotellaceae bacterium UBA7028
AGTTAAGCCCGCCCGCGCCGATGGTACTGCACACCCGTGGGAGAGTAGGTAGCCGCCGTTTTTTTTAACGTAGAAACCCTTCGAGAGAAATCTCGGAGGGTTTTCTGCGTTTAGGCGGTATCCTACTCTTCCACGGGTCCGTGGGCGACTGAGGTCTTTAGTGGAAAAGACCCACCCCGACCCTCCCGTAAAGGGAGGGAGGTAGTTTACTGTTTACAAGGTTATGAGGTGCGGTTACTAACCTTTTGCCCCCTGCCCCTTGCTCCTTGCCCCAATGCTCCCTCCCTCACGGGAGGGCCGGGGTGGGTCTGGAGGGCCGGGGTGGGTCTTGGTCTGTGTCTACAAAAAAAGCCGGCTCAGTGTTTACTGAACCGGCCTAACCAACTATTATTAACTATTCAATGGGACTGAAGCCTCACGGCTTGAGTATATAAAGAGAACTAATACCATTTCTTCTTTTTCTGATGCAAAGGTATGCACTTTTTAACTACCTTGCAAATATTTTGGTATAAATCTTTCTCTTTTTAGATAAAATAGTATAATTTACTTGGTGCTGAACTTGTAAACTGTGGTGGTCTGATACTTTTCTCCAGGTCGAAGAGTTGTGGTAGGCCACTCAGGATGATTGGGGCTGTCTGGGTAATGCTGGCTCTCGAAGCAGAATGCGCTGCGACGTGGATACTTAACGCCCTTCTTGCCTACGAAGCTGCCATCCAAGAAGTTTCCTGCATAGAACTGTACGCCAGGCTGGTCGGTAAACATTTCCATGAAGATACCTGAGTTGGGATCGTAGAGTGTTCCGAATGCTTTGTTGATGTCGCCTTTGGTGTTCAGAATCCAGTTATGGTCATAGCCCTTGCCGTTCTGAATCTGCTCGCTTGAAGTATCGTCAATGCGGTCGCCAATAGCAGTTGCAGTACGGAAGTCAAATGGTGTGCCCTCAACGGCCAGTACCTCTCCTGTAACAGCTACATCAGCATCTACGGCTGTGATGCTGTCGGCATCCAGTGTCAGAATCTCATCCAGACAATCTGTGCTGGCATCGCCACTCAGGTTAAAGTAGCAATGGTTGGTAAGGTTGAGTACGGTTGCTTTATCTGTGGTTGCCTCGTAGGTAATCTGCAGAGCATTATCGTTGGTAAGCGTGTATGTTACCTTGACATCTATGTTGCCAGGATATCCGTCTTCTCCGTCTGCACTTGTTGTAGTGAACTCCAGATTCTGCTCGTCAATCTTGTTGCCTGTCCAGATACGGTTATGGAAGGCAACAGGGCCGCCACCATGAAGACTGTTGGGGCCATTATTGATGGGCAGCTGATAGCTTTCGCCATCCAGTGTGAACTGTCCCTTGGCAATACGGTTGCCATAGCGTCCGATGAGTGCTCCGAAGTTGCAGCCCTCGGCGCCATACTTCTCGTAGTCTTGAATGTTGTCGTGTCCAAGGCATACATCCTGCATGTTGCCATCCTTGTCGGGTACCATGATGCTGACAATACGTCCGCCGAAGTTGGTGAAGCATACTTCCATACCGTTGGCATTGGTGAGTACATACAGAGCTGTGGAGTCTGTAGCAAAACTGTCGGCACATAGACCAGAGGCGGTAAGGCTCTCTTGTTTAGCAGGATTGCATGAGGTCATGCCAAGACCTATGGCAGCTGCCAATAGGCCGAAACATAAGGTTTTCTTCATTTTGTTTTGTTTTGGTTAATAATATAATAATGTATAAATAAGAGTCTATGCAGAATGCATCACGACTTATTGTCATGGCAAATTTATTGTAAATTCGTGAAATAAGGAATGATTTTAATAATTTTTTGCAAAAAGTGCGCTCTTTACGTCAAGGATGAAAATAAAAATGCTATCTTTGCGTCAGAAAAATGAAAATAACCTAATAAAATGCGTAAACTTACACTGTTTTTCGGTCTGATTGTGGCCCTTCTGCTGATGTATGGCTGTTCGGAGGAAGTGGATACTTCCTCTCGCTATGTATTCAAATACGAAACTATCCTAACCTATCTGCAAAAACATGAGGCATATAGCGAATATGCCAAACTGTTAGGCAAGGTAAAAATCGGTAGGTACAATTCTTCGACCGTGGGTCAGCTTCTAAGCGCTCGTGGAAACTATACGGTTTTTGCACCCACCAATAAGGCAATAAATGAATATCTGCAGACCTTGGTTGATGAGGAATTGATAAGCGAGCCCTCATGGGATGCTTTTACGGATAGCGCCAAATTGGACTCTGTCCGTAAGGTGATAGTTTTCAATAGCATTATTGATGGCGGTGATGAAAGAGACAATTTTTATTATGTTACTGATTTCCCGGAAGCTGACAAAGGGGAGTTTATCCTGGGCAATCTTTTTGACCGTAAGTTGAGCGTCAGTCGTTTTCTTGACCCTGATAGTCTGTGCATCAACGGAGATTGTCCTATCGACAAATACCAGCGTGACATTCTTACCATTAATGGTGTTATCCATCAGATAGGCAAGGTTATCGCCCCCAAAGATGTCACTGCAGCCAGTTATATTCAGGAATGCCTTGATGAGCAGCGCGATGGTTATCTTACCATGTTCCGTGCTATTCAGGCTTGTGGATTGTTGGATACACTCTCTGCTATAAGAGACGAGGTCTATGAAGAGCTATACCAGCAGGGACAAATTGAAGATCTGCATGGTATGACACAAGTGGGTTTTGCTGAGGGAGAGACAGCCTCAGCTCCTAAGCACAGATTGTATGGCTTTACCATCTTTGCTGAGACGGACGATTTCTGGCGTTCTCAAGGTATTGATCCCCAATCTCCAGATTTGCTGCAGAACCTGATAAAGTGGATTCTTGACAACCATCAGTACTCAGTCGATGATGTCTTTACTACGGGAACCGACTATGAATCAGAGAAGAACTTGCTATACCAGTGGGTTACCTATCATATTTTGCCTATGAAGATACCTGCCGACAAGTTGGTATTCCATATCAATGAATATGGTTTCAACCTGAACCAACCCAAGTTGTATGGCATCCCTGTGTATGAATATTATACTTCATTCGGACCACGTCGTCTGTTTAAGCTGTATGAGAGTAAGGAAAGTAATGGAATTTATATAAATCGCTTCCCCAAACATGACAATGGTCGTCGTGGTACTAATCATGAACTTTACTGTGATCCGGATAAAGTGGGTTGTAAGGTTGAGACGGAATCGCCGATGGCTGTGCTGACAGACATAGTAAACTGTAACATCTATCCCATTGATGCCCCTCTCTCTTATAGCGATGCAGTTAGGGATAATCTGCAGAAAGATCGTATCCGCTTTGACGGTATGAGCTTGTTCCCCGAGGCTATCAATAATGATATCCGTTTGAAGAAGGCCACAGCAGAGCAGTACAAGCATGTGTATATCCCCAATACAGTACGTTCTTACAACTACTTCCCCAACATGCAACAGAATTCAGATATGAATTTCGTCTATTATAACGCATGGAACGATGACTGGTGCAACCTGCAGCGTGACGAGATGAAGGCGGTAGGTAGGTTCGAGGTTATGTTCACCTTACCTCCCGTACCTCGTCGTGGTACATATGAGGTTCGTTACAAGGTTCTTGCCAATTCTAACCGTGGAATTGCGCAGATTTATTTTGGATCAGATCCGGATAATCTTCCTGTTGCCGGTATCCCCATTGACTTGACAATGGATTGCAGAAATGATGCTGATGCCAGAAAGGTCGGTTATGAGAGAGATACGGATGACGATGAATTTAATGCTGAGGTTGACAAGCGTATGCGTAACAACGGATACATGAAGGGGCCTCAGTCTATCAACTCGGATAATGGCACGGAGCGTGGATACAATGACCGCGAGAATATCCGCCATATCTTTGTGCGTCAGACACTTGACCCCAATAAGACGTATTATATCAAGTTGAAATCTGTGCTTGAATCAAGCAAGAAAGAGTTCTATATGGACTTCATAGAATACTGCGCTAAGGAGATCTATGATAACCCTGTAGAGCCAGAAGATATTTGGTAGAAATAAACTTTTTTTCAAAAAAATCTCAAAAAAGTTCTCCTCGTATGTTACAGGAGAACTTTTCTTTTGTCTTATATGTGAGTGCTGCGAAGCACGATGTGGATATGGTTAATAAATTTTCATTAGGTTAATTTGAATGGTTGGTATTGGTTTTTGAGGTAAAAAGATTTGTTACAAAAAAAGGCCAACCTTTGTTAAAGAAAGAGCAGTTCCAACGGGAACTGCTCTTTTCTTTTTTCTTTTTTCCGTTTATATAAGAAGTAGAAGTTGCTTGTTTGGCGGCAAATCAGTACCTTTGTCATACGTTTTATATATAATAGTTATAATCTATGAATAAATTTGTGCTGATATCCACATTCCTGTTACTGCCCATCTGTGTTTGGGGCGAAACACTAAACATTAAAGTGCGTAGTCGTTATTTGAATATTCCCATTTCGCATAGAACCGACCGTAAACGTCTAACATTTACATCCAGGGGGGAAGATACGCTCTCCGTGGTTGTTAGAATAGCTGAAGATACGCCTGATTATTGGGTCTTTAAGGATGTGGGCAGATATAGGGGTAAGAACCTGGAACTGAACTACGAAGGTTCAATGAAGGCTTTGGAGAACATCGTGCAGTCAGACAGTATTTATGGAGAGTCTATGATGTACAAAGAGCTCAATCGACCCCAATTTCACTTTACAGCTCGCAGGGGATGGATTAATGATCCCAATGGATTGATATACCATAACGGGGTTTATCACCTGTATTTTCAGCACAACCCATATGAGCGTGAATGGGAGAATATGACCTGGGGGCATGCCACAAGTCCGGACTTGATACATTGGACGGAACACGACGATGTGCTTTTCCCCGATAGTATGGGAACCATGTACTCTGGTTCCGCTGTGTTTGACGAGCAGAACACCTCAGGCTTTGGTACAAAGAAAAACCCTCCCCTTGTGTATGCATATACAGCAGACCGCAGCGAACGTGAAGTACAGTGTATAGCTTACAGTCTGGATGGTGGTATGACGTTGAAGAAGTATGCGGGTAATCCAGTCGTAGATTCGTTTGATAAGTGGAAGACACATGACACCAGAGACCCACGTCTTTTTTGGTATGCTCCAGGAAAACATTGGGTGATGGTGTTGAATGAGCGAGACGGACATAGTATCTATAGCTCTGCTAATTTGAGGGACTGGACCTACGAAAGTCATGTTGCAGGATTTTGGGAGTGTCCCGACCTGTTTGAATTGCCTGTTGATGGGAATCCTGATAATACCCGTTGGGTGATGTATGGTGCCAGCAATACATATATGATAGGGACATTTGATGGTAAGGTCTTTGTCCCAGAGGGTGGAAAATACCGTTTTTGTACAGGAAGTATTTATGCAGCTCAGACCATCAGCCATGCTCCTGAAGGTCGTAGGATACAAATTGGATGGGGAAGGGTGGCGCATCCTGGAATGCCCTTCAATGGTATGATGCTGCTGCCGACGGAACTGAAACTGAAGACTAC
The DNA here is from genome assembly GCA_002494215.1 of Prevotellaceae bacterium UBA7028. The sequence goes on from DLBF01000104.1 coordinate 5,808, forward strand.
ACGCGAAGGCGTCCGTCTGGTAAGTAACCCTGTAAGTGAGGTGCAGTCTTTGTTGCAGAATGTACTTCTGAGTGATGGGGTGCTAAACGCTGATGCCGCAAACCGTCTGATGGCTTCTCTTGATTGTAAGGGCGCGTTGCATCTGGCTTTTACGCTTCATCTGAATCACTGTACAAGTGCGGGAATCTCTTTGTCGGGCAGAAATCTCTTGGATTATGATAGTAACTTCAATACCATAAACGGGCAGTTCTATTCTCCGCAGGCCCCAACGAGTATGGACTTAACGGCCGATATCTACATAGACCGCACCAGTGTGGAAGTGTTTATCGATGGCGGATTGTATAGCTACAGCATGGAGTGGAACGAGAGGAAACAAGAGGGGCTGAGATTTTGGGGCACCAACCTTACCGTTTCTGGCTTAAAGGTGGACCGTGTGAAGAGTATCTGGTAATTTTTGTGTGAAACGTTTGGCTGAGAATGAAAAAACATCTAACTTTGTGGAGCAAAATAAAATAAAGTAATATAAAGAGAATAGAATTATGGCATTTTTAACTAACGAAAAATTGGTGATTGTTGGTGCCGGCGGTATGATTGGCTCTAACATGGTGCAGAGTGTGCTTATGCTTGGTCTGACTCCAAACATCTGCTTGTACGATATCTATGAGCCTGGCGTTCATGGCGTTTACGACGAGATGTGTCACTGCGCTTTCCCTGGTGCAAATATTTCTTATACTGTAGATGCCAAAGAGGCCTTCACAGGTGCAAAGTATATCATTTCTTCAGGTGGTGCTCCCCGTAAGGAGGGTATGACTCGCGAGGATCTGTTGAAGGGTAACTGTCAGATCGCAGCTGACTTCGGTGAGAACATTAAGAAATACTGTCCTGATGTAAAGCACGTAGTAGTTATCTTTAACCCCGCTGACGTAACAGCTCTGACAGCTCTGATTCACTCTGGTTTGAAGCCCAATCAGTTGACTTCTCTTGCAGCTTTGGACTCTACCCGTCTGCAGCAGCAGTTGGCACAGGAGTTCGGTGTTCAGCAGGATAAGGTTACCAATGCTTATACTTATGGTGGTCATGGCGAGCAGATGGCAGTATTTGCCAGCAAGGCTCTTATTGACGGCAAGCCTCTTTCTGAACTTCCTCTCTCTGCTGAGCGTTGGGCTGAAATCAAGCATATGACTACTCAAGGTGGTAGCAATATCATCAAGTTGCGTGGCCGTTCTTCATTCCAGAGCCCTGCTTATCAGGCTGTTAAGATGATTGAGGGCGCTATGGGTGGCGAACCCTTCAAGTGGCCTGCCGGTTGCTATGTGAACTGCGACAAGTGCGGTTTCAAGAACGTGATGATGGCTATGCCCAGTGTAATAGACAAGGATGGTGTTCACTTCACTGCTCCTGAGGGTACTGCTGAGGAGATGGCTGCACTGCAGGCTTCTTATGAGCACCTGCAGAAGATGCGTGATGAAATTATAAGCCTTGGCATCATCCCTGCAGTAGCTGATTGGGGTACGGATAATCCAAACCTGTAATTGGTAATGATGTTATAAATAAGGCTTTTTTAAGCCAAAAAGAGGACCCCGGAAGTTGTAAAAACTTTCGGGGTTCGTCTTGTTTTGTAAAAAAAACAGGGAAAATCTTTGTCGGGTCAAAAAGTATGTGTAATTTTGCGCCGCGTTTTTAGCGCTTAGTATTATTAATATCATTAAATAACATTAAATTTAACAAAAACAATGATTGTAGTACCTGT
>DLBF01000148.1 GCA_002494215.1 Prevotellaceae bacterium UBA7028
AAGAGCGAGGAGAGAATGACGAAGGAACAATGAATGAATGTATAATTAAAATAAGATAGGAGATTTTGACTATGAAACAGAAGTATGCAGCTAAGGGGCTGATCATGATAGGCAGCCTGCGTAAGGCCGGTGTTACAACCTACGTGAAGCAAGGACAAGTGATTACGCGCGTATCGAACTCGGACGAGAAACGCAGCAATACGCTGGGCCAGTTCAACCAACGCCAGAAAATGCGTCACACCACTGCGTTGTGGAAGATGATGAAATACGGCTGTAAGGAAATGATGTTTACCCAACGTAAGACAGCCTATCAGAACTTTGCATCGCTGGCAAACAGGTTGCCAACGGTATTTGTGGAACGAATACACATGACTGAGGCATCATTTCTGATGCCCGGCATACCGATAAGCGACGGCACGTTGCCGACTATCAAACTGGAGTTAGGAGAGGTGGACGGTGAACCCGCCCTGCTGACCGACCTCGAGAAGGACAAACACTGCTATCAGGAGAAGTTATTCCTCTATACTGCCGAGCAGACTGGAGAGGACACTATTCCGCGAGTACGTTTTAGTATGCGCGAGATTTTGCGAACTAAGATGACGCTGGTGGGCGGACACTTTGTGCTGAAGGGTGAGGAGTTCAGCGACGACAAGAAAGGCTGGGCACTAGTACAGGTAATTGGTGAGCGCTGTTCAGCGCAAACCATTGTCACCCGCTGTACGTTCTATAAGCAGTACACCACAGAGGAGGCAATGAAAAAGTCCGCCAAGAGCTATGGCGGACTGACAGAGGCACCGTACCTGTCGCCTCAATAATGCGGCAACATCTTATCTTACTCCCTACGGCCGAAGATGCGGAGGAGGTAGATGAAGAGGTTGATGAAGTCGAGATAGAGCGTGAGAGCTCCGAGGAGAGCAAGCTTCTGAGCGCCCTCGCCGGCATCAGGAGCCTGGAGGAGCATCTGCTTGATTTTCTGGGAATCATAAGCGGTAAGTCCTACGAAAATGAGCACACCAATGTAACTAAGGATATAGGTAAAGCCTTCACTCTTGATGAACATGTTAACAAGTGTGGCAATAATCAAGCCTATCAAAGCCATGAATAGATACTTGCCAATAGAGGTAAGGTCTGTTTTGGTCGTATATCCAATCAGTGCCATTACTCCAAATGTACCTGCGGTAATAAAGAATACGGTAGCAATTGATGACGCTGTATAAATCAAGAAGATAGAAGAGAACAATGCGCCATTGATGACAGAATAGAGAATAAACATCAATGTAGCCATAGTCAACGACAAGCGATTAATGGCAGCGCTGACACCGATGACCAATGCAAGCTCGGCAATAATCATACCCCAGAAGAGTATCTGATTACCGAAAATAAGTTGCAGTACACCAGGACTTGTAGCTACGCCATAAGCCGTAAAGCCTGTAATTACCAGGGCAAGGGTCATCCATACATAAACCTTACGCATCAGTACAGGGAAAGCAGAAGACATAGACAACTGCTCGTCAACGGACAGATTTTTCAATTCAAAATCGTTATAATTCATGTTATTTCCTTTCTTTTTATTGTTTAACGGGGGCAAAGATACACATTATTTTAGGTGCGTGCAAATGTTATTATTAAAAAAGAATAAAAAACTTGTTAACAAGAATATTTATTCGTACTTTTGCCGAGATATTACTTAAAAACTATGAAGAAAAAGATTATTTTGCTGATATGGGCAGCTTTGCTTTGCGGCACTGTCCAAGCACAAGCCACCTTTGTACATCCTTGGATGCAGAAGCGCGTTGCTTACTTTGGAGATTCAATTACCGACCCACGCAACAGTGGTTCGAAGAAGAAATACTGGAACTTCCTGCAGGAATGGTTAGGCATCACTCCGTATGTCTATGCTGTCAGTGGGCGTCAATGGAACGACATTCCCAGACAAGCAGACAAGTTGAAAGAAGAACACGGCGACTCTGTTGATGCCATCCTAATATTCATCGGTACCAATGATTACAACAATGGAGTTCCCATCGGTCAGTGGTATGATGAGAAAGAAGAGCAAGTGATGTACGGTCACGGACAGCCCAAGAAATTGGTAGATCGAAAACGTCGCTACATGAATATGGACGGCAACACCTACCGCGGACGTATCAATACCGCTATCGACAAGGTTAAACGGATGTATCCTACCAAACAGATTGTCTTGCTCACGCCTATTCATCGTGCACAGTTCTATAGAAGCGAGAAAAACTGGCAGTGTACGGAAGACTACACGAACCAGTGTGGCATCTATCTGGAAGAATATATTAATGCAGTGAAAGAGGCTGGTAACATTTGGGCCATTCCCGTCATCGACATGAATGCCGTCAGTGGTCTCTATCCGATGATGGACGAATATGCGCAATTCTTTGCTGACCCAGAGAACGACCGGCTTCACCCAAATGACAAAGGGCACGAACGCATGGCTCGTACCCTTTATTATCAGCTCAGTGCCCTACCCTGCACTTTCTAACTATCCTTTGGTTTCTTTGCCGTTGTGCAGATGTTGACCAAATAGACAATGTTCATGTAAGGAATGCCTGCATGATGTTCCAAGCCAATCTCGCAAGTACGACTATTGGAGTAGCCTACTTCAATATGGTTGGCCTCTATCTGCGGACGAAGCTTACGCAAACCGTACTTGTTCAGTTCTGGGAAGGTAAAGCCGCGATCACCAGCAAAACCACAGCAGCCAACACCCTCCGGCAGGAACACATTGTTAGAACATAGTTTGGCAAGGGCTATCATATCCTTATCAACCCCCATTTGACGGGTAGAGCAAGTAAGATGCAATGCTATACGCTTATCG
>DLBF01000171.1 GCA_002494215.1 Prevotellaceae bacterium UBA7028
AATTCACAATTCATAATGAAGAGGGAGTAGTTTACGACCTTGCAGGAAGAAGAATCACAGCGGCAGCAAATTCTTCACTCTTCACTTTTCACTCTTCACTAAATAAGGGTATTTACATTATTAATGGTAAAAAGATACTGATAAAATAATATGGCAAAAGAAAAGACTAACAGGAAACAGCATGTTGTTACCCCTGGTAGTGTAACAAAGGAAACAGAAGAAAAAAAGAAAATAACTGTGCGCGTGCCGGTGCTGCCAATATTCTTTGTGGCAGTGCTGGCGTGGGCAGCATTTTATTATGGAAGCGTATTCCATCTGAGTCGGGAATATAGTTTCTGGGTACCAGATACGCGTCAGTTGGATTACATCCTTTCGTGTTCATTCGGCAGTTTGCGTTATATAGGCAGGGCACTGCTCATGACCTTTAAGTATCCGTTGTTAGGCGGATTTGTCATGGCCGCAATGCTTACGTTAGGCACATGGTTAATTGGATACTGTTGGCGTCTGAAAGCCAAGTGGCGTGCTATCCAATATTTGCCCGCTTTGGCATATATGGGTACCGTTACCTTCTACGGACTTGATATTTTCTTTGAGACTGAAGCAGGATATATCATGGGAATCCCTTTCCTGGTACTTCTTGTACTTATTATCTGGGGTATCATGATAAGGAGTTTTAGCAAGAAGAAAGTTCCTGCTTTGATTGGCATTCCTGGTGATGAGACCCAACGCGACAACCTGATTCAACTGGTAGTCTGCGTTTTGGGCTTTGCTGCCATAGTGACCTTTAACGAGATAGAACGTCCCTATGTACGTGTGATTACTCAACTGTCCTCTATGGAACAGGAACAGGATTGGGAGGGAATACAAAAGGTTGCCCGTTCCCATGCCTACCAAAGCAATAGGCCTATGGCATGTATGTACGCCATAGCTCTTGTGCATACCGACCAGATTGCCTATCGCATGTATGACATCCGTCTGGATTATGACTCGCTTTATTTGCATGGAATAGACGGAGGACATAACAATGCCAGCAACATGTATATCCCAGAGGGTAGCTATCATGGCGGTTTCGTGGAGACTTGTATGCATTCCTGCATGGAACAGATGGTTGTGGAGGGCCCTACATTGCGTCTGATGAAACTATATATCAAGAGCGCGTTGATGCGCGGCGAGTGGGAACTTTGCCGTAAGTACCTCCGTATTCTTAGTGATGTTCCATTCGAAGGCGCTTTCTGCAAGAAATATGGTGCTATGGTGGGTAATGATTCTTTGGTCAATGCCGACCCCGAGATGGCCAAGATAAGACTTACAGAACCTCTTCATGATAGTTTCGAGAGTATGTATCAGCAGCCTACTTTCATGGGTTATAACCTTATGTTGGTAGAAGGACGTAGCATAAACGCGCTGTACAATTCGCTCTGCGTATGTCTTTACACCAAGCTGATGCCTTCCTTCATGCAGCGTCTGGAGCCTATTCTTGGAACAACGCCTCCAGATATCATAGCCGATGGTATCTTATTGTCTTCGACCAAGAATCCCGGCCTCGAGAAGAACTTTACCGGTTTGGATATGCGAGTACCAAGGATTCAAAGTTTCCTGAATAATGTACAGCCCTATATGAGTGACCGACCTGGACATGCATACGAGTTGTTCGGCAAGTACAAAGGATATTATCCTTATTACTATTTCTTCGGCAACCTAAAGGCAACGAAGAAAGGATATACGGGGCTATCAACCTCTAATTCGGGAGTGAACTAAAGACCCTCTCTAACTCCCCCTCTAGGGGGAGAACCAGATAAAAGATAAAAGAGAAAAATTAAAAGAGAAAAGTTAATTATCGAGATAAAAATTCTGGAAGAGCGAAGCGATCCAGAGGAGCGTTAGCGGTCCAGAACAGCGAAGCGGTCCGATTAAAAGTGAAGAGTGAAGAATCAAAGTTACCAACAGTAAACGGTAAACTCAAAAACGCAAGAACTTATAAACTCAAGTTCAATTATGAATTATGAATTGTGAATTATGAATTCTAAACTAAAATATATCCTTATTACAGCAGCAGCTGTGCTGATGGCTGCCTGCGGAAAACCAGCTGCTCAGGTACCTGTTCAGTATTCACAGCTGGAAGAAAATGCAGATATCTATCCTGATTATACCGACATTGTCGTTCCACCCAATATTGCTCCGCTCAACTTCATCGTTCGGGACACCTTGGCCGATGCTTTTGTGGCTCACTTACAAGGGAAAGATGCTGAGTTGTTGGTTTCGGCAGGGAAGGACGGTGTTATGCAGATGGACATGACGGAATGGAAGAACCTTCTTTCGACTTGCAAAGGTACGGACATACAGGTGTCTGTATATGTCAGAAGAGGGGAGAAGTGGTTCTGCTATAAGCCATACACGCTTAGCGTAGCGGAGGAGCCTATAGATGCTTTCCTAAGCTATCGCCTAATCCAGCCGAGCTATGAGCTGTATCGCCAACTGGGTATTTACCAGCGTAACCTTACCAATTGGGATGTCCATACCATCTACGAGAACAACCGCGAATTCGAGACTAATACGAATCATTGTATCAACTGCCACAACTACCGTAGTAATAGTACGACAGATATGTTGTTCCACGTCAGGGCAAACCATGGAGGAACGGTTATCATCCAGAACGGTAAGGCGCATAAGGTGCAGATGAAAGACAGTACCATTATAACTGCTGGTGTCTATCCTTCATGGCATCCCAAAGAGAATCTGATAGCTTTCTCTACCAATAAGACAGGTCAGGTATTCCACCTTTATCACCCAGAGAAGATCGAGGTGATGGACGAATCCAGTGACCTCCTGTTATATGATGTAACAAAGAATGAGATCAGCCATATTATTCGCACACCCAATGATCTGGAGACTTTCCCCTGTTGGGCTCCTGATGGCAAGAAACTATATTATTGTAGCTCCAATCTTCTTCCTCTGTTGGATCTTTCGCTGCCTGACAGTACGCGCACACATCAACTGATGCTCAAGTATGACAGTATCTACTATAATCTGATGTCTATGACCTTTGACGCCAAGACACGTAAATTCAGTGAGCCTAAGGTTGAGGTTGATGCAGCATCTATGCATAAGAGCATCAGTGTGCCCAGGGTTAGTCCCGATGGCAGGTATGTGCTTTATACGCAGGGAGACTACGGCCAGTTCCACATCTGGCATAAAGGCGCCGACCTTTGGGTGAAGGACCTTCAGGCAGACAGCTGTTATGCACTTAAGGCTGCCAACAGCGATGATGCCGAGAGCTTCCATTCGTGGAGTAGTAATGGACGCTGGATGGTCTTCGCCAGTCGTAGGATGGATGGCAATTATTCAAGGGCTTTCCTGGCATATTTCGACAAGAACGGACAGGCTCATAAAGCTTTTGTTATTCCGCAGGAGGATCCCGAGATGAATATATTATTGCTTAAGAGCTACAACGTACCCGAACTCACGAAGGATTCTGTCACTATCTCTACGGAAGATATCGGCAAATGTATTTATGATACGGAGGCGGTAAATGCGAAATATATTCCTACTGATGCTACCTATCGCCATCAGAGAAGGAATACGGAACAAGATGCAATAACGGGTGCAAGCCCAAGAAATACAAAACAGTAATAACCATAGACCCATAGCCCTGTTAGTCTATCCCTAAGGGGAGTTTGGAGAGGGCTTTAGCAGATGAGAGTAATCATCAATACAGATTATGCTACACTTTCGAAGTGGGCAGCAAATTACGTTGCAGCAAAGATCAATGCTGCTAACCCCACACCCGAGAAGCCTTTTAAGTTGGGTTGCCCTACGGGTTCATCACCTCTGGGTCTTTACAAGGAGCTTATTTCTTTGTATAAGGCTGGCAAGGTTTCTTTCCAGAATGTTGTTACTTTCAACATGGACGAATATGTAAACCT
>DLBF01000008.1 GCA_002494215.1 Prevotellaceae bacterium UBA7028
ACCAACTGAGCTACAAGTCCAGTAAACCGATAACTTGGTTTGCGGGTGCAAAAGTAGAGATTTCCACTGAATTATCCAAATGTGCGACAGAAAAATTTGGTCAGCAAAGTATATTTGTCTAATTTTGCACTCGCTAATGGAGAGACAGTGTGTAGCAACAATAGGTTTTTTTGATGGCGTACATCGCGGCCACCAGTGTCTGGTAAGTCAGGTTTGCGGACTTGCCCATGAGTTGTGCTGCCCATCGCTTGTCATCACCTTCGACAAGCATCCCCGTCAGGTCCTTCACTCGGACTATATCCCCCAACTTCTTTCCACCCTTTCAGAGAAGAAAACTTTGCTGGAAGCTACAGGCATCGACCTCCTAGAGGTACTGCCCTTCACCTCTGAATTGAGTCGTCTGACGGCCCTGCAGTTCATGCAGCAGGTGCTGCGCGACAAACTGAATGTAAAGACCTTGGTGATGGGTTACGACCACCGCTTCGGTTGCGGAGGAGGTGAATTCCCCGACTATGTGGAGTGGGGTAGGCAGACGGGTATCAATGTAGTGCTGGCACGTGAGCTGGAAGGCGAGAAGGTGAGCAGCAGTCGCATCCGTCGATTCCTGGCGGAAGGTGACGTGCGTCAGGCCAACAGCCTGTTGGGATACTGCTATTCCCTGCAGGGCGAGGTGGTGAGCGGCCATCAGGTAGGCAGGCACATTGGATTCCCCACAGCGAACCTGAGGGTGCAGGACGATAAGCTCCTGCCTGCTCTGGGTGTCTATGCCGTAAGGGTGACTGTGGAGGATGAGGCTACGTATGACGGCATGCTCTGCATCGGCCACAGACCTACGCTGAACAACGGCGATGAGTTGTCTGTCGAGGCCAACCTGTTTGACTTCAATGGCAACCTATATGGTAAGAAGGTAACCCTGAGTCTGGTGGACCGTTTGCGCGACGAACAGTCTTTCCCCTCTGTCCAAGCTCTTCAGCAGCAATTGGAACAGGATGCGATTCAAGCGAGGAGGAAGTTGGACATTGAACATTGATCATTGAACATTGAGAATTGAGAGTTGAGAATTGAGAATTATTTTCGATATTTCGTGATTCCGTAATTCTTCACTTAAGATTATGAATTATGGATTATGAATTGTTAAATGACAAACTCTGAATTCATACTGCAACACCGTACGGAAGATGTGCGTAAGCTGGCCCTAAGGAAGATGCCTGAGGGGCTGGATGCCGCTTTCTGTCTGCAACAGATAGAGGGATGGCAGTTGGCTCGGAAGAAGATTCCCCGGTGGGCGGAAACGGACGGGTTGTTGTTCCCGCCGCGACTGTCTATGGAGCAGTGTAGCAGTCAGCAGACGGCCCTATACAAGCGTGGGGTAGTGGAGCGCTTGTTGGAGGGGCAGTGTCAGAGGATGATGGATTTGACAGGCGGCTTTGGCATTGACTTCAGCTATATGGCTCCTCTGTTCCGTGAGGCTATCTACATTGAGCAGCAGGAATTGCTCTGCCAGATAGCCCAACATAACTTCCAACTGTTAGGATTGCAACATGCAGAGGTGAGGAATGCGCAGAGTCAGGATGTGCTGGCGATGTCTGACCATACATCTTTAATATATGCCGACCCTGCCCGCAGGGATGATGCAGGCCGTAAGGTAGTGCTCTTGCAGGATTGCCAGCCTGATGTGGTGGCCCTGCAGGATGAAATGATGGCTCATGCCAAGGTGGTGATGCTGAAGCTCTCGCCCATGCTGGATATCCAGCAGGCCCTGCGTCAGTTGCGTTATGTTCGCGAGGTGCATGTGGTCAGTGTGGATGGCGAATGCAAGGAGCTGTTGCTGGTGATGTACCAGCAGGAGGCACCCCTACGTTACTACTGTGTGAACATCACGGATCATGTGCAGGAGACGGTGGTGGAGGAAGTCTCCGTCCGTCCCGTTATCAGCAGGCAGCAGATGGCTTATCTGTATGAGCCCAATGCCTCTATCCTGAAGGCTGGCGTGCAGGATGCTCTCTGTTATATATATAAAGTGGAGAAACTGCATGCGTTCAGTCACCTCTTTACCTCAGACCGTCTTATAGAAGACTTCCCCGGTCGCAAATTCCGCATTCTGGGGCGTAGCGACTTTGGCAAGCAGGGACTCAGAAACCTGCTGGCAGGAGTGAAGCAGGCCAACATTACGGTAAGGAATTTCCCTGCTACCGTTCAGGAATTGAGAAAAAAACTGAAACTGGCCGATGGTGGCAGCGTTTATCTGTTCGCAACTACTATGTCTGACAATTCTCATGCCCTCTTGAGGTGCGAGAAATGTTAAAATGTCTGTAAACTTTTGTCTTTTTTGCACAATTTTTGCAAACTATGTGATTATTTTTGCTAAATTTGCCCCAGTTTAAAATCAAAAACCTACTTAAATAACCTAATTATGTCTACAAGAAGAGATTTTTTGAAGGGTATGGGTCTTGCAACGGCAGGCCTGACTTTGGCGCCTGTAGATTTGCTGGCAGCCAAGAAGAAAGTCCAGCCTGCCCCAGCTCCGAAGAGCGAGAAGGTGAAGATTGCCTACATCGGTATTGGTAACCGCGGTCAGCAGAATATCGACGAGTTTGCCAAGACCAATATGGTGGAGGTAGTAGCCCTCTGCGACGTGGACCTGCAGGGTAAGCAATGCCAGAAGGTACTGAACATGTACCCCAATGCCAAGCGCTATACCGATTTTCGTAAGCTCTTTGATGAGTACAGCGATCACTTCGACGCTGTAGCAATAAGTGTGCCTGACCATACACACTTCTTTGTCTGCATGGCTGCCATGAAGCATGGCAAGCATGTCTATTGCGAGAAGCCCCTTATCCGTACTTTCCAGGAAGGTGAAATCCTGATAGAGATGGCCAACCGTCATCCCGAACTGGCAACACAGGTGGGTAACCAGGGTCACTCTGAGGCTAACTACTTCCAGTTCAAGGCTTGGATGGAAGCAGGTATCATCAAGGATGTAACAAAGGTGGTGGCTCACATGAACAACGACCGCCGTTGGCACAAGTATGATTGGAACATGAAGAAGATGCCAGAGGGCGATCCCATCCCCGCTGGTATGGACTACGATACATGGCACGGTGGTATTCGCTACCACAACTTCAGCAACCTGTACCATCAGGGTGACTGGCGTAGCTGGTACGACTTCGGTATGGGAGCGTTGGGTGACTGGGGTGCTCATCTGCTGGATACCGCCCATGAGTTCCTGCAGCTGGGTCTTCCCTATGAGATAAACATGAAGTACGCCAAGAACCACAACGAGTTCTTCTATCCTTTCAGCAGCACCATCGAGTTCCGCTTCGGAGCCCGTGGCAATATGCCTCCCTGCGATGTTATCTGGTACGATGGTACAGACAACCAGCCCCCATTGCCCGAAGGCTATGGCGAGAGCAAGTTGGCCGACGGTATTCCTGCCAGCGGTCAGGGTGAATATACCAACCAGAAGCTGAACCCCGGTAAGATTATCTATGGACGTGACCTTACCTTCAAGGGTGCCAGTCATGGTAGCACCTTGGAGATTATCCCCAAGGAGAAGGCAGAGGCTATGAAGGATAAGCTGCCCGTGGTTCCCAAGAGTCCCAGCAACCACTACGTTAACTTCCTGCGTGCCTGCAAGGGCGAGGAGAAGACTCGCTCACCCTTCCAGATTGCCGGTGTGCTGTGCCAGGTATTCTGTCTGGGTGTTATCGCTCAGCGCCTGAACACTCAGCTGTTCTTCGACCCCCGTACCAAGAAGTTCACCAACAACGAGTTTGCGAACGCTATGCTTTCAGGCATGCCTCCTCGCAAAGGCTGGGAAGAGTTTTATAAACTAGATTAAACCTAGGTTCTCATAGGAAACCCTAGGATATCCTATAAAGAAACAAAACGGATGAAAAAAACAATATTCGCTATAGCTATGCTGGCTGTGTTGCCCGTAGCTGCAAAGAAAAAGATTGTAAAAGAGACTCCTGCCGTTGTTCCTACAACAGACAACATACTGACAGAGCAGGAAGAACGTGAGGGCTGGAAGCTCCTCTGGGATGGTAAGACAACCGAAGGATGGCGCGGTGCCAAGTTGGCAGGCTTCCCCGAAAAGGGATGGCGCATTGAGGATGGTGTGCTGAAGGTTGAGGCTGCCAATGGTGCCGAGAGCGGTAACGGTGGCGACATCGTAACCAACAAGAGCTACCATAACTTTATGCTGAAGGTGGACTTCAAGATTACAGAAGGTGCCAACAGCGGTATCAAGTACTTTGTTGATCCCGACATGAACCAGGGCGAGGGTAGTGCCATCGGTTGTGAGTTCCAGATTCTGGACGACCTGCGCCACCCCGATGCCAAGCTGGGTGTGAAGGGTAACCGTCGTCTGGGTTCGCTGTACGACCTGATTCCCGCTCCCGAGAACAAACCCTTCGATATCACAACATGGAATACAGCTACTGTTATCGTGAAGGACAATCACGTAGAGCATTGGCTGAACGGTGTGAAGCTGCTGGAGTACGAGCGTAACACTCAGGAGTGGAACGCGCTGGTAGCTTACAGTAAGTACAAGAACTGGCCCAACTTCGGTAATCGCGACGGACGCATCCTTTTACAGGATCACGGTAACGAGGTATGGTTCAAGAACGTTAAGATTAAGGAGTTTTAATGTAAACGTCTTGTATGAGCAGTAGGAGGGCATGGTCCCTCCTTTGCCCGTATAAAGCATGTTGTCAACTTTTTGCATAAGAGAACTCAAAAACAAAAACCAACTAAATTAAATTAATAAAAAGTGAAAAAGATTGTATTTCTTTTGTGCGCCGCATTCATGACGAGCATTGGCGCCCGAGCAATTTCAGATCCTGTGCAGTATGTTAATCCCTTGGTGGGCTCACACTCCACAGGAGGCCTATCCACAGGTAACACCTATCCTGCTATTGCCCTTCCCTGGGGTATGAACTTCTGGACACCACAGACCGGTAACATGGGTAACGGATGGTGCTACACCTATGATGCAGAGAAGATTCGTGGTTTTAAGCAGACCCATCAGCCCAGTCCCTGGATGAACGACTATGGTATGTTTAACATCATGCCCGAGTGTGGCGAGGATTATATCTTCGACGAGAACAAACGTGCCAGCTGGTTCAGCCATAAGGCCGAGGTGAGCAAGCCTCACTACTACAAGGTTTATCTGGCTGATTACGACATCGTAACAGAGGTGGCTCCCACCAGCAGGGCTGCCATTTTCCGCTTCACCTATCCCGCAGGCAAGAGCTATCTGGTAGTGGATGCCTTCGACCGCGGTTCGTACGTGAAGATTATTCCCGAACAGAACAAAATCGTGGGCTATACTACACGTAACAGCGGTGGCGTGCCCAAGAACTTCAAGAACTACTTTGTACTGCAGTTCGACCGTCCCTTCACCGTTACCGCTATCTGCGATGCCGGTAAGGAGAACAAGTCGGCTCTGGAGACTACCAGTAAGCATGCGCAGGGTGTGGTAGGATTCACTACCAAGCGTGGCGAGCAGGTGAATGTGCGCGTAGCCAGCTCTTTTATCAGCATAGAGCAGGCTGAGCAGAACCTGAAGGAGCTGGGTAACAAATCTCTTGAGGAGGTTGCCGAGGCTGGTCGTCAGGAGTGGAACAAGGTGCTCTCTACCATCGATGTACAGGACGAGAGCGATGTTGACCGTCTGCGTACCTTCTACAGCTGCCTGTACCGTAGCGTACTCTTCCCCCGCAGCTTCTACGAGATTAATGCCAAGGGTGAAGTTGTTCACTACAGTCCCTATAACGGCGAGACATTGCCCGGCTATCTGTTTGCCGACACGGGCTTCTGGGACACCTTCCGTGCCCTGTTCCCCTTGGTAAACCTGATGTGGCCTTCTATGAGCCAGAAGATGCAGGAGGGTTGGGCCAATGCCTACAAGGAGAGCGGCTTCCTGCCCGAATGGAGCGCCCCCGGCCATCGTGCCTGCATGGTAGGTAACAACTCAGCCTCTGTCGTGGCTGATGCTTACCTGAAGGGTGTTCGTGGTTATGATATCGATGCCCTGTGGGAGGCTGTGAAGCATGGTGCCAATGCCGACCTGCCCCGTACTACCAGCGGCCGTAAGCAGTGGAAGACCTACAATAAGTTGGGCTATGTTCCCTACGATAGCATCAACGAGAGTGCTGCCCGTACCCTGGAGTATGCCTTCGATGACTGGAGCATCTACAAGCTGGGTCAGGCTCTAGGTAAGCCTGAGAAGGAGATTAAGGTATATGCCGAGCATGCTATGAACTACAAGAACCTCTTTGATAAGGAGCATAACTTGATGCGTGGTAAGTTGGCCAACGGAGAGTGGGCTCCCAACTTCAACCCCTTCAAGTGGGGTGACGCCTTCACAGAGGGTAACAGCTGGCACTATTCATGGAGCGTGTTCCACGATCCTCAGGGACTGATTGACCTGATGGGTGGTACAGAAACCTTCAATCAGATGTTGGACAGCGTCTTCATCCTGCCTCCTATCTTCGACGACAGCTACTACGGTGGTGTTATCCACGAGATTCGCGAGATGCAGATTATGAATATGGGTAACTATGCTCATGGCAACCAGCCCATTCAGCATATGATTTACATGTACAACTACAGCGGACAGCCCTGGAAGACCCAGTACTGGTTGCGCGAGACCATGAACCGTATGTACAATGCTCATGCCGACGGCTATTGCGGCGACGAGGACAACGGTCAGACCTCAGCTTGGTACATCTTCACCGCTATGGGCTTCTATCCTGTATGTCCTGGTTCTAACCAGTATGTGCTGGGTGCTCCCTACTTCAAGAAGATGACTTTACATCTCGAGAATGGCAAGGATGTAGTGGTGACCGCTCCCGAGAACAGCGACGTAAACCGTTATGTGCAGAAGCTTACCGTGAACGGTGCCGAGCATAAGGTTAACTATGTGAACCATGCCGACCTGCTGCAGGGTGCCCGCATGGATTACGTAATGGGTGACAAGGCCAACGAGAACCGTGGTACCACCCCCGAGGCTGCTCCCTATTCATTCAGCAAGGAGTATAAGGCTGCCGCCAAGAAGGGAAGCAAGAAGTCTAAGAAATAACATCTGCTTTCATGAAAAAGATATTAACCATATTGTGTGCAATGGTTTGTGCTGGCAGTCTGTCGGCACAGACCTTCACCATTACAGACTCCATGCAGTGGAAGGCGTATGACGACTTCAACACTGCTCTGCTGGACAAGACTGCAAGTCGATATATCTACAAGGCTGATACCCAACAATCCAAGGCAGACCATCGCGGCAATGGCTATCGCGACAATGATGTATCGGGCTGCGCTGCTGCCATCTGGTGTCAGGCTATCTATTATGATATGGTCATCAATGCCTACAACCGCGCCAAGACCGAGGGTAACGAGGAGTTGATGAAGAAGTACAAGGCACTGCACGACAGAATCTACAGTGGCGAGAAGTCGCATTACGTCAACTTCAACTTCGATAATTCCAATACCAACAACGGCTGGTTCGTCTATGACGACATCATGTGGTGGAC
>DLBF01000137.1:0-4669 GCA_002494215.1 Prevotellaceae bacterium UBA7028
GCCGTCGCCCTGGTATTCCACGTCACCAATCTTCATCTCCAGACCTAAGTCCTTGGCTATCTGGCGACTCTTGATCATCGTCTCGTGCTCGCGAGCCTTGGCAGCCTCGTAGCGCTCCAGATCGTTGGGACGTGCTATACGATAGATACGCCTGATCTCCTCGTTGCTCTTCAGGTTGGCCTTCTTAATTTGCAGGGCCACCAGTTTGCCTGTCAGCGTTACCGTTCCTATATCGTGTCCGGCTGTTGCCTCCACAGCAACAAGGTCTCCGTTCTGCAACGGCAGGTTGTTGACATTGTGGAAGTAACCCTTACGTGTATTCTTGAACTGAACCTCTACCAGGTCCGTTACCTCTTGGTTTTCAGGTATGTCAGCTAAGTAGTTGAAGGTGTTCAACTGTCCGTAGTGACCTGTATTACTGCCTTTGGCGCAGAGGCCTCGCCCCCTGCATCCGCATTTATAGTTGTATTCCATTATCTCTTTAACAGTATTATCATCTTCAGGGCGAAGTCAAAGAAGACCATCTGCGCATTAACGTTCTGTTCTATGTCGCGCTGAGCATCAGAGAGCTCGTCCATAATTCCTATTACATTTATCTCGTTTATGAAGGGAGCAAACCTCAAGCTGAATTGCTGCTCTTCTTTAGTTTGGTAACTCAGTTCATCCTGGTGGAAGTTGTAGATGAAGTTCTCGCGAATCAGTCGCTGGAAGTAATCCAGCATTCGCTTCTGACGTTCGCGCCCTAGTTCCTTAACACTCTGTGTCCATTGTTGCAGGTCGCGCAGGTCTCTCATATAGCTGCTTCGCATCAGTTGTTTGAACAGCTCGAAGAACTGCTGCTGTTCGTTGCCTGCCTCCAGTCGCTTTAAGGCTTCCGTGTAGTTGCCACGTGAGATGTGGGCGATGTTTTTGGCCAGTTCCTCGGGTACGGCACGCAGTGTTATCAGGGCATTGGCAATCTCCTCTTCCGCGAGGGAGGGAACATTGATGCGCTGCACACGGCTCTGAATGGTTCCCAATACCATCTCGGGGTCTTCGCTCACCAACAGGAAGTAGGTGTGCAAGGGAGGTTCCTCTATTAGCTTCAGCAGTTTGTTGGCAACCTCCTGACTCATCTTCTCTGGTAACCACATTAGCACCACCTTGCGTCCGCCCTGACTGGATTTCAGCGCCAGCTTCCTTTGCAGGGCATCGCTTTCCTGTACATAGAAGGTTATCTGCTGATTCTCAGCCTTGATATCGTTCAGCCACATTTCCGTATCGAAGTACGGATTCTCCATCAGTTGGGTGCGCCAAGCCTCCAGATAATTGTCTGAAACAGGATGGTCGGAAGATTTGCCCTTGTAAACGGGGAAAGAGAAATGCAGGTCGGGATGTGCCCATTTGTCCAGCATACGGCATCCGGCACATTGTCCGCAGGCATCATTGTCTGCGGGTTCTGTGCACAGCAGATAACGGGCAAAGGCCAAGGCAAGCGGCAGTTTGCCTGCTCCCTGGGGGCCGCAGAACATCAGCGCATGGGGGAGTTGGTTCTCCCTGACCATCTGGAGGAGATGATCCTTCACGCTCTGTTGTGCTATTACCTGCTGGAATCCGTATGACATATATCCTTATCTCTTAATATACTTGTTTGGCAATCTGGGCTATGCTATCTACGGCGCTTACCGTATAGAAGTGCAAGCTGGGAGCACCTTTTTGCATCAGCTCCTTACACTGTTTCACGCACCATTCGATGCCCACCTGTTTGATTTCCTCGTCGGTCTTGCATTTTACAGCTTCTGCATAGAGGTCAGAGGGCAGGTCGCAATGGAAAGTTTTGGGCACGATAGAGAGTTGGCTCAATTTGGCCAATGGCTTCAAGCCCGGTATGATGGGAATGTTAATGCCCAGTGCACGAGCCTTCTCGACAAAGTTGAAGTACTTATCGTTGTCGTAGAACAACTGTGTTACGGCATACTGAGCTCCCATGTCGGCCTTCTGCTTCAGCACCTTCAGGTCAGCTTCCGGATTGGCTGCCTCCTCGTGCTTCTCGGGGTAGCAGGCAACGCCGTACTGGAAGGGAACACCAGGCACCTTAATTGCAGAGCCATCCCAGAATTGACCAGCATTGAACTTGTTGATTTGCTCAATCAGCTCTGTTGCATGAGTAGGGCCGTCCCCTGTGGGCTGGAAGCTGGAATCCTCCTTGGCCTTATCGCCTCTGAGCACCAGCAAATCGTTCACCCCCAGGAACTGAAGGTCCAGCAACATGTACTCCAGGTCTTCCCTGTTGTTGCCGCTGCATACGATATGAGGCACTACATGCAGGTTGTATTTCTGCTGGATGGATGCGGCGATGGCAATGGTACCGGGACGACGACGGATACGCTGACGCTGTATCAGGCCGTTACCCATCTCGTGGTACACATATTCGCTGCGGTGAGTGGTGATATTTACGTATCGTGGCTCGAACTCGCGCAGGCGTTCTATGGTGTTGAAGAGGTTCTGGGTTCCCGTACCCTTCAGTGGGGGGAGCACCTCGAACGAGAAAGCCGTTCCTTGTTTGCTATTTATGATGTCTATTACGTTCATGTAATGATTACAGGAATAACAGTTGAACAATGATGAAGATGGGCAGGCAGATGATGAGCGAGAACTTCAGCATGTAAACAAAGAAGCTGGGCATACGGAATCCGTTCTGCTCTGCAATGCTCTTCACCATGAAGTTAGGTCCGTTGCCAATGTATGTCATAGAGCCGAAGAATACGGCGCCCATAGATATGGCACGCAGCAAGGGCTCTGATACGCCTGCCACCAGATTGGTAGCTGCAGGGTCTGACAGTGTAGTGGCGGTAGCGTGGAACACCATAGCCGTGGGTGCATTGTCTAGGAAAGCCGACAGCGATCCTGTGCAATAGACAAATTGCCAGGGCTCTGTTATGGGCAGAGGGTGCTGCTGCAGGTACATCAATGCAGGAATCATGGTAGCAAAGATGCCGCAGAAGACACATGCAACCTCCAGGATGGGTGTCCATGCAAAGTTATTGTTGACGCGTACCGTCTTCTTGGTTGTCAGGATAGACAGACAGATAATCAGCAGGAAGGCCCACTCCCTGAGCAACTTCAGATAGAAGGGAGCATCGGGGTCACCCATAGCGGGGATGTAGGTGCTGTTGATGAACATAGTGCTCAGTATCACACATGCCAGCCACACCAGATTGATAAGTCCTGTAACGGTAATCTTCTCCTGTTCTGCCTCGTCGGCTTTCAGTCTCTCGTGAGCCTCTCGCTTGTAGAAGATACTGTCCATCACAAAGTAAACCAGCAGCATCAAGAGTCCTGTCGTCAGCCATTCGGGAGTTAAGCCCAGGAACCAGTCAAAGGGTGTGCCCTTTTGGAAGAGCAGGAACAATGGGGGGTCGCCTAACGGGGTAAGGATACCTCCGCAGTTAGCAACCATAGCTATGAAGAACAGTACCGTATGTGTGGTGTACTTACGCTGACTGTTTGTCTGTAGCAGCAGACGGATAAGCAGCATGGCTGCGCCTGTTGTTCCCATGAAGGAAGCCAGCAGGAAACCTGTGCTCAGGATGGCGCAGTTCATCAGCGGGGTAGCCCTGAGGTCGCCCTTGATGCAGATGCCGCCTGTGGTCACGAACAAGGCCATCAGCAACAGGATAAAGGGTACGTAGTCGTACACCATCTGATGCTCCAACTCATGTGTCATGCCATGCATGCAGAGCCAACCCGCAACGGGCAGACCCAGCAGCAGGGACACCACCAGTTTGTGCATATTATTGTCCCACCAGTGTTCCAGCTTGGTAAGCGGGAATACTGCTATGCAGAGAAGCTGACAAACAAAAGGTATCAGCATCCATATGGGTATCATATGTTCCATTTTTTAACAATTATCAGCCCCCTCCCTGCTCCCCCTTGGGGGAGTGATAGATTAGGGGTTAGCGTGACTTTTATCTTTTAGTTCTTATCTCCTCTGTTCTCTCCCAAAGGGGGAGTTAGAGGGGGCTTTTTATTTATTCGCTCTCTTTCTCTCCAGATGATCCAGGATGACCTTACGCATACGCATGCTCTTGGGAGTTACCTCCACGTATTCATCCTCCTTGATGTACTCCAGTGCCTCCTCCAGAGAGAAGATGGTAGCGGGGATGATACGAGCCTTCTCGTCAGTACCGCTGGCACGAACGTTAGTCAGCTGCTTAGCCTTGCACACGTTAATCACGATGTCGTTATCGTGGACATGTTCGCCAACAACCTGACCTGCATATACCTGATCCTGAGGTTCGATAAAGAACTTACCTCTGTCCTGCAGATGGTCGATGGCATAGGCGTAGGCATTACCGCTCTCCAAGGCAATCAGCGAACCATTCACACGACGGGTTATCTCGCCCTTGAAAGGCTGATAATCCTTGAAGCGGTGTGCGATGATAGCCTCACCCTGACTGGCTGTCAGCATATTGGTACGCAGACCGATGATACCACGGCTGGGGATGTTGAACTCGATGTTCACACGCTCGCCCTGACTCTCCATGCTGGTCATTTCGCCCTTACGACGGGTAACCATGTCTATCATCTTGCTGGCAAACTCCTCGGGTACGTTGATGGTCATCTCTTCGATAGGCTCACACTTCACGCCGTCAATCTCCTTGTAGATAACCTGTGGCTGACCTACCTG
>DLBF01000137.1:4767-4919 GCA_002494215.1 Prevotellaceae bacterium UBA7028
CTCAGGTGCAGCACACCACGACCGCTTACAATCCAACGGTCTGTGTAGCCTTCTGGTGTTTCCACTCTCAGTGCCAAGTTCTTCTCCAACTCTTTTGTCAGACGATCGCCGATATGGCGACTGGTACAGAACTTACCCTCCTTGCCGAAGAA
>DLBF01000178.1 GCA_002494215.1 Prevotellaceae bacterium UBA7028
CATAAGCCGCGTAGCAATGGCTCTCTTTACATAGCTGACAATCGTATGCACCTAATCGCATTGTGCCACCCATGTTTGTTATGCTTTTCTGTTCTTCCATCAAGTTGATCACAGGATGTAAGGTGGAACTATCCATCTCGGTACTGTTGGCATCGGTAAATCCCAGCACATTCCGAGCAAACTCAATGACCATCATCTGCATGCCCAAACAAATGCCGAAGGTTGGGATGTCGTGTGTCCTACAGTATTCGGCAGCAATGATTTTCCCGTCAATGCCTCGATTTCCAAAACCAGGACAGATAACTACGCCTGCCATCAGGTCGAGCTGCTCACAGATGTTCTCTCGTGTAATATGTTCACTGTTGATGAAATGAATACAAACCTTTACGTCATTATATGTCCCAGCCAGGTTCAGGCTTTCTCGGATACTTTTATAGGCATCCTGTAAGTCGTATTTACCAACCAGTGCGACGTTGATTTCACGCTTGGCGTGGGACTGCTTGTCCAGGAACTGATGCCATGCTGTCATCGGAGGTGTCATTCCTACGGGAGTACCCATGTTACGCAAGATGACAGCATCAAGTCCCTGATGCTGCATGTTCACGGGAACTTCGTAAATACTGTCCATGTCTTCACTTTGTACTACACATTCCAAATCAACATTACAGAATGAAGCTACTTTCATGCGCAGCGAGTCATCTAAATGACGTTCTGTTCGCAGCACCAGGATGTCTGGCTGTATGCCCATTCCTTGCAGTTCTTTTACAGAGTGCTGCGTAGGTTTAGTCTTTAACTCGTCAGCAGCTTTCAGGTATGGAACATATGTCAAGTGTACGCATACGCTATCGTGACCCAATTGCCATCGTAATTGCCGAATAGCTTCCATGAATGGTGCACTCTCAATGTCGCCAATAGTGCCACCTACCTCAGTAATGACAAAATCGAGCGCTTCGCCTTCCACGTCTTCACGTAGCATGCGTCGCTTTATCTCGTCAGTAATGTGTGGTACTACTTGAATGGTCTTTCCCAGATAGTCACCATGGCGTTCTCTGTCTATGACAGTCTTGTATATTCGGCCAGTGGTTATAGAGTTATGACACGTTGTCTCTATACCGGTAAACCGCTCGTAGTGACCTAAGTCAAGGTCTGTTTCCATTCCATCAGCTGTCACGTAGCATTCACCATGCTCATAGGGGTTTAGCGTGCCTGGGTCAATGTTAATGTATGGGTCAAACTTCTGAATCGTGACCTTGTAACCACGTGCTTGCAGTAGTTTACCGATAGAGGCGGAAATGATGCCCTTACCCAGTGAGGATACAACGCCGCCAGTGACGAAAATGTATTTAGTTTGCATATATGATGGTTAAAATGTGACACCAGATATTGGGCAGACTTTAGTTATAGCATGTTTCTCCATGCTCGTATATATCAAGTCCTTCCTCTTCAATACGTGCATCAACACGTAGCCCATGTAAATGCTTAAGGCCAAAGAACAGAACTGTACCACACGCTGCAGCCCAGAGGTCAATCATGAATATTCCGAATAACTCTGCTCCAAAGAATCCCCACCCGTGTCCGTAGAACGCACCGCTCGAGGTAGAGAGCAAACCAGTCATGAGCGTACCTAAGATGCCGCAAACACCATGTACACTACTTGCACCTACAGGATCATCAATGTGCAGACGGTGGTCAATGAATTCTATGGCATAGACCAGCACAACACCACAAACAAATCCGATGACGATAGCTCCTACAGGCGAGACAAGGTCACAGCCTGCTGTGATGCCAACCAGTCCGGCCAGTACTCCGTTGAGTGTCAGTGAGAGTGACGGCTTACCATATTTAATATAGGTAAGTAACATGGTGGCAGTTCCTCCTGCTGCAGCAGAAAGATTAGTAGTGAGAAAAACGTGCGAAATAGCAATACGGTTTACCTCACCCGTGGCAGCCAGCTGCGAACCAGGGTTAAACCCGAACCATCCTAACCAAAGTATGAATACGCCAAGTGCGGCCACAGCCAGATTATGGCCAGGAATAGCACGGCTCCTTCCCTCTTTGCTATACTTGCCACGTCGGGGACCAAGAGCTAATGCTCCAATGAAAGCCAGCACTCCGCCTACGCTGTGCACAATAGCCGAACCGGCAAAGTCGTGGAATACGTCGCCAAAGGTTGTCATCATGAACGAGTCGTTAGAAGCATCACAAAGCCAACCTCCGCCCCAAGTCCAGTGACCTTCTACAGGATAAATGATGAGTGAAATGACTGCGCTATAGACGAGATACATTGAGAATTTGGTGCGCTCTGCCATGGCACCACTGACTATCGTGGCACTCGTGGCACAAAAGACTGTTTCGAAAATTAGAAAGCCCTCTACTGGTAGATCGCCTTCCCAGAACGATAGGTCGCCCCAGTTTGGTGCTCCAATAAACCCGGCACCCGCACTGCCGAACATGAAACCAAAACCGAGAAAGAAAAACAGTAGTGAGCCGAACATGAAATCGACAAAGTTCTTCATCAGGAT
>DLBF01000091.1 GCA_002494215.1 Prevotellaceae bacterium UBA7028
TCCATCACCATCCCCAATAGCGTGACGAGCATCAGCAACTATGCGTTCTATGGCTGTAGCGGCCTGACCTCCATCACCATTCCCAACAGCGTGACGACCATTGGCAGCAATGCGTTCCGTGAGTGTAGCGGTCTGACATCCGTCACCATTCCTAACAGCGTGACGAGCATCGGTTACCAGGCGTTCTTAGGCTGCAGCGGTCTGACATCTGTCACCATCGGCAGCAGCGTGACAAGCATCGGCAGTAATGCGTTCTATAACTGTAGCGGCCTTATTAACGTCAATATTAATAGCAATAGCATCATATCTAAGGAATACTCGTCAACATTTAATTTATCAAACATTTTTGGGAGCCAAGTTAAATCCTACATTATAGGAGACGACGTAACTGCCATAGGCAATTATGCGTTCAAAGGCTGTAGCAGCCTGACATCTGTCACTATCGGCAACAGCGTGACAAGCATAGGCAGTAATGCGTTCGAACGTTGTAGCGGCATTAGCTCCTTTATACTCCCCGATAATATAACATCAATTGGTTCCTTGGCGTTCGAAAATACTAAAATATATGTAAATACAGGAACAAAGACACTCCTTGCTTTATGGAATGCCTATAATGATGATGATAGTTATTATACTTATATAGATGTATATAATAAAGAAACAGAACAAAAGATAAGTCGACCAACATTGTCGGCAAGTGCTACTCAGACTACATTGAAAGTATTTATCAATGAAATGCTTGATGGCTACACGTACACCTGTGATGGGAAGATAATGACTGATAATGTTGTTTTTGATGCAAAAGGTCTCATGCCCGGTTTTAGTAAATCCTTTTCTGTAGAGATTTCTTTGGACGACATCTCTTATTCATTTAATCAGTCGTGCTCAACATATGATCTCAACCCATCCGTCAAAGGTGTTTCTGCGAGCGCATCATCAATAAATGCGACAGGTTCCTATGACACTGGTGATGCAAAAGTAATTAAGCATGAATTAAGTTGTAATGGCAAGAAAGTTGAGGGAACAAACACGTCATTTTGCGGACTTAAGCCCAATACTTCCTATAAGGTGATATACACTATCACGGCGGCCTACGGTGAGAATGACGAAAAGACCGCCACTTATACAACAGAAAGCGAGATAAAGACCAGTAAGCTAACAATGACCACCGAGCAGCCGAAGGTGGTATCCGTTGGTAACGTAATCGTTTCGGCGAAGGCCAATGTTGACGACGCGGAAACCAATGTGGGCTTCGAGTGGCGGCGCACGGACTGGACGTATGACTTCAAATCGAACACCGGCACGGCATATATGTATGAGGGCACGATGGAGGGATATATCCGCAACCTATATGCGGAGAAACTGTGGAAGTTCCGCCCGTACTACCTTGCAGACGACGGCACATACTACTATGGCAACTGGATGGGACTCGACCCGACTAACACCTCTTACTTCGAGCCGACGGTACACACATACGCCAATATCAACGTTGAGGGCAACACGGCACTGGTGAAGGGATATGCGCTCGGAGGTACGGACAAGATAACCGTGCAGGGATTCAAGTACTGGAAGGCCGCCAACCTCGCCCCCTCTGGCGACTTAGCACTTGAGGCACGAAAGGCATCGCCTGCCATCCCAGCCGATGCCGAGACCATAGAGGCAGAAGGCCGCGTGATGGAGGCTACGCTTTCGGGACTCGACTACGAGTGTACCTACAGCTATGTGGCTTTCGCCAAGACGGAAGAGGGTACGTTCTATGGTGAAGTAAAGACATTCACCACTGGACCCAACACCACCGGCATTGAGGTTGTGCGCGATGCAGACTCTGAAACTAAAGCTGTTGACGACAAGGTGAAAGGCATCTATACCCTCACAGGTGTTAAGTTGAGCGACGATGCGGCTGGCCTGAAGATGCTGAAGCGCGGCATCTACATCGTTAACGGACGGAAGGTGGCCGTGAAGTAAGCACCTCACTTGAGATAATCACCTCCCCACGGTGGGAAAATCGCACGCTCCCTGCAACGGCCCGGATTGCAGGGAGCGTGTTTGTTTTGCCTGAATGTAGGGCTGGGCGGAGAGTATATTCGTTAAAAAAGAATAAACAAAATAAACAAACCACGGGTTTAGCGGTCTAAACAATAACTTTGCAACATCATTTATGAACACAAAAAGCATTTTAAAGCCATGAAAACAAACACTATCGTAATAGCTATGGTGGGTGCCGCAGTGCTCACCACCAGTTGTGCAAGCAAGAAAGAGCTGGAGAACTGCCAGCTCGAGAACAAGCAACTCACCACCGACTACCAGCAGTCGAAGGAGCAGCTGGCTGCCTCGCAGGCCCGTGTGACCAGCTTGGAAGAGCAGCTCAACGACCAGAAACGCGCCTACGCAAAGCTTCAGAACTCGCTCGACAAGAGCCTTACCAATGCTTCGCAGAACAATGTGAGCATTGAGAAGCTCGTCGACCAGATTAACGAGTCGAACCAATACATCCGCCATCTGGTGGAGGTGAAGAGCAAGAGCGACTCGCTGAACATGGTGCT
>DLBF01000136.1:0-1083 GCA_002494215.1 Prevotellaceae bacterium UBA7028
GAACGAAGGGAAACTGGCGGCATCGAGAATCAGCAGCAGGATGGCGTTTATCAGAAAGGCTGATATTGAGAAGATGCTGGCAGGGAATCCGTATCACAGAGTGCTGCCTACGAACAGACCGAAGAAG
The DNA here is from genome assembly GCA_002494215.1 of Prevotellaceae bacterium UBA7028. The sequence continues at coordinate 128 of DLBF01000136.1, forward strand.
TCCGCTGATCCGACGATAAAGAACAGTAAAGCAAATGCCATGAATGTGGAGAGTAATGTCCAAGATTCGGAGGTGCTTGATTACATTTCCGGCGAGGAGGTCATGAGAATATACAAGGTCAAGAAATCGTGGCTCTATACTTCGGCCAAGCGGAACCAAGTACCAGTGTGTCGGATTGTTGGAATGAACTACTACAGCCGCAAGCACATGGATGCATTGTTTGGCAAGTCGGCTGATGTGGAGGCCGTCAGTGAGTGGCTGACTATGAAGGAGGCTCAGGAACTCTACGGCATGAGTGCAGCCTCAGTCCGTTCCAATGCTTATCGACATCATATTCCGACCAAGCGGGAATATGGCCAGACCTACTACTCCAAAGACCACTTTGAGAAACTAAGGCGCACAGACCTTGTAACGGATAACAGCTACTACACTGCGAGGGAGGCAGCGGAGAAATATGGGATGAGCACTGCCAATGTCGGCATTATTGCAAAGAAAAGTAATGTCGCTACGGTCAAGGTGGGCGTGAAAAATCTTATTCCGAAGATAGACTTTGACAGGATAATGTCAGAGAGACTGTCCCAATATGGCAGCTACTCCCTTGTATGAATAACCAAGTAAATCCACGGATTATAAACAATCAGAATGGGCGTTATCATGGTCAGCACCTCATCAACCAGCATTATCTGTCAATTATTGACGCATTATGCGTAATAATGTTGATAATCGGGGAATAATGAGGTAATTTCGCAGCCGTGAAGAAACGCTTCAGCTAGAATATTCATTAAAATATAATAAGGTATATGAGTAACATTTGTAAGACCGTGACCCTCCGCACACGGAAGATAAAAGGCGGAGAACAGCTTTCGTTCTATCTGGACTATTATCCAGGTTATCGTGATGAATCAACTATGAAGGTAATGCGCCACGAAAGCCTCGGCATCTACATCTATGCCAAG
>DLBF01000136.1:1145-2549 GCA_002494215.1 Prevotellaceae bacterium UBA7028
ATCTACATCTATGCCAAGCCGAAGTCGCAGCGCGAGAAGGACTACAACGACCGCATGCGTGAGAAGGCCGAGGCTCTGCGCTGCCGTCGTTTCGAGAGTATTGTCAACGAGCGCTATGACTTCTTCGACAAGGAGAAGATGAAGGGCAGTTTCCTCGACTACTTCAAGGACAAGGCGTACAAGAAAAACACGAAGTGGGAGAATGTCTATCTGCACTTCAAGCAGTTCTGCAATGGCAAGTGCCGCTTCGACGAGATTAACGTCGACCTGTGCAACAAGTTCAAGGACTACCTGATGACTGCCCACCAACTCAAACACACGGAGTACACCTTACATATAAATAGTATAGCTGGCTACTGGTCAACATTTAGGGCTGTGCTCCATACCGCCTACCGCGAACACAAGATTGTCGAGAATCCCAATGGCTTCCTGCAGCGCATCGATACTATCCCCACGGAAAAGGAGCACCTGTCACGTCAGGAACTGGTTAATCTCGCCAACACCCCCTGTTCCTCTGAGGTGCTGAAGAAGGCCTTCCTCTTCTCTTGTTTGACTGGCTTACGCAAGAGCGACATCAAGCAACTGACTTGGGACAAGATTCAGCCCTATGGTGACGGTGGCATGTACGTCACACTTCGTATGCAGAAGACGAAGGAGCTGGTGAACAACCCCATCAGCAACGAGGCTCTGGAACTGATAGGCTTTAATAATGGTGATGAGAACCGCAAACCGACAGACAAGGTCTTTGTCGGCTTCAATGATAGCCTCACTCAGGCTCCGTTGAAAAACTGGCTGAAGGAGGCTGGCATCACCAAACATATAACCTATCATTGCAGCCGCCATACTCTCGGTTCGCTACAGGTTGAGGCTGGCACCAGCGTCTATACCGTCCAGCACATCCTCGGCCACAAGAACGTCGCCACGACCCAGATCTATGCCGCGATGGCCGACGAGTCGAAGCGAGAATCAGTTGACAAAATTACGCTGAAATCCGCGAAAATAGCCCAAATGAAGGCCGTATGAGTCGTAAAATTGTTAAAATACGACTTTTTATTTTCACATGACAGCTATGTCAAGGAAAAAATGTACTTTTGCGTCGAATAAATAAATAACGATTAAAAAATTATAAGTAATGAACAGAAAATTTAAAAAACTGGAGATTAGTGACATAGCCATATTAGTGGCTATTAGTGTGTTAGTTCTTATTGTGTCGTATATGTTGGCCGCCCAGCTATACGACAAGAGTCATCTCATTCCTTACGGTGTTCTTGTTGTGCTGTTTTTTCTTTTGCTGGAATCCGGTGTCGCATGCTGTTACTCCTTCTTGGACAAGCTGAGTAGCGTCTTTACTAAGAAGCAGCAGAAGGATCCCTCTGTGACGATTTCGGATGTCAAACAGGATGA
>DLBF01000182.1:0-7120 GCA_002494215.1 Prevotellaceae bacterium UBA7028
ATCTCGTCGAAGATGATGGTGGGCAGGTTCTCACGCTGGCTGGTGATGGCTTTCAGGGCAAGCATCAGACGGGCTATCTCACCACCGCTGGCAACCTCGGATATAGCTCGCAGGGCCATATTCTTGTTGGCAGAGAAGAAGAAAGTCACTTGGTCGGCACCGCTTTCTGTAAGCTGCGCGTTCTTCTCTATCCGCACCTCGAACTTATTATTGGGAATGTCCATCTGTGTCAGCATCTGGCCAATGGAGGCTTCCACCTCCTTAGCAGCAGCTTTTCTGCATTGGCTCAACTTATCTGCCAATGCCGTTGTCTGGCTAAGTTTCTCCTGCACTTCCTTCTCCAGTTGGTCGATCTTGTCCTCTCCGTTGCTGATGACATCCAGCTTCTTGCGGACATCCAGCATGAAGGCCTCCAGCTCGGCGGCTGTCTTGACATCATGTTTCTTCTCCAAGGTATAGAGCTTATCCAAACGGTTGTTCACCTCCTCCAAGCGGGCAGGGTTGTATTCGATTCTCTCTGCCAAGTCGTTTAGCTCGGCACTGATGTCCTTCAGTTCAATGAGAGCGCTGTCTATACGCTCGGCATATTCCTCGACGGCAGGATAGACGCGTGTAAGGGACTGAATGCCCTGGCTGATATGCTTCAGCAGTTCTATTACACCGCCAGGCTCATTGTCGTTGCTGAACTGGGCATCTGCCTGATACAAGACACTTTTTATCTCCTCGGCGTGACTCAGTTCGTTCTGCTCCTCCTCCAATTCCTCGTCCTCGCCAGCCTTCGGGTTCAACTCCTCCAGTTGTTCCAGTTGGAAACGCAGGTAATCCTCCTCGGCCTTTGACTGGGCGAGTATCTCCTTAGCTTCTCTGAGCTCCTGCTCAGCCTTCTTGTAGGCATAGAAGCTGGTGCGGTATTCCTCTAGTTGCTGGTTGTCCTGCGCCATAACATCCAGAATGTGCAGCTGGAAGTTCTCCTTGGCTATGAGCAGGTTCTGGTGCTGCGAGTGTATGTCTATCAGTTGGTAACCCAGTTCCTTCAGGAATGTCAGATTGGCAGGGCTGTCGTTCACGAAGGCTCTGCTCTTTCCGCTGGTGGTAAATTCGCGGCGGATGATACATTCCTGTCCGTCTGAGTCGATATCGTATTCCTCGAATAAGTCCTTTAGGTCATAACCTTCTATCCCAAAGGTTGCCTCTATGGTGCATTTCTCTGCACCAGGCAGGATGCTCTTTATGTCTGCCCTTTGTCCCAGCAGGTAGTTTATGGCTCCTAACATGATGGATTTTCCTGCACCGGTTTCACCTGTTATGACGGAGAATCCCGACTGGAAGTCAATATCCAGTTCCTTGATAAGAGCAAAGTTCCTGATATAAAGATGTTTTAGCATAAAGACTTACTTCTTTATTTTCTGCCACTCCTGTTCTTGCGAGGCATCTATGGTAAAGAGCACATCGTAGGCTTTGTTTTTCTCTTCAGGCGTTCCCTTGCCAGAATAGATGTTCACCAGTTCGGGTCTCTTGTATTCCGTGAAGAGCTGTGCAATCTTGTTCATATTCTTGGCCTTGTAAGCCTGTAGCAACAGGTCGAGACCTTCTGTAATGACGGCTCTGGCTGTGTCGGGATTCTCTGCCATCTGGTCCAATCCCTTGCGGTGATAGATATACTGGAAGTCGCGCAGCGGCTCCATCGAACCATCCATATAGTCGTTCAGCAAGCCAAAGCGGTTGCCATTGTCGCTGAATGCTTTCCAGCCAGGGAACTCGAGGTTCTGACCTGCCGATACAATATTCTCTGCCGTATGGAAGCAGGCCGTCCCGCCCTTGGGAGTCATGCTGTCCAGGTCCATTCCTATAATCATATAGGCATAGTAGGCCAGCAGTGCCACCAGGTTGTTGTCTATCTGGTTCTCCTGATATTCCAACTGGTCGAACTCGGAGAACTTGAAAACAAACTCCTTGTCGTTAACCGAGTAGCATACTGTGTTATAGTTGCTGTTGAAGACCGGACGGTTGCTGGACATCAGCAGGGTACACTTAAATGTATTTTCGTTTATGTTGTACTCGTTGATGGTCAGGTTGAAGGTACATTGAATCTTCTCGTTGTCGCGATAGGCAATCTCCGTCCATTTGTGATTGTTCAGGAACTCCTCGATGGTCGTCTGTAGCTTAGGGAAGATGTCTGTCTTGGTATTCTCCAACTGGGAATAATTCACATTCACCTTCGCATTCAGCTCCTGAGCGTTCAACTGAACGTTGGCAAGAGCAGAGGCTATGAAAACAAGCAGGAACGGTAATTTTCTCATTTTATGATTGCAACCAATTTGTTTACAATATCCTTGGCCACTTCCTTTTTCGACTTCAGCGGGAACTTCTCCTCGCCCTCCTTGTCGATGAGTGTGACCTTATTGGTGTTGTGCTGGAATCCAGCGCCGTCGTCCTGCAGGCTGTTCAGGACAATGAAGTCCAGGTTCTTCTTCTGCAGCTTCTCCTTGGCGTGGTTCTCCTCGTCGTATGTCTCCAATGCGAAGCCCACCATCACCTGATTCTCCTTTTTCATCTGGCCAAGGGCTTTGGCGATGTCTTGGGTAGGAGTCAGTTCCAAAGTCAGCTTGTTGCCTTCGCGCTTAATCTTATTGTCTGCTACGTTAGCAGGCGTAAAGTCGGCCACGGCGGCACAGAGTATGGCGGCATCTGCGTTAGGGAAAGTCTCTGTGGCAGCCTTATACATCTGAGCGGCACTCTCTACATCCGTCCTGTGGATGTTAGGATGGCTGGTCTTGATGCTCACAGGGCCACAAATCAGCTCGACCTTTGCGCCTCTGCGGGCACATTCCTCGGCCAAGGCTATGCCCATCTTGCCGCTGCTGTAGTTGCCTATGAAGCGGACGGGGTCAAGCTTCTCGTAGGTAGGGCCTGCTGTAATCAGCACTTCCTTTCCCTGCAGGTCCGTCTGCTCCTCGAAGAAGTTGTCCAGCACCTCGATTATCTTCTCAGGCTCCTCCATACGTCCCTTGCCCTCCAACTTGCTGGCAAGGAATCCTGTACCAGGCTCTATGATGTGGTTGCCGTAGGAACGCAGGGTTTCCAGATTCTTTTGTGTGCTGGGATGGGCATACATGTCCAAGTCCATGGCAGGGGCAACGAAGACGGGTGCCTTCATGCTCAGATAGGTTGTGATGAGCATATTGTCCGCTACGCCGTTGGCCATCTTGCCAATGGTGCTGGCGGAAGCAGGAGCGATGACCATGGCATCAGCCCATAGTCCTAACTGCACGTGCGAATGCCACGAGCCGTCCCTGCGGTCAAAGAATTCGCTTACCACGGGCTTGCCTGTGAGGGTGCTCAGGGTAAGCGGAGTTATAAATTCCTTTCCTGAGGGTGTTATCACAACTTGAACCTCGGCACCTTGCTTTATCAAGCCTCTTATCAGGTAGCATGCCTTATAGGCAGCAATGCTTCCGGTTATGCCAAGTACAATTTTTTTACCCTGCAGCATATTTGAATTTCAATTTCGTTAATACCTGTTTGGTGTTCATGGTGAAGTCGCTCTGCATAATCCATCCGTAATAGCCAGGGTCTTTCTGCAGGACGTCCTTTACGGGTTTGCCTTTGTATTTGCCAAAGTTCACCACCTCTACACCGTTCTCGTCATAAACAAACCTGCCGGCAAAGTCTATGTTGTTGCTAACCTTCGAGTAATCTGCCAGGAACTGGATGTCGTTCTTCAGCTCGTCGGGGTATTTATCCAACTGTGCCTGTAGCACCTCATAGGTAGCCTGCGTGTCGGCCAGAGCGCTATGTGCGTTCTCCAGATCCTTACCGCAGTAGTATTTGTAGGCGGCAATCAGGGTGCGACGCTCCAACTTGTGGTAGATGTTCTGCACATCCACCAGCTTGCGCTTGCTCAGGTCAACATCTACGCCTGCACGCATGAATTCCTCCACCAGCATGGGGATGTCGAACTTATTGCTGTTGAAGCCTGCCAAGTCGCATCCCTCGAAGGTCTGCCATAATGTCTTGGCTACCTGCTTGAAGGTGGGGCAGTCCTTGACATCCTCGTCGTAGATGCCATGAACCTTACTTGCCTCCTCGGGGATGTGCCTCTCGGGGTTGATGCGCATGCTTTTGGACTCCTCGTTGCCATTGGGTTCTACGCGTATGTAGCATAGTTCCACAATGCGGTCCTTGGTGATGTCCAGGCCTGTTGTCTCCAGGTCGAAGAAGATGATGGCGTTCTTTAGATTGAGCTTCATGCCGGCAAATCCTTATTAGTCCTCTACACGCATGGGCATCAGCAACATCAGTACCTCATCCTCGTTGTTGTCCTCAGCAGGACGGATGATACCTGGACGGCTGGGGTCTGCAACCTCGAGAGTGATGTTGTCGCTCTCCATGATGTTGGCAATCTCCAGCAGGAACTGGCAGCTGAATCCTATGCTGATGGGGCTGGCTGTGTAGTCGCAAACCAAGAACTCCTCGGCACTGGTAGCATACTCGTTGTCCTGGCCAGTCAGCTTCATGCTGTTGTTGTTCAGTTCTACCTTTACCAAGCCGCTGCTCTGGTTGCAGAATACTGCCACGCGCTTCAGGGCGCTTACCAAAGCCATACGGTCCACGTTGGCCTTGAAGGGGTTGCTCTGTGGAATTACAGCGTTGTAATTGGGGTAACGGCCTTCGATCAGGCGGAAGTGCATGGTCATATCCTCTGACTTGATGGTTGCCTTGTCTGTATCGAAGAGTACCTCAATCTGCTCCTCGTCCTTATTCAGAACGGTCTTTAGGATGGCGCATACCTTCTTGGGCAGGATAAAGCCTGCTGTGATGCCGCTCTTGATGGTATGGTTGGTGTTGCGAACCAACTTGCGGCCATCAGTACCAGCAAAGATTAAGTAATCGGGGTTGATGTCAACATAGATACCGTTCATAACCAGGCGAATCTCGTCGTTGGCTGTAGCGAAGAGGCAACGGTTGATACCGTTCAGCAAAACCTCAGCAGGCATGGTCAGGCGAGTAGCGCTTTCGCTGACGGGCTTGGCCAGAGGATAGGGGGCTGCATCCTGTGCCATCACACTGAACGAACCACTGCTGTGTACCCCCTTAACCTCCATCGAATCGGCATTGAAGCTGATGTTCAGGGGCTGCTCGGCCAACTCCTTGATAGAGTCGATTATCGTCTTTGCTGGAATGCAGAAACGAGCATCGCCCTCCTGCTCGATGGTGGGAACGGTGGTGATATAGTACTTCTCGCTGTCAGAAGCGGTTATGGTGATTTTGCCGTCCTTTACATCAAACAGGATGCAGTCAAGGATGGGCATGGAGTTCTTAGACCCCATAACTTTGCTGGCCGCAGTCAGGCGGCTGTAAAGAGCTGAACTTGATACTTTGAATTCCATATTGTTAAAGTGTTATTTATTATGGTACAAAGATACTCATTTTTCCTGTACATCAAAAAAAACGTTCAGAAAAAATCCCGTAGTAAGTTATTTTTTCATACCTTTGTGGCACGAATTCAAAAAATATATTATAAATAATGGAAATAACAGGTAAAATTATTGCTGTACTCGAGCCACGCAGGGGTACATCAAGCAGAACAGGTAGTGAGTGGATTTGCGGTCAGTACGTATTGGAGACTATGGATCAGTATCCTCGTAAGCTTTTCTTCGAGGTATTCGGTTCTGACCGTATGCAACAGTTCAACATCCAGTTGGGTGAGATTATGACCGTTTCCTTCGATATTGATGCCCGTGAGTATCAGGGTCGTTGGTTCAATGGTGTACGTGCCTTCCGTGTTGATCGTAACGTTCAGGCAGCTCCTGTTGCCGCTGCTCCCGTAGCTCCCGACACAGCTCCCTTCGGTGGTGCTCCCGTTCCTACACAGGCTCCTGCTGCAGCAGCTCCTGCTGACGCTACCGTTCCCTTCACTCCTCAGGCTGAGGGTGAAGACCTTCCTTTCTAATGAGTTGAAGGATATAGAAATAAAACAAAGAGCTGATTCGTCTTGATCGGCTCTTTGTTTGTTTATTGCAATGGTACGTGAATATATTATAGATGCGTATCTTATGTCGTGAATTTTTGTGTGGGGTTGGGCGTCTGTTGATGAACCGTTAACTGAATACCTAAAATCACGACAATATGAATTTTCTTGAAAAGAAAAATACTAAGCGATGGTATTAACAAGCAGGGCAAAATCCTGAAGATTGATTACTTTATGAATCATTAGATTGACATCAATGTTATGCGTCAGATTGCCCAGGAACTAAAGCGGCGTTTTAGGGAAAATGTCTTTTAAACGGAATGCCCAATTTTGTATGCTTCTGCAAGCAAATCTGTATTACCGCCCTTGCGTGGACTTCCAGATAAGATGAGTATATTCATAGTTTTTCACTTTATTAGTGCTTCTATGCTATTCCTATCAATTCGACTTCAAAAATTAATGTGGAACCGCCTGGGATGCCTGGTTGTGAGAACTTGCCGTATCCCATCTCAGCAGGGATGTATATTTCCCACTTGTCGCCAATGTGCATCTGCTGCATGGCTATTATCCAGCCTTCTATCAGGTCGCAGAGCCTACATGCCAAAGGCACACCGCCACGACTACTGTCGAACTGTTTTCCATCGATCGTCTTGCCTGTATAGTGTGCTGTGACAATGCTTCTGACAGTTGGCTTAGCGCTATTGGGATTGCCTTCGCTTAATACCTTGTAGAAGATACCTTTGGGAAGTGCCTTGACGCCTTCTTCCTTAGACTTGGCTTTGAGCCAGTCGATGTTTGCCTGTATGTATTCTCGTTTGTGCATATTCGATTTTATTTTGCAAAGGTACGCTTTTCTTTGTACACAAAGATTCTCCCATACCTTATTTTTATTATAATATGCAATTTCCCGTTATTGTCGTGGGATGGTAGGGCTTTTCAGAATGACGTCATAAAACGACAAGAATTTATAAAAAGAAAAAAGAGCTTGAATCATTGCTGATGTCAAACTCTTTTACTACCATATCACTGTAGCGCCTACGGGAATCGAACCCGTGTTCCATGCGTGAGAGGCATGTGTCCTAGCCGCTAGACGAAAGCGCCATTTGCAATTTGAGTGGCTCTCTGGCGGAAGCTGGGGGATTCGAACCC
>DLBF01000182.1:7201-15278 GCA_002494215.1 Prevotellaceae bacterium UBA7028
ACGTCAGTTTAGCAAACTGGTGGTTTCAGCCACTCACCCAAACTTCCTTCCGGCATTCCGTTTTAGAACCGTTTTAGCAGCTCTTTTTCTCAAATGCGATGCAAAGGTATAGCTTTTTCCCGAATCTCGCAAGTACTTTCAAGATTTTTTTTGCACTTTTGAGAAAAATTCCCGAACTTTGCATAAAAATAATGAAGCTATGATAAATAATCCACAGGATAAGTTGCCAAAAGGGTGTAGATTGATAGAATTACCCTTGATTGGCGATAAACGCGGCTCATTGGCTTTTGGAGAGTGTGAGAAACACATCCCTTTCAAGATTGAACGCGTATTCTGGACCTATAATATAAAAGATGGACATGTGAGAGGTAATCATGCACACAGAACATGTCAGATGGTGATATTCCCGTTGGGAGGAAGTTTTAAGATGGAGGTGGACGATGGGGAATTTCAGGTTGTGCTGGAGATGAACGATCCGCATGTGGGTATCCTGATTCCGCCTCTGGTCTGGTGCAAGTTGTACGACTTTACAAAAGATGCAGCCTGCGTTAGTCTGGCATCTGAGCCTTATGATGCGGATGATTATATACATGATTATAACGAATTTAAGGAATTGGCTAAGAAATGACAATAATACCTTACTCTATAAATAGGAAAGAAACCTGGGATGCCTTTGTTCAGGCTTCCAAGAACGGCACGTTCCTGTTGCAGCGTAATTTTATGGATTACCATAGTGACCGCTTCTTTGACTGCTCACTCTTGATATACGATGGCGTATCGCCTGATGACGAGTACAAAGAGAGTCACATGACGACCAAGGATTTGGTGGCTGTCTTTCCTGCCAACTATGATGAACATACCAAGTGTGTATATTCACACCAAGGACTTACATACGGTGGATTGATAGTTTTGCCAGAGGTGACACAGATGGAGGTTATGACCATCATGCAGGAGATTCTGTGCTACTATCGCGATTATATGCAGGCACTGAAGGTGTTCTATAAGCCTATACCTTATATATACAGTGCCATTCCCAGTGACGAAGATCTGTATGCATTGTTCCGCGCAGGTGCTCAGTTGACAAGAAGGCTTGTTAGTACCGCCATCAACCAACGCAACACATTGAAGATGCGTACCCTGCGTATGCGTCAGGCGAAGAAAGCCGTTGACCACGGCTGCTACCTGGACCATATCTCAGAAAATGATGAGGATGGACTGAAGGAGTTCTGGGACTTGTTGGAGGATGTCCTGATGGTTCATCATAACAGCAAACCTGTGCATTCATTCCAGGAGATTCTGCGTCTGATGCGTCTGTTCCCCAAGAATATAAAGGTATATGTGGTTCGCCACGATGATCGTATAGTTGCTGGTACGGTGATATTCGAGAGTCGTCAGGTGGCACATGTCCAATATATAGCCTCTGGCGATGAGGGTAGGGCGTTAGGTGCCCTTGACCTTCTGTTCAAGCATCTGATAAACGAACGCTATAAGCAGTTTGAGTACCTGGATATGGGTACCAGCAACGAGAATGACGGCAAATTCCTGAATGAGGGACTGATATTCCAGAAAGAAGGCTTTGGTGGCAGGGCCGTCTGCTATGATACCTATGAGGTTGACTTGCGCAACTCGCAGATCGACAAGATGGCTGGTAATGTGCGCAATACTCAGAGCGAAACAGTAAAATATCTGGATTTGAAGTTGGTTAACGAAAAGTATGAGCCGGAATTGAGTAGCGAGGTGTTACGTGTGGTTCACAGCGGTTGGTATCTGCTAGGAAAGGAGAATGAACGCTTTATTAAACTGTTTTCAAATTACTGTGGATGTGAATATTGTGTACCTGTAGGAAATGGACTGGAAGCTTTAACGCTAATACTAAAGGCCTACAAGGAGATGCTTGGATGGCAGGACGGTGATGAAGTTATAGTTCCGTCGAACACTTATATCGCTACTATTCTAGCTGTCAGCTATGCTGGTATGACGCCTGTTCTGTGCGAGCCTCATCTGAGCGATTATCTGATAGACGCATCGCTGATTGAACCTCTGATAACTGATAAGACGAGGGCTATATTGCCTGTTCACCTCTACGGAAGGGTCTGTGATATGGATGCCATTAATGGTATTGCCAAGAAGCATGGGCTAAAGGTAATAGAGGATGTGGCGCAAGCTCATGGTGTACGCTATAAGGGAAAAGTGGCAGGTAACCTTTGTGACGCAGCGGGTATCAGTTTCTATCCGGGTAAGAATCTGGGTGCCTTAGGTGATGCAGGCTGTGTGACGACCAACGACGCTGAGTTGGCACGCATCGTACGAACAATGGCTAACTATGGCAGCGCAGAGAAGTATGTGAATGAATACAAGGGGCATAATAGTCGCATGGATGAGATTCAGGCTGCTGTGCTGTGTGTGAAACTTCCTTGTTTGGATAATGACAATGAACGACGCCGTGAGATTGCCGCTATGTATGACCAAGGTATCGTGAACCCATTAATAACCAAACCCCTTGTAGCAGAGAATGCAGAGGAGAATGTCTATCATATTTATCCTGTGAGATGTCCTAAACGTGACGAGCTGGCTGCCTTCCTAAAGCAGAAGGATATCCAGACAGTGGTTCATTATCCCATACCACCTCATCAGCAGAAAGCATACAAGGAGTGGAGCGAACAGAAGTTCCGTATATCGGAACGAATCCATCAGGAAATTCTGTCCCTCCCTATCTCGCCCGTAATGACTGATGATCAAGTAAAGCGTGTGATTGAGGCAGTGAATGCCTTTACAGCTGACGTTTAGGCCAACTCTACAACGGTAATACCTGCGCCGCCAAACTGCACATGTTCATCGTGTGCGGAGGTGACGCCAGATACGGTGTTAAGGTACTGACGTATGAGCTGACGCAGGACGCCCGTTCCAGTTCCATGCAAGATGCGTACCCTTTTTGCACCTACCAATATGGCATCGTCTATGAAGTGTGTCACAACCTGTAGAGCTTCGTCGCCTCGCATGCCACGTACATCAATGTCTTGATGGAAGTTTAGATGTTTCTCTCTGACCTGATTCTGCGTCTCTCGACTTACAAAGGAAACAACCGTTGCCTGAGGCTTATCCTTAGCGGAATTCTTGGCACGTTCCAACTTAGCTATCTCAACGGTGGTACGCATGATTCCAAATGTTACTATGGCCTTTTTGCCGTCAGTCTCTTCTATGGTACCAACAGTGGTTTGTCCTTTCAGCCTTACGCTGTCGCCTTTCTGTAGTGCCTGTGGAATAGGTTTGGCGGTTGCTGTCGTGGTAGCGCTTGCCGTTGCGGTGGGAGCCTCGTTCTTCTTTTGCTCCTTTCGTTCCGCCTTACGTTTGCGTCGTTCCTGAATTTGACGGATTTTACGTTCTATCATTTCGTCATGCTCGTGACGCTGCTCTTCCTCGAGTCGGGCACGGAACTCATCCATCTCCTGTCGAGCCTTACGTGTACGAGTCTTCTCGGCTTGTGCCTCCTTGATCTCGCGGATGGTTTTCTCCACAACGGCATTACTTTCTTGAAGGATTTGCTCGGCTTGCTTCTTGGCTTCGCGGATAATCTCCTTGCGCTTCTCCTTTAGTTCGGTCATCTCATTCTCGTAGCGCTGGATGGTGCTCTCCATCTGCTTCTCTTGCGAATGGATGGTCTGACGCTTACCCTCCCAATAGCGTTTGTCGCGTGTGATATCCAACAGGTATTTGTCGGCATTTACATAATCCTGACCTACAATCTCTGTCGCGTCGGCAATCACTTCTTCTGGAATACCAATCTTGCGGGCAATCTCAACGGCAAAACTACTGCCAGGGTTGCCTATCTGAAGTTGGAAGAGTGCTTCCATCCTGTGGCGGTCGTAAAGCATAGCTCCGTTTACTACCCCTGGTGTATCTTCGGCAAAGTGCTTCAGGTTCTGGTAGTGGGTAGTGATAACGCCATAGGCTCCCTGCTTGACAAAACGGCGGAGTACAGCCTCAGCTATAGCACCTCCGATGGTTGGCTCTGTTCCGCCTCCGAACTCATCGATAAGCAGCAGACTGTGCATATTACACCCACGCATCATATTCTTCATGTTTAACAGATGGCTGCTATAGGTGCTGAGGTCATCCTCTATGCTCTGTTCGTCGCCAATATCTATGAAGATACTCTGAAAAATACCGCACTTGGAATTTTCACCCATAGGCACAGCCAGTCCGCATTGCAACATATATTGTAACAGACCAACAGTCTTCAGACATACACTCTTGCCGCCCGCATTGGGACCGCTGATAATGAGGATGCGTTGCTTCTTGTTCAATTCAATCTCGAGCGGAACAATCTTCTTGCCCTGTTTCTTGAGGTTCAGTGCTAAGAGGGGATGCTGTGCTAATGTCCAGTCAATGAGGGGGCTTTTTTCAATCTGAGGCGAGATGCCACCTATCTGCTCTGCCAGATGAGCCTTGGCACGTACGAATTCAACATCGGCCAAAAATTCATAGCCACGAACCAGTTCGGGGATGTTGGGGCGCAGAAGTTCTGTAAAATCCTTCAGGATACGGATGACCTCGCGTTTCTCTTCTGCCTCCAACTCACGTATGTGATTGTTGACCTCAACGACTTCGGCAGGTTCTATGAAGACTGTTTTTCCTGTTGAACTTTCATCGTGAATGATACCCTTGAGTTTACGCTTCATGGCGGGAGCGGCAGGGATAACAAGTCGTCCGTCTCGCAGAGTGGGGGCAACGTCTTTATCTACCCATCCCTCAGCCTGTGCCGCTTTAAGGATTTTGTTGAGTGTGCGACTGACGCTACCTTCCTGTCGTCGCAGCTCATGACGTATGGTAGCCAACTCTGGTGTGGCATCATCACGAATTCGTCCGTAGCGGTCTAGGATTTGTTCTGCACGCTTGGTAACAGCATGAAAGGTGAAAACACCTTCTGTTAGCTTATGAAGGGCAGGGTAGCTGGGTTGCTCGCCTTCCTCCTCGCTGCGCAGAATCTCAATCCATGAGTGTAAGGTGCGCAGGGAAAGGTATAGGTTGTGGAGTTCTTTCTCGTCGAGATGCACACCATCAATACGGATACGCTGAATGGTGGGACGCAGGTCGTAGAAATCCTGTTCGGGTAATTCTGAGACCTCGGCCAAGATACGACGGAACTCGGTTGTTTGCTGATGCAGAAGTCGTATTTCCTCAACACGGGTGAGGAATGTCATTTGCTCAACGCGGTTACGCCCCAGCGTACTGAGACAATGCCCCATAAGGAGCTGTCTAATCTCAGAAAAACCTATCTTCTGCTCGAAATGTTGTGGATAAATCATGCGGGGTCTGTTACTTCAAGTTTTTCTCAGGATACATAGTATTCCACCACGTTGGGTCATCCTGTAGCCAGCGGGCAAACCAAGCCATGATGCTGTCGTGCCAACGGATACGCTTGTTATAGTTCAGGATGTGATGGTTCTCGCCCTCAACGGTTATGAAGGCTGTTTCCTTACCCAGAATCTTCAGGGCAGTAAACATCTGAATACTCTCATTGATGGGCACATTAGTATCTGCTCCACCATGCATGAAGAGGATGGGCGTTTTAACTTTATCGGCATTAAAGAGAGGAGCATGGCCGCTATACAACTCCATATTGTTCCAAGGGTAGGAGTGAGCGGCTGAAGTTGTGCTATACGAATATCCCCAGTAGCCAAAGCCCCAGTAGCTGGCAGGGTTACTGATGCCGGCATGACTCATAGCAGCGGCAAAGATGTCTGTCTGTGTCTGCAGGTACATGGTCATAAAACCGCCATAGCTGGCACCCATACAACCAATCTTTTTCTCGTTTACAAAGGGGTGCTCCTTACAGAACTGCTTGGTACCCTGGATGATATCGTCGGCTGTATAGTCTCCGTAGGCATTCACGTGTCGTGAGGCAAATTCCTGCCCGAATCCGCTACAGCCTGAAGGTTGGATTACATAGACCACATAGCCCATTGCTGCCCATTCCTGATAGTTGTAGTAGCTGTCCAGCAATCGTCCCACAGGCGAGCAACCGCCGTAGTAATAAACCAACATGGGGTATTGTTTTGTCTCGTCAAAGAAGGGAGGCAGATAGTAGCAACCATAGATGCTGTCGCCTCGTTCAGCCTTAAAGTTCCAGTCGTAGCACTTGCCCAGTTGGATATCTTTCAGTCTGGTTGGGTTCAGGTCGCACAGCAATCGTTCCTTTCCTGTCTTTAGGTCGCGTAGCCAGCAACGGTCTGTGCTCATGCTGCTCTCGCCAATGTAAGCCAGGAAGGGTTTCTCTTCGGCTAGGCTGTAGCTGCCATATATATAAGGTTCAGAGAGAGAAAGCTGCTCCGTCTTTCCACTCTTGGGGTTGATGCGATAAATGTTTTGCTGGTCGCGGTTCTCGCAGAGGGCATAAATCATACCGTCCTGTTCTGACCATTGGTATGATGTTACGGAAGGGTCGAAGTCGCGTGTTAGGCAACGAGCCTCCTTTGTCTGCAGGTCGATGATGAACAGTTCATATTCGTAGCTACCGGGAGTAACACCTTGGGGCAATGTATTTCCGATGCCTTCTAAGGCCTCAGGGCTACCCGTCAGGGCTATATATCTCTCATCCGGTGAGAAGGTGTACGAGCCTATGAAGCCATCGTGCTTGACCAGTGTGTCTGCCTTTCCTGTTGCTGCGTCCAGCAGAATCAGGTCGGTAAAGCTAAAGGGACGTTCCGTTAAGTCGTCCGTATGGATGGAGATAAGGTAACGGCTTGCGTCCTTGTTCGGTGTAACATAGACATTTTTGGCACCCTTGGTAATGGGAGTTGTGATGCCCGTCTCTATATCGTAGAGCGAGTAGTTGCGACGATTGCGCCAGCCTGGCTGACGATCATCGGGCTCCAAGATCTGATGTACATCCTTATTCTTCTCCTCAGGTACCTTCTCTTCGTAGGATACCAGGAACTTCTTCAGGTCACGTGTCAGGTAGGCATGTCCTTTGCCTGTATATTTGCCAATGGGTGTCTTTTCGCCTGTCTTAGGGTCAACTGTCTCGTAGCACCAAGTGCCTTCCTTCTCGCGATAGCAACGCACATAGCGGTCACCCTTGGGAAGCCAGTACTGGAAGCCATCCAAAGCGAACTCCTTGCCCGTTGTCAGGTCTATGAATATTTCCTTGCTTCCCGTCTCTCCGCCTTTGTAGGTAATGTTCTTGCGGATGCGTGCATATTTTGCGCTGCTGGATAGATCAACACTGCTGATACGTTCTCCGTGCATCATGTCAGCGTTTGTCCAGTATCTATTGCCTTCAGGATTGATTTCTATGGTCTGTTCGCAATCCACTGAAACACGTAGTGTATCAGTCTTTTCGCTCTTAACGAGCAACTTGATGCTTACCTCGTGTCTGCCCGGAACCAACTCAAAGTCAGGTCCTTGCTCATTTCCGTCGATATAGAGCTTGTTTTTGCTCTCGCACTTTACATTCACCTTTCCCTTGGCAAACCCTGTATTCTGTATGGTGAAGGCGGCGAGATAACAACCTCCTTCCGCCTCTCCCGAGGGGGAAAGTACAAAGCCTCCCGTTGGGGAAGTTTGAAGGGGTGTATTCTCTCCCCTTTGGGGGAGCTGGAGAGGGGTTGTTTCCATATAGAGTTCATCCAAATCAATTTTCTTTCCCTCCGTATCCAGAGAATCTGTCATAAAAGGTTTTGCCATAGGATATGGGCCAGCCAAACGGATGCTGGTAACGTCGATAGTCTCTGCTGCCACCATCATTGGCAGAGCAATCAATGATAAAAGTATTTTACGCATAGTCAAAAAAACACGTTATTTCGTTGTATTTTATTTGTAATTGGTTTTGGGAATGCAAAGGTAGTGCAAAAAAACGATAATGCGAAGAGTATATAAAATTAAGTTTGTGTATTATTTGCTATTTATCTCATATAATCTTATCTTTGTTACGGAAAAAGACGGCAAGTTCGTCGTAGGAAATTAAACAATAAATAAAAAGAGGACTGACAATTTTGTCAATCCTCTTTTGCTTCTGACTAAAGTCTAGAGTCTAAAGCCTAGCGTCTAATTGATGCAGCTGGTAACACCGAAGCTG
>DLBF01000015.1 GCA_002494215.1 Prevotellaceae bacterium UBA7028
AACCCCATGGCAAAGAAGCACAGCATAACGGGAATCAGCTTTTTATTATTCATAAGAGTCCACGGGCTCCTTACCCATCTTAATCTGCAGCTTGCCGCCCTTCACCACATCAGCGAAGGAGATGTGGGGATCAGTGAGCTTCTTGCCATTCAAGCGATACTCCTGCACGTATATCTCATCCTCGGCAGGCATATTCTTCCTTGACTCATAAGTCTGGATAACGAAGTTCTTGCCGGAATAGTACTTGTCGCTCAGGCGGATAACAATCCTGTTGAAAAGCGGACTGCCCAGAGAGAACGTGGGGTTGATGTCGTTCAAACCCGTCACGCTAAACAGGCCCATGCTGGAGATAACGTACCAGGCACCCAGTTGGCCCTGGTCTTCGTCCTGACCGTAGCCATAGCCGTGAATACCGTCGGTTCCATAGAACTCGTCAAGGATGGCACGTACCCACTTCTGCGTCTTTGAGGGGCGGTTGGCCTCGTTGAAGAGCCATGAGATATGCAGGCAAGGTTGGTTGCCTTGGTTGTAGAGGGTACGGAGTCCGGCAAAGGCTCCCACCTCTGTTCCGCCGCTGAAAATCTTGGGCTGAGAAAGGGTGAAGATGCTGTCCAAGCGGGCGTTAAATTCCTCCTCGCCTACCTTGGCTACAAGGGCTTTGGCATCGTGGGGAACATAGAAGGTATATTGCCAGGCGTTGCCTTCCTGGAATCCACGCCATACCTCCATGGGGTCGAAGTTGGGAATGAAGTTGCCCTCGGCATCCTTGGGGTGCATGAAGTTCTCCTGGTCGTCATAGATGCGCTCCCATGCCTTAGAGAGGTTCATCAACTGGTCGTATTCGGGCTTGCCCAGCGCCTTGGCCAACTGAGCGGTTGCCCATGAGGTAAAGGCATACTCCAGGGTGTGGGAAGCTGAGAAGCGGAACTTCTCGGCTGGGCCGTCGGCATCCTCTACGTGAGGCACATAGCCATACTGCACAAATTCCTTGGTGTCCGACTTGCCGGCTCCGAAGGGACGATTGTCGCCGTCCAGCTCGTTCTTCTTACAGGCCTCGTAAGCCAGTTCAACATCGAAGTCGCGGATACCGCATTGGTAAGCAGCATTGATGATGAGCGGCAACTGGTTAGTTCCCACGCCCGAAACGTAACGGCTGTTGGCCAGACCGTCACCCATCCAACCGGCATCCTTATAGACTTGCAGGTGGCTGCTGATATAGTCGGATGTATATTCTGGATAAGCCAAGATCCACAGCTGACCCAGGTTCCACTGGCCACCCCAGAAGGCATCCGTGTTGTACATGTTATGTACGGGCTTTCCGTCCTTCAGTTCCAGCTGACCGATGCCGCCATCGTGACGGGGATAGGCTCCGTTCACGTCGCTACACAAACCGCGGCCCAGGATGGCATGATAGAGGCCCGTATAGAACTTCTTCATATCATCATCCTTGGCAAACCTGACGTCTATGCGCCCCAGCATCTCCTGCCAAGCCTCATCGCATTGATTCCTGGCCTCATCGAAAGTCATATCCTTGGCCTCTGTCTCGCGGTTCAGGCGGGCATTTTCAACTGAGGTATAAGAGATGCCCACAGCTGCCGTCACCTTCTCGCCCTCCTCGGTGGGGAAGGTTACATATACGCCGGCACCAGGACCTGTAGCTTCCCGCTCACCCTCGCGGACATCAGTCCCGTTGAAAGCGCCCACAGAAGCAATCTCCTTATCCAGAACTGCCGAGAAGTAGATAGGCACCTGAGCGCCAGGTTGGTACTTCTTGACGTACTCGGGAAGGGTTATCACATAACCCTCTATGGTCTTGCCATCCTCGCAAACCTCTACGTAAGCATCCTTTACGGCTCCACTTTCGCCAGAACGGTTACCGATGTCGAAGAGAATACGGCTCTCTTCCGACTTGGGGTAGGTATAACGCTGGAAGGCCACACGCTGGGTGGCGGTTACCTCGGCAGTAATACCATAGTCCTGAAGATAAACGGAGTAATAGCCTGCTGTGGCCTCCTCCTGGTCGTGCGAGAACTTAGAGCGATAGCCCTCGCCCTCGGAATCAACGGCTCCGGGAACAGTCTTCAGCGCTCCGCAGGTAGGCATCAGCACGATGCCTCCCACCTGAAACTCGTGAGTGCAGGGGAAGCCCTCGATAGAGCTGTCGCGGTAGTCGTAGCCTGTTGCCTCCCAACCATCCTTGTTGCCCAAGTGGCCGTTGGTGCTGGGCCCGGGCTTGGCCATACCGAAGGGCATAGCACCAGGGGCGAAGTGAAAGTAACGGCAATGAGCCGTACCAATACGCGGTTCCACATACTGAGAGTAAACCTGCGGAATAGTCTCAGGGTCATCACAACTTACCAAGGCGCCTATGGCGCAAGCAAGCAACAAGAATGGTTTTTTAATTTTCATTGAATATTGAATATTATTATGTCTAAAGTCTAGAGTCTAAAGCCTAAGGTCTAAAACCTAAAGCCTCACTTTTTTAACTGATTTAATGCAAAGTTGTAGGCACCCAGGTTAATGGCCTTGCTGGCTCCCAACTCGGAAACGCAAACGGCGACCTTACGCTGAGCACAGTAGAGAACCTTCTGGTCGGTATGGGGAACATTAACATAGATGTCCTTGTCCTCAAGGAAGGCTGAACGCTGCTGGGGATTCTCGAAGTTGTAAACCTCGCTTTGGAGGGTGGGAAGCAGATTGCCTGTGAATGTTCCAGCAGGACGAGCAAATTCCTCCATCATGCCAGGCAAAATCCACTTGGCGTTATGAGACAGGCCACCGCCTATTACCACAATACCATCCACGATGTTCAGCACGTTCACCAAAGCAGCGGCTGTTACCTGTCCCAACTGGCGGAAGCTCTCCTGAGCAGCCTTCATATTACCAGGACGGGTACCGTTAGCAATATCACCGATATCCTTGGGAGTAAGGTCGCCAACAGGCTCGTGCGACATCTCGGCATACACTCTGCGGACAGCACGGATGCTGACGCTCTCCTCGGCAATCACAAAGGGATACATGCCATTGCGCATACACCACACATCACCACCGCAACCGTTATCGCCAGTCAGCAGCACCTTGTCAATTACCACACCGCAACCGAAGCCGGTACCCAGCGTGATACCTATCATATTCTTATAACGACGCTTGCAGCCGCTCTCCTCCAAGGCTTTGTTCACACGTGGAAGGGCTCCGGCCAATGCCTCGCCGTAGGCAAACAGATTGCCGTCATTATTCACAAAAACGGGAATACCGAACACACTCTCCAGGTACGGTCCCAGGGGCACACCGCCACGGAAAGAGGGGAAATTGGGCAGGTCGCCAATCACGCCATGCTCATAGTCGGCAGGGCCGGGGAAGGCAAAACTGATGGCCACGGGCTCCACATCCAACTTCTCCTTTACCGTAGTAAAGCCCTGTACTAATGTTGCCAGGCACCCCTCCGTATCAGTTGTCACCGCCTTCAGGTGTACAGGCTCCACAATCTCCTCGTTGTCGCAAATGGCTGAGAACACAAAGTTCGTTCCGCCGGCATCCAGCGTCAGCACAATCTTCTTGTCGTTAGTCATAATGTCAGGTTTTATCAGTTAATGTTTTCTGCTATTATCTAATGTATGCCTTAATGGTCTTGCATTCCTCATCACCCACAGGAGTAATGGTATAGCGGCCGATGCAGGCGGGGATGATGAATGTCTCGGCATAATGAACGGTGAAGGGTTCGAACTTACCTTCGGGGCTTTCCACCACGGCCTCGTAGCCGTCCACCAGGTTCAGCACGTTCACGCCTCCGTTGGTATTGTGCTCTACAGTTTTGGTGAAGGTATGGCGGCGGGTCTCGATGAACTCATTGGGATGCAGGCCGGTACGCTCCTCCATGATGCCGTCCTCCTCGTGTAGCACCTCGAAGTGGTTGCGGATATTCCGGTTCACCCACTCGGTGGTGCGGTTCCACTGGATAACGTGCTTGCCGCGCTCTACATTGATGGGGCGGGGCTTGCCGTCCAAGCCCAGACGGTTCCAGTCCCATAGCTTGAAGGTGAAGATGCTGGGCGTACTGCTGATTTCCAACACCATGCTATCGTGTCCACTGCAATGGATAGTACCCGCAGGAATCAAGTAATGGTCGTGCTTCTTGGCGGGGAACTTGTTCACGTACTGCTCGGCGGGGAAGCAGATTTCGCCCCGCTGGGCTGCCCGCAGGTCTTTTATCATCTGACGCTCATCAATATCTTCCTTGAGTCCCAGATAGACCACAGCATCCTCGCCGGCATCCAGCAGGTAGTAGCTCTCGTCCTGCGTATAGGGCATGCCGAACTCGCGCTGGAAGAACTCGTTGGTGGGATGTACCTGCAGGCTGAGGTTGCCGCCTCCCATGGTATCCAGGAAGTCGAAACGGATGGGGAAACTTTTGCCGAAGCGGGCCCATACCTGTTCGCCCAGCAGCTGGCGGCTGAACATGAGCACGAGGTCCTGCGAGGGGAACTCTACCAGCACACCGTCCAGATTCAGGTAGAGGCTGTTCTCCTCGGGCACGCAGTCAAAGCACCAGCCGTAATTCTGTTGTTCGCGGGGCAGGTCGCACACTTCCTTCATCCACTGGCCTCCCCAGGGGGCGGGGTCGAAGAAGGGTACTACGCGGAAGGGGCTGCGAACGGTGCGCTCCATGCCCTGACGGAACTGCTGTTCGCTGATCATCTTAGGCTGCTGGCGGTTGTTGCTGTCTATCCAGTACTGGATACGGCCGGAATGCATCAGCTCGTCCTTATAGTGGTCCGCAATGTTCCAGTCGTTGAAATAACCGCGCTTATATTGTCTGGAGGGCTCCTCCTGGCTGTTGTCGATACCCAGGGCCTTCACCTCGTGCCGGCGGAATCGCTGCTGAATCTCCCAGCGGGCCATATCGGCGTAAACTATGGGGAGCCCCCTCTCCGCTCCCCCTTTGGGGGAGTACTTTTCCGCAACAAACGCCGCACCAGTTCCGATGATGATGCAATTCCCCACCTCCCATTTGGGGGAGGAGGGGTTAGGGGTTGGAGAGGGGCCGAAATATTCTTCCAAACGAATATTCGACATGTATCCGAACAGCACGTCGTCCGTGATGAAACGTTCCGTAAGCTGGCGGATTTCCTCCTCGGGCCGCATCAGGGTGCGGGTATCTATGATCTTACGCCCTGTCTTGGCAAAGGCTGCAAGAAAGTCCTCCTCATAAGTTCCGGGGTAAAGGTCGATGGCCCACACCGGCTCGTCGGCCCATTGCTCATTCAATGTAGATACAATCTTCTCCCAGCCGATAACTGCCATACCGTCCGTACGGGTGCTGGGAAACTTGTCATAATTACTTTTTCTCATTAGTCTTTTGTTGGTTTTCACGGCAAAGGTAGTGAGAAGTAAGCAAAAGAAAAAAGGAAAAGCACATTTTCTTTTCTTCTTTTTCCTAAAAGAAGTCAAAAGGGTTTGTTTTTTTTCGATAAGAAACAAATTCTTCTTCACAACCACCCGCCCCTCCTTGCCTAAGGAGGGTACCTACCCCCTCCAAACCTCCCCACAACATTGGGGGAGGCTTAGTTGACTACGGCAGCATACGCCGCCTCCGTCAAGGTTTTGGTATGGCTCACAAGCTTTCGCCCTTCGGGTGAGCCATGGTTTACGCCCACCCGAGGGAGGGGGGGGAGTTTTTCAAAAGCTGGGTTCAGCACTTCCCTTTTGGTATTCTGTCCAACCGTCTTTGTTTTTGAATAAGAAGCCGTCTAAACGGAGAATGCTTTGGTCCAAAAGACTGAACGACATATTATTGCTGTAAGCGACAAACATGTGCTCCTCGCTGTCAAAATCAGCACGAAGACAGATCCTATCCTCCCCTGTTCCGTCATCGTCCCTCTCCCATTGTAGCCTCCAAGTTCCCGAAAACGTTCCGTTCTCCTCTTCCACATCTTCCCAGTCTGTATATCGTTTCTCACCGTCAATGGCAACAATTTGTCGCACCTGCCACTTCCTTATGCCGCTTAACTTTCCGTCGGCTTGGAATGTAAGTTGTTCAAAGTAGCGATGCCTCTCCGTAACTTGCTCGACGTGCCACGTACCCTCGATGAGTGGTGTGTATTCCTTCTGTAATTGTTCTGTTTTCTCATGCGCCTCCGGATCTGCCCATTGCGCTTCACAACTACATGAAGCTATAGAAAATACAGAAGCGATAATAACGATTGCGTTTCTCCAAAATCTCATCTTTTTCATTTCTTTTGTTTTTACTTTTTATTGTTATAACGGGGAAAGAATTCCTCATTGTGTATAGAAGATGGAATTTTAAGAATTATTTGCTAAGGTCGTCGTAAATTAACAAAATTACAGAATCCATAAAGGGGATGAGGGTAAACACTTCCGACCGGAAACAGAATAGAAAAGCCTGTTTTTCTTTTGCTTTTCGCTCGCTTAATCGTACCTTTGAGACTAACGTCTCGAAAATACTACCGTTCGGGAATAAAAATAAAGTTTTATTTTGTATTCCGCTCACTTAATCGTATTTTTGTCCCCAAATTATAATATAAGGATATGAAAAGGACAATTTTGTTTACCCTCCTCTTAGGAGTTCAATGTTCAATGGCTTACGCCCAAACCAGCATCACGCCCGAGGTTCTGAAAACCCTGCAGGGAAGCTATACAGGAACACCTGCCGAGAAGGCGATGCGTAACGCTATCAGCAACGTAGGCATCTCGAAGATGGCCGTTAATCAGGAGAATGCCGGAACAAAGGACAAGAACTTCAGCATAGAGGTAAAGAATACAGGAATCACGGACCAGAAGAGCAGCGGCCGTTGCTGGCTCTTTACAGGTCTGAACGTATTGCGTGGCCGTGCCATGAAAAAGCTGGACACGAAGAACTTCGTCTTGAGTCAATGCTACCTTTTCTTCTATGACCAGTTGGAGAAGAGCAACCTCTTCCTGCAAGGCATCATCGACACCCGCAAGCAGCCCATCGACAGCGAGATGGTACGCTGGCTCTTCCAGCATCCCCTCTCAGACGGAGGAACCTATACGGGCGTTGCCGACCTTGCCACAAAATACGGTGTTGTACCTGCCGACGTGATGCCTGAGACCTATGTCAGCAATAGCACAAGCGAGTTCTGCAGTCATCTGAAGCGCAAGCTTCGCGAGTTCGGCATCACCCTGCGTGAGAAGAGCGAGGCAGGCATGAGCGAAAAGCAACTGCAGGCCCTGAAGGTGGAGCAACTGGGAACAGTTTACCGTATGCTGGTAATGGCTTACGGCGTGCCTCCCACACAGTTTACATGGAAGGAGAAGACATACACCCCTCAGGAGTTCTTCAAGACTTATTGCATCAGCGAGGGCGAGGACCTAAACAAGGATTATGTGATGCTGATGAACGACCCCAGCCGCCCCTACAACAAGGTATTCGAAATCGACTATGACCGCCACGTTTACGACGGACACAACTGGCTCTATGTGAACCTGCCCATCGAGGAGCTGGAGAGTATTGCCATCGCCTCGTTGAAGGACAGTTGTCAGATGTATTTCAGTTGTGATGTAGGCAAGTTCCTAGATCGCAACGTAGGATTTGCCGACATCAAGAACTTCGACTACGGAAGCCTCCTGGGCACTACCTTCGGAATGAACAAGAAACAACGCATCGAGACCTTCGATAGCGGCAGTACTCACGCTATGACCCTGATGGCTGTGGATTTGGATAGCGAAGGCAAGGCCAAGAAGTGGAAGGTGGAGAACAGTTGGGGCTCTGACAGCGGAATGAACGGCTACATCATCATGACCGACGAATGGTTCCGCGAATATATGTTCCGCGTGGTGGTTAACCGCAAATACTGCCCCGACTCCGTTCTGGAACTCCTGAAGCAGAAGCCCACCAGACTTCCTGCATGGGATCCTATGTTTCATAATGAAGAGTAGCCCCTCTTCACCCCCTAACCCCTCTTCCCCCAAATGGGAAGCGGGGAATTCTAACTAAACTGCCCAAGCCCCTGCTAGCAGTTCCCTCCCATTTGGGGGAGGGTTAGGGAGAGGGGCCGAATATGGAAACTACAAGACAAAATAAGATTTCAAGACTGATTCAGAAGGAACTGAGTGATATCTTTCAGAAGCAGACCAGCGCTATGCGAGGAGTATTGGTTAGTGTGAGTGCCTGTCGCATCAGCCCCGACCTTAGTATCTGCCGCGCCTACCTGAGTGTATTCCCCAGCGAACGGGCACAGGAGATTGTGCAGAACATCAACAACAACCAGAAGCAGGTGCGCTACGAGCTGGGAACCCGCGTGGGTAAGCAGTTGCGTATCATCCCCGAGTTGAAATTCTTCATAGACGACTCGCTGGATTACGTTGATCATATCGATGAACTTCTGGGCAATTCATAATTCATAATTGAGAAAAGAAATCAATCATAAGGACTACTGAAGAATATCATTGAGAACTGAAAAATTATGAATTGTAAAGGCTGCGATTAAGCTAGAGGAGAGGAAACTTGTTTACTATCCCGAACGAAAACAGGCTCAAACGAAGTTTAATTATGAATTGTGAATTATGAATTATGAATTCTTCATAGCCCGCAGGTATATCTTCAGCAAGAAGAGTCACAATGCCATTAACATCATCAGCGGCATCTCTGTGGTAGGTGTTGCTGTAGCCACAATGGCACTGGTGTGTACGCTGAGTGTCTTTAACGGCTTTCACGATTTGGTGGCCAGCCTTTTCACAGCTTTTGACCCTCAGCTACGTATCACCCTTGCCGAAGGGAGTACCATCCAGGCCAATGATTCACGACTACAAAAGGTAAAGAAACTGGACTGCGTAGCCGTCTATACCCCCGTTATGGAGGGGCAGGCTATGGTGGTGCTGAACGGACAGCAGCATGTGGTAACCATCATGGGTGTGGCAGACAACTTCAGCAAGCAGACACATATCGAGGACATCCTATACGGCGAAGGCTCCTTTGGCCTTCATGCCGATGTGCTGGAATATGGCGTGGTAGGCTTGCAGCTGGCCGCAAAGATGAATCTCAACATCGACTTTACAGAGCCCCTTCAAGTCTATGCACCCAAGCGAGGCGAGCGTGTGAATATGGCCAACCCGCTAAGTTCCTTCAATCATCAGGAACTACAAAGCCCTGGAGTGGTCTTTCAGGTGCAGCAAAGCAAGTATGATGCTAACTACATCATCACCAGTCTGGGATTTGCCCAGAGGCTGTTCGACTACCAGGGGCGTATCTCATCTGCTGAGGTTAAACTAAAGAAAGGCACTTCCCTATCTCAGGCCAAGAAAGAGATAAAGGCCCTATTAGGCGATACATTCGTAGTTCAGGACCGCTACGAGCAGCAGGACGACGTCTTCCGCATCATGCGTATCGAGAAACTCATCTCCTACCTCTTCCTCACCTTCATCCTGCTGGTAGCCTGCTTCAATATCATAGGTTCCCTTTCCATGCTAATGATAGAGAAGAAGCACGATGTGCAGACCCTCCGCAGCATGGGCGCTACCGACAGACAGATTTGCAACATCTTTATGTTCGAGGGTCGTATGATTAGTTTGGCTGGCGCTGTTGTAGGCCTTCTTTTAGGTCTTCTTCTGTGTTGGCTTCAACAGCAATACGGATTCATCACCATGGGCGAGAGCGAAGGCAGCTTCATTGTAGAGGCCTATCCCGTCAGCGTTCACCCTTGGGACCTCGTACTCATCTTCGTAACAGTCCTCTTGGTAGGCTGGGCTGCCGTCTGGTACCCTGTAAGATATCTTTCAAAGAACTTACTTTAATTCATAATTCTCAATTCATAATTCATAATCTTATGACTAGCATCAACATCAATTAAGAATTGGGATTACAGATTTGTGAATTAAACAAAGCGAATTATGAATTATGAATTGTAAATTGTGAATTATGAATTGCATATACCCCTTCGCTCGTCCCCTCTACGTAATGGCTAAGGCCGCAGGACCACTCTGTAACCTTAGGTGCCAATACTGCTATTACCTGGAGAAGCAGCACCTTAATGATAATTCAAAAGTCAAAATTAAAGATTCAAAAAGTCGGGGGATAAGTGAGAGGTTGTTGGAAGCATACGTTCGCGACTACATACAACTGCAGCAAGTGCCCGAAGTCCTGTTTACTTGGCACGGAGGTGAGCCCATGCTGCGCCCTTTGAGTTTCTACAAGCAGGCCGTCCGCTATCAGCAATATTATGGAAGAGGGCGACACATCAGCAACAGCATACAGACCAACGGAACGCTCCTTACCCCAGAGTGGTGCCAGTTCCTGCATGATGAAGGGTGGCTGGTAGGACTCAGCATAGACGGTACGCAAGAGATGCACGATGCCTACCGACTGGATGCCAAAGGCGAAGGAACCTGGCAGCGGGTAATGGATGTTATTCACATGCTGCAGGATTACGGAGTGGAGTGGAATGCTATGGCAACGGTCAACCATGCCAATGTATCCAAGCCGCTGGAGTTCTACCGTTTCTTTCGCGATGAGCTACATTGTCAGTTCCTACAGTTTAGTCCTGTGGTGGAAAGAATCCATCAGCATTCCGACGGTCGCCACCTTGCCCAACTCTTTGACGAAGATTGCCCCCTTGCTCCCTTTAGTGTAAAGCCTGCCGAGTGGGGAAAGTTCCTCTGTGACATCTTCGACGAGTGGGTAAGACACGATGTGGGCGAGATGTTT
The DNA here is from genome assembly GCA_002494215.1 of Prevotellaceae bacterium UBA7028. The sequence goes on from DLBF01000015.1 coordinate 10,682, forward strand.
GTAAACGTCTTCGACGCTACCCTTGCCGGCTGGATGGGAGTAGCTCCCGGCATCTGCGTCTATGCCGAGGAATGTGGTCACGCAGTCGTTATGGAACATAATGGCGATGTGTACAGCTGCGACCACTTTGTCTTCCCCCAATACAAGTTGGGCAATATCCTTACCGATGGACTACCGCAGATGGTGTACGGCGAGAAGCAGACCGCCTTTAGCCAACTCAAGAAAGAATCCCTTCCCCGCCAATGTCGTGTTTGCGAATGGCTGAAAGCCTGTCACGGAGAATGCCCTCGCCTGCGATTCATGCATACGGCAGATGGCGAACCAGGCCTCAACTACCTCTGTGCCGGCTACAAGATATTCTTCCAGCATGTAGCACCCTATATGGATTTCATGCGCAACGAACTCTTGGCTGGCCGTCCAGCCAGCGGGGTGATGCAATTCATAGGGGAGTAATCAATGCCTTAGCTCTGCAAATTTTCCCAGTTTCTTAGGTTTAATAGCACTAACGTTAACCTCTACCGATGGGAAAAGCAAGGATTTGGGATGAATGGCGGATTCTACATAATCAGCTGTATTCTCTTTGGAGGCCCAAATATCACCCGTCAACTCTGATTTAGAGGGGTTAATGCCACCATACAATCTGAGATCTTCCTGCTTACCCGTTTTGGTATCTACACGCAGCACATTTCCCTTATCCCCTAAAATGTAGGCATATTCCAGATGCTGTTCCTTGGCCATTGAGATAAGTTTCTTTATGAGTTTATCCCGACTCATTGCATTATCAAACGAGATGCAGAGTACACCTGCTTTGCAATACCCATGATAGTCTTGCGAGGAGCCCAGCCATTCATTTCCTGTTGACTTTAATGCTTTGGGAGAAGGCATTCTGCCTGCAAGTTGGTTCACCAAAATACCATTCCGAATTAGCTCGATGGAGGCGGGACGTATGCCATCGGCATCATATTTGCGGTATCCAAACAGACGGTGTCCATTGAAAATAGAGTCGTTACCCAATTGCCATACAGACATATCCTTACATACCACTTTCTTGCCCAACGACTTATATGTGCTATCATACTTTTTATCTCTGGAATTCAGACCACAAGTTAAATTGTTGGAAATAGATGAACGTCGGTAGTAATCATTCCCGAATAACGTAGAACTTACCCTACTGCCTTCTATCAACACAGGACCTACGTATTCGTCATCTCCTGACATCTGCACGACCTTCTTGTCAATCAGATTAGAAGCAAACTCCCTTACCCATGCTATCAAAGAATCTGTTGACGGCAAGTCATCCACATCGTAATACAAGGACTGCGGACTACCACTAAAGGTTTTTCCTTCAGGAGTAACATAACAGGCGTTTCCATAGATGCGGACTCTCTTTGCGGGAGTACGCATACGCAGGCCTTCACTCGTCATACGATATGTATCCTCATAATCAAGTCGTCCAGAAATACGTGTATCACACAACTCAGGATAATCCTTGAAGACTGCAGACAAGGTGTCCACCAACAGCTTCAGGGTCTCTGCATCTTTCTGATAGTTGGTTAATGCCGATTCATCAATAAAATTGAAGGCAGGCATCGTGGGCCATTCGGGGATGCTGTCGTCAAGGAACTCCTGAGCCCTCCACTCCTTTCTCGACTTATAATCATTACATACCCTATTAAACACGTACGATGTGCAACGCCACAAACTATTGCGCAAGTGATTATAACTGATTTCGTTTGGCAAAACACCTATGCCTTCGCTTTCCTTACACATCTTCATTGCATCTCCCACTACGATTCTTACCTTACCATTATTTCTGATATCATCCTTGGTATAAACTTCACATGAACCTAATGATGATCTTACATGAGCCGAGCCTGTACGATAAACTATGTAGTCCAGGAAATAGGGTTTTGTTCCATCCTTCTGTTTCAGGCTGTCCATACTGCGATTCATTTCATCAGCCATAGCGCGGAAAATGACAGAATCCGTATCCATACCGCTCAGTTGCTCTTTTGACAGAGATGTTGGACTTGGCAAAATACGATTTTTCTTTTCTTCATTCTTTATACATTGTGTCTCCATCTGCGAGACATAAATCATAGGCGCAGTTATTGAAACTGGCACCCATCCAGATCGCGCCCCACATCTTCCGTTGAATGTATGAACCCTACCGCCCGCAGCCTTGATGTTGCTGAAAGCCGTCAGCGGAGTACCTATGAAGGAAACGCCACGTACCAGCGAGTCGGGCCTGCCATCGGCATATATCCTGTAGGTCTCAACTGGTACGACATTAAAGGATGATACCCTGTTGGTGTTGTTACTGGTGGTAGTCCATCCGTTGCTGACGCTGTGGATATAATACCCGTATTCCTTATTGTCCTCCTTCAGTTGCTGGACGAACATCTTGCGCAGTTGCTCTTCTGTGTACGGACGACCGGTCTCTACCAGCAGGTTAGACTGTCGGGGGATAGGTTTATTTCCGAATGCTGCACGTCCGTGTCCATTGCTGGGTGCATCTTCATTCTTCTGAGGTAAGACATGCAGAAAATCCTTCATGACACCATCCTTTATACACTCTACTCGCTGCGCCTTGGTACCTTCATCGTCATACTGATAGTACCCGTCAAGGGGTGTGCCATTTAACTCCTTAAGGGTAGGATCGCAGGTTACGCTTATCTCTGAGGACAACACATTCTTTCCCATCATAGGCTTGAATTCCGAGTCATCCTTCTCTAGACGATGTCCCAAAACCTCGTGGAAGAATACTCCCCCGGCATCGCCAGAGAAAAGCACGGGCCCGCTATAGGCTTCTGCCATAGGTGCCTTGCTCAAGGCATCGGCACGTTCAATAAGGTCGATCATGGCCTCTCGAAGTTTATTCTCGTTAGGGAGCTCCGATTCGTTATAGGCAAAGAAGCTCCTGAACATCGGACACGCAATCCCCTTCTTGTCTTTTACCGTTGCATACAACATCACCCAAAAGGTCCTATTGTTAAAGACAACCTCTGTTCCGTCAGACCTTACAATATATTTCCTGTGGTCCGTAAACGAGAAGTCTGCGGTACAGGTAGCTTCTATGCTATCCTTCTGGGTCAGGGTAATCCTGTTCAACAAAGCCGTCCACTTATCCCTGTCAACTTTATATTCGGACAGTGGAGCCTCGTAGTATTTCTCTGGTTCTATGACAATCGTACTCTTAGCAGAATCTTCCTTATCGTCCTCGGATGATTCCAGACTCTTCTTCATCATATTATATTTTTCACATAAGGCATTCCAGATAACATCTTTAATAACCGCAGTATCATTCGTTAAAGGCAAATCGTTCTGGTTACCAATTACTGAACCATATCTGCCTTGATAGGATTCCATCTTACCAATCCGCATTGTAGGGGATAGCCTGCGCCATCCCGTCTCGTTTACAGTAGAATATCCCATATCACTATGGATTGAGATGCCCTTTTCCTGCAGCGCATTCAACGAGATGGAATTGACAGGAATTGAATCCTTCGAAAGATGGGAATAATAATAGTTTACCTCGCTTTTCAGCACTTTGAACAAGACATCCTCGTCAGATGTGTTATTGGCAAATGAAGCACTACCAATTGCAACAAAAAGCGCAATGCTAAGAAACTTTTTCATTGTTTTGTGTGTCTTTTCTTCTTGTTTTTGGATTTTCCTTCAACAAATATACCATATTCTTATTTTACCAAGCACAGTCAACTCCATTATTTAATAATTTTTAAGGAAAAGGAGGTGGAATAAAAAAGCTCTGCTATCCATCACGGACGGCAGACCTTACGCGCTTACATATAAGAAATGGTTTATCGATTAGTCCGTTTTGCCATAACCGTTCCAGATGTTACTGGTAACGGATGATGCCGTAGAGACAGACGGTGAACTGCTTGATACGATGGTCATGCTGGAACCCATGCTACTATTTGACGGCACCTTGAAGTAGTATTTAGTGGTGCTGCCACTTTTGAAGGAGTACCAACTGCCCTTACTATAGGAAGAAGACTTGGATGTTACCCCACTCAGGCTACTTCCATTCTCCAATCCGCCAATAGCCGCTACGTTGCCTCCCGTAATATAAAGCTTGAAGCCACCCTCAGTATTGGCATCGATGCCCACCTCTGGCTGTCTGCTTGCCACGGCAAAGATATTGCCACCCTTGATGTAGAAGTTGCCGTTAGCATCCAGTCCATCGTTACCGCTGCTGTTTCCCATCACATAGCCACCGCTGATGGTAAAGTCGCTGGCCGAGTTGATAGCATCGTCGCTTGATTCTGCATAGATATAGCCGTCGGTAATCTCGATAGTGCTCTTCGATTCTATAGCCTCGTGGCTCTTGGCAATGGCAATGATGGTGCCACCGTTTATGACGATACCACCAGAGTAGGTGTAGTTCTTGTTATTGTGACCACCGCCGCCACCAGGACCGCCTGGGCCGCCTGGGCCTTCAGGAACACCAGACTCATAGGCCTGTACAGATGCAACTTCCGTTCTGGTTCCAGCTTTGATAGCCTTTGCAGATGCCGAGTAGCTGCTATAGCTGTAATTAGAACCCGATGCCGTAGCGTTAATGGTACCACCATTGATGGTCAGCGTTCCGTCCGCCTTAATACCCTTGCCCCCCGTTCCGGAGCTCTTCAGCGTCAGAGTTCCACCGTTGATAGTCATGTCGCCGTCTGCATCCAGACCTGCACAACCCTTGGCATCCTTTTCTTCGCTGTCATAAGTGCCGTTGCCTGTGGTTGTAACATTTATCTCACCATTGCTGACCCTCATGTCACCTGCAGCCTTTACGCCTTTCGACGCAGCTGCCGTAGTGGTAACGGTCAGGGTGCCGCCTTCAAGATAGATATTGCCAGAGTCTTCATCGTCGTGTGCATCTGTCTCACCTGTAGAAGTGTCACCATCCAGATCGCATTGAATGCCGTCATCACCTACGCCCTTGATAGTTACTGTACCACTCTTCATCTGGAAGTATTCGTTACAGCTGATGCCATCGCCAACGGCCGACGTGATGTTCAGCGTCAGGTTCTTCAGGGTAATATAGTCCCCGCTTTTTATGCCGTGCTTGGTCTTGCCCACCACAGTGAGCGTGCCGTTACCCTGCAGTTGCAGCTGTCCTTTGCTGTAGAAGCAAGCCTTCTGTGATCCGTTGGCACCATCAGTCAGGGTGTTGCTGGTCTCCTTCTTTGCACTAATTTGGATGCGCTTACTGTTGGTGATGTTGATGGCTGCATCCGAACTGCAGGTCAGGTTCACGCCTGCCAGTAATACCGTACACTTGTACGAGCCAGAGAGGGCAAACTGTCCATTGGTGGTGGTACCACTAAGCTGATAGGTTATTTCGTCATTGTCTATAGCCTCGGTATTACTCTGGGCTATCGACACATAGGCCCCGCTGACAGTAGGTTCAACATACTGCGCTACGTTACCGGCTACGGTCACCGTTGCCGATGTGCCGCTGTAGGCAACCTGCACCAGATTGTCGGTGACTTCCGTATCATCCACCGTTATACTGCTGATGTCACTCAATGTAAATGCCTTGTTCAGTATGGTTAATGTGGTGCCGTCAGTATAGGTCATCTCGCCGCACCTTGATGCGGGGAACTGATAGGTAATATTACCTACATGCACGTTCAGCGTCTGTGCCGTTGCCGCAACCGTCAGCAACAGTACAGCCACAAGTGCGTATATCTTTTTATTTACCTGTGATAGAATCATAAACTTCATTTATGCGGATATTATAGCTGTTACAGATTAATTACGTTATTTTTGCAGCAAAGCTGGGCTTTTTTTCTGGAACAACACATAACCTTTTGGCAGAATGATTTGGCAAACAGTCGGATGAAAAGGAAATTTTGCCATAATTTCACATATTTTACGGGTATTTTTGTTACGTTTGCACCGAAAACCATAAAATTATGGACACCAAGATCAACACGAACGTCCCCAATCAATATCTGTTCCACCAGATTCGCGAACTCATAGAGGAACGCGGCGTGATGATAATTGATTACACAAGCAAAATGATTGCCAATAAAGAGGCCTACATCTCGCCTTATTCCGTAATAGCGCTTTGTGAAAAGGGGTACACCAAGAGCGAATACGACATGAAGCCCGTAGAGTTTCATGCACACGACATCTCTGTGATGCGTCCTGGGCATGTGATAAAAAACATCTTCACATCTGCCGACTATTCGGCTCAACTGATAATTACCTCGGCATCCTGCCTCAACAGAATGCGGCAACAATATCTTAACCATCACCTTGCCACCCAGAAATACTTTGATATGCACCCCTGCCAGCATCTCAGCGAGGAGCAACACCTTCAGGTGTGCAATGCCTTCAGCCTCTTACGTGCGGCTTGCAACGCAGAGGGTATCTACAAGGAAGAACTGATTTACAGCGCGTTTCATACCTTGATGGTATTACTCAGTACATACCGCAACGAGTTGGACGAAAGCCTGTACGCTACCAGTCGTCAGTTGTCGCCTCAGTTCAACGATGCTGTCATCGAACACTACCGCCACTCGCGCGAAGTTGGTTTCTATGCCCGTATGTTTCACCTCTCGTCCAAATACTTCTCCACGCTTATCAAACAAGAGACAGGCATCAGCGCTGGTGAGTGGATAGACCACTACGTAGTGCTGCAGGCCAAGATGCTGCTCACCAGCCGGCGCGATCTCAGCATCCAGCAGGTAGCCTACCAGATGGGCTTTTCCGAACAAGCCTCCTTCAGTCGCTTCTTCAAAAAGAACACCGGGCTTTCACCAACAGAATTCAGGGAGAAATAAAGCAAACTCACAAACTCATAAACTCATAAACTTACAAACTCATAAACTCAAATAAAAGACGGGCATCTTTTCATCACGAAAAAATGCCCGCCGGACTAATCTTTAATCTCTCAAATTCTTTTTACCTAAAACTAACTAAACGAAATATCTTTGCATGAATGCTTTTCTATACCAACAAGTTCTGTGCCATCACGGCGCTTTCACTTTTTTGTCCATGCAAAGTTAAAGTATTTATTATTTGTCGCGACTTAAGACATATTATAGATTGTCATTTTGTTTAATTTTCTTGATTTATGTCAATCGGATAGGGATTTTCCCCCGACAAATTTAACCATCCAAGTCGTTTGGAGGGTATAATCGTATCTGTTTGAAGATAAATCAAGAAACATGTGAACACAAAATTGAATTTAGTTTTTTATTGCATCTTGTCCCGAAATTGTCTCTCCTCGACATAAAAAAGAATAAATTCTTTTGTTCTGCACTCGATTTTTCGTAATTTGAGGAGACCCACCTCGAAATTACTCACATTCGGAAATAAAAATAAAAATACTTTTATTTTGTATTACGCTCACTTATTCGTAATTTTGCCCCCGAAAATAAGGAATTCACTTAAATATAATATGGCAAAAGAGTACAATTTTAGAGAAATAGACCAGAAATGGCACCAGAAATGGGTGGCCAACAAGACGTACAAAGTGATTGAAGACGAGAGCCGTAAGAAGTTCTATGTACTGAACATGTTCCCCTATCCCAGCGGTGCAGGACTGCATGTTGGTCACCCCTTAGGTTATATAGCCAGCGATATATATGCCCGTTACAAGAGATTGCAGGGCTATAATGTGCTGAACCCCATGGGCTACGA
>DLBF01000107.1 GCA_002494215.1 Prevotellaceae bacterium UBA7028
CCTTCATGGGCTTCAGCGGTGTAGATAACGGCCTGAAGGCATTGTTTGGTTTATAATTAATAATAAAGGTATATATTTAAACAATGTAAAATATGAAAATTCTATTAACTGGTGGCGCAGGTTACATCGGAAGCCACACCCTTATTGAGTTAGACAAGGCTGGTCATAGCGTAGTGGTAGTTGACAATTTCTATAATTCCCAGCCCGAGGCAATACGTCGTGTCGAGAAAATCATTGGTCATGAGGTAACACTCATAGAGGCTGATATCCGCGACCGTGCTGCTATGGAAAAGGTATTCACAGAGCACAAAATAGATGCAGTGATTAACTTTGCAGGCTTGAAGGCCGTTGGAGAGTCTGTAGAGAAGCCTCTGATGTACTACGAAACAAACATGAATGGTGTGTTCGTACTTGTTGACGTGATGCGTCAGCATGGTTGTAAGAACATCATCTTCTCTTCCAGCGCTACAGTTTATGGTGATCCCGCCATCATTCCCATTACAGAGGAATGTCCCAAGGGGCAGTGTACTAATCCCTACGGATGGACCAAGTCTATGTTGGAGCAGGTGCTGATGGATATCCAGAAGGCAGACCCAGAGTGGAATGTCGTTCTGCTTCGTTACTTTAACCCCATTGGCGCTCACGAGTCAGGTTTGATTGGCGAGAATCCCAACGGAATCCCCAACAACCTGATGCCTTATATTACCCAGACAGCAATCGGTAAGCGTAAGGAGCTGGGTGTCTTTGGTGACGACTACGACACACCAGACGGAACAGGTGTACGCGATTACATCCATGTTGTGGATTTGGCCAGCGGCCATGTTTGTGCCCTGAAGGCTATTCAGGATAACAAGGGCTTGGCTATTTATAACCTGGGTACAGGTCACGGCTACTCTGTACTGGATGTTGTCAAGGCATTCGAGAAAGCCAATGGCCTGAAGGTTCCCTATGTTATCAAGCCTCGTCGTCCGGGTGACATTGCTACTTGCTATTGCAATCCTGCCAAGGCCAAGAGAGAGTTGGGCTGGGAGGCCAAGTTCGGCATCGAGGAGATGTGCCGCGACTCTTGGAACTTCCAAAAGAACAACCCTAACGGATATGAAGTGTAAAGATAAAAACCTTATATCAATATTTTATGAAGAGAATTTTATTATCAGTTGTTCTGGCATCATTCTTTGCCGTTGGAACAAATGCTGAGTCTGTGAGTAGTTCAGATGCTTACAACACAGCTCAACAGTATTTGCTCTCAAAGGGTAAGATTCTGAGTCGGAGCAAGACGCCTTACCGTTCTGTAAGAAGAGTAAAGGGACAGCCCGAGAGTGCATATTATTATGTATTCAATGCAGACGGTGGTAATGGTTATGTTATCGTTTCTGGTGATGACCGCACACCCGAGATTCTGGGTTATGTAGAGAATGGTTCTTTCGATGCAGAGAACATTCCAGACAACATGAAGTCTTGGCTTCAGTTGTATGCCGACCAGATTAAGTTCCTTGTTGACAACAACATCACTGTTAACAAGAAGGCCCAGAGGGCAAGGGCGCTGGCTCAGTCCACTCGTCGTAGTGTACCCGAACTGCTCACTACCCGCTGGAATCAGGGAAGGCCTTATAACATTACTTGCCCCAACTATTATCTCGAGGATGACGAGAAAGAGTCCTCACCCCTTCCCCTGAAGAGTGGTCCTGCCACAGGTTGTACAGCCACCGCTATGGCTCAGGTGATGAATTTCTACAAGTTCCCCGAGAAGACCAAGGCTGTGATTCCTGGATACAGTATCACTTATTACTCCAAAACGAACGGTTCAAGCAAGACCGTAACCCAAAAGGCTATTGCACGTAATACGCCCATCGATTGGGATAATATGCGCGACACATACAATTGGGAGGATGGTCATGTTGCCAATGCGCAGGACTCTGCCGTTGCCAATCTGATGCACATGTGTGGCCAGGCCGTTAATATGCACTACGGCCCTTCCTCTGGAGCCAACTTCAGTGCCGAGGCATACATCAACTACTTTGGCTTCGACAACAGTGCCTATATAGGCGAGCGTGGCGACTATAGCATTGACGACTGGTTTAATCTGATTTACAACGAGATTGCACAGGGCTATCCTGTACTCTTCTCTGGCTTCTCTTCAGGTGGCGGTCATGCTTTCGTGTTGGACGGTTTCGATGGCGATCAGCTTTTCCACCTCAACTGGGGTTGGGGAGGCGGCAGCAACGGTTGGTTCCTGGTTAGCATCCTTAACCCTGGCGACAACAGCGGAATCGGTGCCAGCAGCAGTAGCGATGGCTATAGTATGGGCCAGCGTGCACTCTTCAACCTTCGTTTGCCAGACGACGACAAGGCAGACACCTACCTCTTTATCAAGGATGTCGCTGTAAGCGGTACTGCCATCAGGGCAACCTTCGAGAACAGAACAACTGCCTCAGGTAGTTTCCATAGCGGTATAGTCAGAGTTGCCGAAGATGGCTCAATCGCACTTGTTGGTTCATCTCAGCTAATCTCCAGCTTGGCTGTCAATAATTCTGCTACAAAGACCTTTGCCATTAAGGGCAAGTTGCCAGAGGGAACCTACAAGCTTTCTCCTGCCAACAAGGCAGCCAAAAGCACAATATGGCGTCCCAAGTATGATATGCGCTCTCATTATATCGAGGCTGTTGTTGGTGCAGACGGAAATGTTGTGCTGACACCTTATAATATTAATAAGGGTAATTCCATCAGCATCGATACCATCACCTTCCCTGGCAATCGTGTCGTAGGCAAGGAGCAGGAGGTAAAAGTTACCTATCGCAACGATGGCGACGAGTACTACAAGGAGATTCATTTCTTTGCCAGCCAGACCAACGAGAAGATATATACCAAGAACCGTTCTATGGTAACCGTTCGCAAGGGCGAGACCGTAGAGGTTTCTTACTTCTTTACTCCTGACGAGGTCGGCACATACAACCTCTGGTTCTGTACCAGCAGTAATGGTACAGGTCTGATAGGAGAGGGTAAGATGGAGGTGCTGGCTAATGCAGAGGCAGAAACGGCCAATCTGAATGTTACCAACAAGTTCTTGAATACCAACGAAGTCAACGGCATTATCTATGGCCATAAGCTCACAGGTTCGGCTACTATCAAGAATAATGCCAAGACAGACTTCAAGGGTAAGATTAAGCTCCAGCTTTGGAACCAACCCAACGGCTCTGGCACTGCATGGAGCGGTTCAAGCCGTACCTATGAAGTAGAGATTCCCGCTGGTAAGACGGTAAATGTCGCCTATAACTTCGAGGGCCTTAAGGAGGGCAATAAGTATTACATCGCAGCTTCCCACGTAACCCATACCGGTACCTTCGGTAATGGTGGTCTTTGGGATTTAGGAGGAAAGAGTGTAAGTATGGGTGTGGAAATATGGAAGAACGATGGTACACTTACTGGTAAGGCATGGGCTTCTTCTCTGGCATTACCCACTAACATCTGTGGCGTATATGGTGATTGCAGCAAGAATATTACCCGTGTCTCACCCAACAGAACCAACACAAATACCATTTATGCCTTCTCTGCTGGCATGAATGTTCCTGCAAGGCTCGATACATCCAATGTCGTTAGTGGTGCCCATTCCGATAAGATTAAACTGGTAAGCGGACGTCCATACTATGTACCCGTTAACTTCAAGGCAGATACAGCCTCCTATGCATATACCTTCCCCGAGGATCAGGAGACAGAGATTGCATGGCAGGCAATAACAATGCCTTTCGATGTGGATTCTATCGTCAGAGGCGATTTCACCTATCAGCTGAACGACACCCTGAACCACTTCTGGATTTACGAGTTTGCCGAGACGGACGAGGATGGCAATCCAGTCTTCAAGCCTGCCAAGGTATTGCATGGCAATACGCCTTATGTTATTGCGTGCGATAAGATGTTTAAGGGTAAGACCATAACATTCAAGGGCTATAACAAGCAGTTCTACGGAACTGGCTTCGGTAATACTGTTGTCAGCAGCGACACTTATGTCTTTAACGCTTGCACCTATCAGCCCAAGCTCAAGGATGTTTATATGCTGAATGCCGATGGTACAGCCTTCGAGTACATCACTACCAGCAAGGAGCTGCCTGCAGCAGGTTCTTACTTCACCACCAAGTTGGCACTCGAAGAGAAGCTTGACCAGATTCTTCTTCCTGCTGTTCCTGTCAGCTGTGCTTCGACAGCAGGGTGGGGCGATGTCAACCAAGACCAGAAGATCGATGCCGCAGATATCGAGGCGTTGGCACTGGTTCTCGTGCTGAAGGCTCCCGAAGGCTCGGTTGCTGAGTATGGCGATGTTAACGGCGACGGCATGATTACGATTGCCGACCTCGTAGCTCTTATCAATAAAATAAAATAACATTCATTTAATATAGACCCCTCCGCATAACACAGGGAGGGGTCTTTTTCTTTATCACTATGAACAAATACCTTCTCATCTATTCGCTTCTTCTTTTAGCCTTTACTGGTTGTAAAAGGCAGACCCTCGAAGAGCGTATTCACGAAGAGGCAGAGAAGTTTACCCTCAAGAACTGCCCCAAGGAGGTGGACAAATATACGGTTATGGATAGCTGTGTGTTTAGCATCCCCCAGCGTGTCTATTATTATTACTACACCGTCAGTGGCGACTTGGACGTAGAATCGCTCTATACCAAGGAGCTTTATGATGCATTCCGCGAGGACCTGCTCTCCAGCATCAAGGGCAGTATCCCCCTGAAGGGATGCAAAGATGCAGGTGTCTCTTTCTGCTACCAGTATCACAGCAAACGCAGTGGAAAGCTTTTGATGGAACAAAAGTTTACCAAGAAAGATTACAGATAAAAATAGGGGCTAATCCTTGACATGTGTCAAGAAACTGAGCCTCAGGTATATATTCCGTTCGTTTCATTTCCTCTGTTTGTTAATTTTGAAGTACATTTGCATTGAGTAAAATATTTTATTCATAAAGAATTAAACAAAGGATAGGTATGACTGAAACAGTAGGTACACTTGCAGGTGCAGTTTGGAATGCACTGAACGAGAATGGAGCCCTGGCAACTAAGGATGTCAAGAAGGCTGCAGGTCTTAAGAGCGACAAGGAGCTTTACCTGGCTATGGGTTGGCTGCTTCGCGAAAACAAACTGAATGTTGCTGAAGATGGCAAGACAATTACACTTTCTCTGAAGTAATCACTTCTTTACAGAAAGTTCACTTTAATCAAAAACAAAGGCCCCCAGTTTTGGGAGCCTTTGTTTTTTAAGTGAAGAATGAAGAGTGAAGAATGAAGAGTTACAACCTCTCATCTATCATCTATCATCTCACTTTTCTCTTTTAATTTTTATCTCATTCAACAAGCCTATCAAGGCTTGCTGAATAGCCTTCTTCGTGTTCGTTTCTCGGTCAATATTCTCGGTCAGGCATTTTGTGTGGATGTTGTCTGTTGTGCCCCATGCAATCCAGATGGTGCCGGATGGGATGCCGTTGCATCCTTCGCCTGCGTATCCTGTGCTGGCAATGGCATAGTCCGTACCGAACATCTTGCATGCCCCGCGCACCATTTGGCGCACCACGGGCTCGCTCACCACATCATACTGTGCGATATCCTCGGCACTGACTCCAAGGAATTGTTCCTTCAGTCTGTCCTGATAAGCCACTAATCCACCTTGGAAGTAGTCCGACGAGCCTGCCACCTTCGTAATCTCGGCAGCGATCCCGCCGCTCGTGCAGCTCTCTGCCGTCGAAAGCGTCAAGCCGCGTTCCACCATCCATTTCTGAATTTCCTGAACCGTTTTATTCATTATTGACCTTGTTTTATAGAATTATCCGCGACGTTCCAGATAAGGAAGCTTGTATGGACGTCTGTAATCGTAATAGTAAAGACGATGTGCAAATGCCTCCTTGTCGTCGCCAAAACTTAGTGTGGCAGGATTCCAATGTACAGGACGCTTCAGCTCGCGTGCTATGTTGAATATACAGCATAGTGTGTTCGTGCTGCAACCGTACTCAACGGGTGCAATGGGGTCCTTGTGCTCGCGTATAGCGTCTATGAAGTTCTGCATGTGAGGAGCGCTCACCTCATACTGTCCTGCTGCTATCGTCTCTTGATGTTTCTTCAGCTGATTGCTATCAGAGCACTCGATGTATCCGCGAGCCACCTTCAGCCATCCCTTGTCGCCAATGAACTTGATACCCTTGTCATTTTTGTTGTCTGTGAACGGACGCTCCTGCATGATAATGCCGTTAGCATACTTCATCGTAGCATACTTGGCACCGTTGTATCCCTGAGGGATAAACTCCACGGGACCCAGTCCGTCCATACCTATGGCAGCCTGTGCAATGTCGAACATGTGAGCTCCCCAGTCGGCAGGGAACCCGTTACCTGTCTCCTCGTACCAACGCCATGCACCCCACAGCTCCTCGTTCTTGTCGGGATCAAGGGATACAACAGGGCAGAGGTCGGAGTGATAATGTATTCTGGGGTTGTTCAAGGGACCCATCCACAGGTTGAAGTTCAGATTGTCGGGCACAGGCATCTCGGGCAAGTCCAGTGGCTTGGGAGAATCGCCCACTCTGACGTGTATCTCCTTAATGTCGCCCAAAGCACCGCTCTGCACCAATGTTATAGCAGTCTGGAACTCCTCGCTGCTGCGCTGCTGGCTACCCATCTGCAGGATGCGGTTGTTGGCACGTACGGCACGTTGAATAGCTAAGCCCTCCGTAATGGTGTAGGCAAGGGGCTTCTGGCAATACACATCCTTGCCAGCCTGCAGCGAGTGAATGGCAACCAGGGCATGCCAGTGGTCTGGCGTGGCAATCTCTATGGCATCAATGTCCTTGCGCTCCAGCATACGCTCGTATTCCTCATACACATCGCAGCGCACGGGCATATTCTTCTCCTTCTGCCATTTAGTCACATATCTGCGGAAGCGCTCGCGCTTAATGCTGTCCACATCGCAGCATGCTGCCACCTGCACGCCAGGGCAAGCAGTAAAGCTACGGAAATCGCTGCATCCCTGTTGACCCAGTCCTACGAAACCCAGCACCACTCTGTCGCTGGGAGCAATCCTTACTCCGTCGATGGTAAAGCTGGGTAGTATCATAAATCCCGCTATTCCTGTTGCAGTTGTAGTCAGGAACTGGCGACGCGACATTGTTGTTTTCTTCTCTTTCCGATTTGTTTTGTTTGTGTACTTAGTCATAGTTTCGTTGGTCATATGTTTAAAATCAGTGCACAAAGATATAAAAAATAATGTAGAATAACAAGGAAATAGCTGTTGGTTAATGGTTATTGAATTGAAACTTGAAACCTGAAACCATCTATCATCTATAATCTCTCATCTATAATCTATAATCTATTATCTATCTTACGTATGTAAATAATTTTCTAAATAGTCATATTGAAGTTATTTATAGCCTAGTTAGGGAAAATTACTGCCTAACATGAGAACTTTAATTTCCACGTGTGGCAGTAAATAATTGTTGGCTATAGGGCCTGGACATTATTTGGGTAGGGTAGGTCAGTGTTAAAATATTTCCCTTATCCATACTCCCCTTACCTTACCCTTAGTGTACCCATAATGTAGCAAGGTATTAGCCTCAGATTTTGTGCGGTAGAAGCACGTTTGATGTTCGGTATTTGTTCGGTTCTACACCGAACATGTAGCGGACATATACTGGACAAGTACCGAACATCAATTAAGTGTGCTCCCTATCTGCAACGAAGAAAGAGTGAGGGAAGCGTCTGCTAAGTAACTTTAAATTCGTACTCTAAAACTTTGTTTCGAAGTTCTTGCGCTCTAGTAGGTGCACAGGCGCTGGCAGAGTCCTTTCATTCGGGATTAAAAATAAAGTTTTATTTTGTATTCTGCTCATTTATTCGTACTTTGAGACTACGTCTCGAAGTCACTTCCGCTCGGAAAAGAAAAGAAAATTTTGGTTTTCTTTTGCTTTTCCCTCGCTTATTTGTAACTTTGCAGCCCAAAATAAAGTGTTGTGGCTAAATCAAAAATAGAAAATAAAGGTAGCGTTAATATTAAGAACAAGAAAGCGGAGTTCGACTTCCTGCTTCTGGATAAATATACTGCAGGTATTGTGCTTACGGGTACCGAAATAAAGAGCATCCGCAAGGGTAAGGCCAGCCTGGTGGATACATATTGCATCGTTCACCACGACGAGGTTTGGGTGAAGAATATGTACATCGCGCAGTATGAGCAGGGATCGTATAACAATCATGTGGAAAGAAGAGACCGCAAACTGCTATTGAACCGCAAGGAAATACGCAAGATTCAGTCGTCTGTGAAGGCGCCTGGCTTCAGCATCGTGCCTGTGCTGCTGTTTATCGATGAGAACGGCAGGGCTAAATTAGACATCCATATCTGTCGCGGTAAGAAGGAATTTGATAAGCGTGAGACACTGAAGGAAAAGGAGGACCGTAGGGATATGGCCCGCCAGTTTAAGAAGAATTATTGACGAAAGTATTTTTTTAGGGCAAATTGTTTTTATTTTGTTTTGTATCCAAATTTAACAAAGATATTATGAAGGCAACAAAGATTTTAGCTATTCTGTCCATTGTCTGTCTTACGGGCTGTAAGCAGAAATATGATTACCAGACTGTGGAAAACGACCCATTGCACACAAAGATGTATACCTTGCCCAACGGACTGAAGGTTTACATGACGGTCAACAAGGAACAACCTCGCATCCAGACATTCATAGCTGTTCATGCCGGCAGTAAGCATGAACCAATGGAGACTACAGGTCTTGCACATTACCTGGAGCACATGATGTTTAAGGGTAGTACAAACTTGGGCACCACTAACTACGAGGAGGAGAAGGTGCTGCTGGATAAAATTACCGACCTGTACGAAGTGTACCGTGCAACGACTGACCCCGAGGAGCGAAAGGCTATCTACCACCAGATAGACAGCATCAGCTACGAGGCCAGCACGTACTTCATCCCCAACGAGTACGATAAACTGATGGCTAACATCGGTAGCGACGGCAGCAATGCCTTCACCAGTAACGACCAGACGGTTTATATGGAGGATATACCCAGCAACCAGCTGGAGAACTGGGCCAAGATTCAGTCGGACCGCTTCAAGAATATGGTGCTGCGTGGATTCCATACTGAGCTGGAGGCTGTGTACGAGGAGTACAACAAGTACCTGAACACCGACTGGGACAAGCTGTCGAATGCTATCTTCGGCTCGCTGACTCCCACACATCCCTATAACCACTCTGTGATTGGTTTGGGCGACCACCTGAAGAACCCCAGCCTGAAGAACATCATGACTTTCTTCCACCAGTACTACGTTCCCAACAACGTGGCTATCTGTATGAGTGGCGACTTCGACCCTGATCAGGCTATGGACATCATTACCAAGTACTTTGGCGATTGGAAGGAGAATCCCGAACTGAAGCAGCCCGAGATAGAGCCTCAGCCCGAACTGACTGAAGTGGTGGAGAAGGAAGTGGTTTCTCCCAACCCCGAGTCTGTGGTCTTAGTTTGGCGTTTCGACGGCCTTAGCAGCCACCAGAACGATACGCTAGCAGTAATGTCTCAGGTTTTACACAATGGTAAGGCTGGTCTGCTCGACCTGGACCTGAACCTTCCTCAGAAGGTGGTGGCAAGCGAAAGCCAACTGATGCCCTTCTGCGACTATACTGGCTTTGGCCTGTTGGGTATGCCTATTCCCGGTCAGTCGCTGGAGAGCCTGCGCGACCTGATTCTGCAGGAGGTGGAGAAACTGAAGAAGGGCGAGTTCTCGGACGACTTGGTGAAGAGCATCATCACAGAGAAGAAGCTGGAAGAGCAGCACATGCTGGAGAACAACATGGATAGGGCTATGCAGTTCGTGGATGCCTTTACAAATGATGTTGATTGGGCTGACCAGGTGAACAGACTTGCTCGTATTGAGAAGCTGACAAAGGAGGATATCGTTGCCTTTGCCAAGAAGCACCTGAAGACCAACAACTACGTCTGCGTTTACAAGCGTATCGGAGAGGATAAGAATATCAAGCCCGTTCAGAAGCCTGCTATCACACCTATCAAGATGAACCGTGACACAGTAAGCGTCTTTGCCAAGGAGATTATGAACACCGAGGTGAAGCCCATCCAGCCTGTGTTCGTGGATTTCCAGAAGGATATCACCTTCCTAAATGCAAATAAGAACATCCCCGTATTGTACAGAAAGAATGAGCTGAACGACCTGTTCATGCTTACCTATCGCTACGACATGGGTACGACTACCGTGATGGACGGCGGCCTGAACCGTTATATCCCTTTGGCTACCGAATACATCAACCTCCTGGGCACCGACAGCCTGACTGCCGAGGAAATTCAGCAGCAGTTCTATCAGTTGGGATGCCGCCTGGATATATATTGCGACATGCGCACCACCAACATCACGCTGTCTGGTCTGCAGGAGAATATGGATAAAGCTGTTGTGCTAATGGAGAAGGTACTCTCATCGGCAAAGCCCGACAGCATGGCATTGCAGAACCTAATTGTTACCAAGCTGCAGGAGCGCGAGAACCTGATGAACATGTTCGATGCCTACAGCCAGTTCCTGCGTAAATACCTGCAATATGGTTTGCCTGGCGTAGAGCTGGAACTGACAAACGACGAGTTACGCAATGCCGTTACCATGAGCGAGACGCTGGTTTCCATCATCAAGAGTTTCCTAAGTTATGAGCATACCATTACTTATTATGGACCTATGGCAACGGACAACCTGCTGATGCTTATCAACAATGAACATAAGACAGCAGACAGCCTTGCAAAGGTGGGTAAGAAGATGATTCCCGATCTGCTGAAAACCAACGAAAAGGAATGCTTTATCTTCCCATACAACGGAACAACCAGCTTCGTCATGAGTCAGTTTGCCTGCAACGCTCTGCCTTGGGACGAGAGCAAGCTGGGCCTTGCATATATGTACAACAATTACTTTGGCGCAGGCATGAACACCGTTGTGTTCCAGGAGATGCGCGAGAAACGCAGCCTCTGCTACGGCGCAGCTGCCAACTACAATATGCCTGCCTACAAGGATCAGTTCTGCACCTTCACAACAACTATCCAGAGTCAGAACGACAAGCTGAAAGAGTGTATCGATGTCTTTGACGACATCGTAAACAACATGCCCGAAAGTCAGACATCGTTCGATGTAGCCAAGATGGGCGTGCTGACTCAGCTGAGCACAGAACGTGTGAATGGCGCAGAGTACTTCGAGGCTTACTTCGATGCCAAGGACCTAGGTATCGACTACGACCAGCGTAAGAAGATATACGAGCAGGTTCAGAACATCACGCTGAAGGATATTGTTGACTTCCAGAAAAAGAATGTGAAGGGCCTGCGCTATCGCAGCGTCTTTGCCGGCGATCCTAAGGGATTGTCCAATGAGGAACTTCAGCGCTTGGGTAATGTAAAGACCCTGACGGCCCACGAGGTGTTCGGATATTAATTTCAAAGGATGACAGATAATAATATAAATAAGGTATTAGCCAGTGGTGAGCTGCTGATTTTGGACGGTGCCATGGGTACCATGATTCAGAGCTATCACCTTACAGAACAGGACTTCAGGGGCGAACGCTTCCAGGATATACCCGGGCAAATGCAGGGTAACAACGATATTCTGGTACTGACAAGACCCGATGTCATAAAGGATATCCACTACAGATATCTGGAGGCAGGGGCAGACATCATAACAGCCAACACCTTCAGCAGCCAGCGTATCTCGATGGCAGACTATCATTGCGAGCATCTGGTGAAGGAACTGAACCGTGAAGCCGTAAGGATTGCACGCGAAGCCATCGCAGCATATCAGTCGGCACATGCCTCATCGGCAGCAAGCAAGTTTGTTATTGCCACGGTAGGCCCGACGAACAAGACGCTTTCTATGAGCCCCGACGTGAACGACCCGTCTTATCGTGCCGTTTCGTACGACGAAATGTATGAGGCTTATCTGGAACAGATGCAGGTGCTCTTCGACTGTGATGTTGACGGCATTTTGCTGGAGACGATCTTCGATACCCTGAACTGTAAGGCTGGTATTCATGCCTATCAGACAGTACGCACGGAAAGCGGAAAGGATATCCCCCTGATGCTGAGTGTTACGGTGAGCGACAAGGCTGGCCGTCTGCTGAGTGGCCAGACACTGGAGGCTTTCTTGGCCAGCGTGCAGCATGCTCCCATTCTGAGTGTCGGCCTGAACTGTTCCTTCGGAGCAGAGGATATGTTGCCCTGCCTGAGAACACTGGCAGAAAAAGCACCTTATTATATTACTGCACATCCCAATGCCGGTCTGCCCAACACCTTGGGAGGTTATGACCAGACACCCGAGATGATGTTGTCGCAGATGCGTCACTTTACAGAGGAGGGGCTGGTAAACATCATAGGCGGTTGCTGTGGTACTACACCCGAACACATCAGGGCTTTGGCTACCCTGAAAATAGAACAGGTTCATAAGCCTGTGGCTCGCACGGAGAACATGTGGCTCTCGGGCTTGGAACTAATGGAAGTTCGCCCAGGCAGCGAGTCTATCTTCGTGAATGTAGGTGAGAGATGTAACGTGGCAGGTTCGCGTAAATTCCTCCGTCTGATAAAGGAGGGCTCCTACGAGGAGGCGCTGGCTATTGCCCGCAAGCAAGTGGACGACGGTGCCATGGTGCTGGACGTGAATATGGACGATGGCCTGCTGGATGCCGAGAAGGAGATGAAGCACTTCTTGAACATGCTGGCTTGCGACCCCGACATATATCGTGTTCCGGTTATGATAGACAGTAGCAACTGGAAGGTTGTTTGTCAGGGACTGAAGTGCCTGCAAGGAAAGTGCATCGTGAACAGTATCTCGCTGAAGGAGGGTGAGGAGGTCTTCCTCTCTCATGCCCGTGACATCAAGATGATGGGAGCTGCCGTTGTGGTAATGGCCTTCGACGAGACAGGTCAGGCAGACACCTACGAACGAAAGATTGCTGTCTGCGAACGCTCGTATCGTCTGCTGGTTGACAAGGTTGGAATCGCCCCTCAGGATATTATCTTTGACCCCAATGTGCTGTCCGTGGCAACAGGTATCCCCGAGCACAATTTATATGCCCTCGACTTTATCCGTGCTACGGAATGGATAAAGACAAATCTGCCTGGCGCACATGTCAGTGGTGGTGTCAGCAACCTTAGTTTCTCCTTTCGTGGTAACAACTGGATAAGGGAGGCTATGCATGCTGTATTCTTGTTCCATGCACAGCAGAAAGGTATGGACTTTGGTATCGTAAATCCTTCTACCAAAGTAATGTACAGCGATATTCCTGCAGCAAAACTTCAGATTATAGAGGAAGCCTTGCTAAGACCCACTCAGGAGAGTGTTGATGCGTTGATTTCCTTGGCTCAGGAGATGGCAGAGGAGGCTACGGATGTGACAGCTAAGCCCGAGACAGAGTCTGTGAAGAAGCCTGTGGAGGAGCGTCTGATAGAAGCGCTGACCAAGGGAAATGCTGCCAATCTGGAAGCCGACTTGCAAGAGGCGTTGGCCAAATTCGAATATGCCGTTAAGGTTATCGAAGGTCCGCTCATGGATGGCATGAACAATGTGGGTCGCCTCTTTGGAGAAGGCAAGATGTTCCTGCCTCAGGTTGTAAAGGCAGCCCGTTGTATGAAGCAGGCCGTTACCATCCTGCAGCCTTATATCGAGCAGCAGAAGGTGAATCAGACTTCGTCAGCAGGAAAGGTCTTGTTGGCTACGGTCAAGGGTGATGTGCATGACATCGGTAAGAACATTGTTTCTGTGGTGATGGCATGTAATGGATACGAAATCATTGATTTGGGCGTGATGGTTCCTGCCGAGGAGATTGTAAAGAAGACCCTCGAACTGAAACCCGATATCATTGGACTGAGCGGACTGATAACTCCCAGTCTGGATGAGATGATAAAGGTGGTAAGGTTGCTGAAGGAATCCAATATCTCGGTTCCCGTCATGATAGGCGGTGCCACCACCAGCCCCTTACATACCGCCCTGAAGATTGCTCCTCAGTATGATGGTTCGGTTATCTGGGTGAAGGATGCCAGCCAGAATGCTCCGTTGGCAGCCAAGTTCATCAATCCTGTTACAAGGGATGAAGCCAAGGACACGCTGCAGAAGGAACAGCAATTGCTGTGCGAGCAGGATGCTCCAACAGAGATTCTGAGTTTCGAGGAGGCAAAGAAAAGGAAGCTGGACCTTTTCTAAAGAAAATGCACATCTGTTATAACCTGTGACTTCACGTAAGCATTTAACTTACGTGTTATGTCGCCGTGCATCATCAGCA
Organism: Prevotellaceae bacterium UBA7028; assembly: GCA_002494215.1. The sequence goes on from DLBF01000107.1 coordinate 14,290, forward strand.
GGTTCTGCTTCAATGCAGAACTCTTCAGCTTTACCCATAGAATAGAATTCTTGATGTATATATCTGTGGTGTAGCGGCTGATGGTATCACCCATAACGGCAGGCCACGCATTTATAATACGGTGTTCCAACAGGGGAGTTTCCAGACCTTCACTTCTTAGAAACTGCATCAGCAAATCGCCTAACTGCTTGGGCTTGTTCTTTATCATAATGTTACGTTGCCGTTTTTAACATGGAAGATACGGTAGTCTCCACTGGATTTCTGAAGAATACTATCGAGATGGTCTCTGTTGGTATCCGTAATGAATATCTGACCAAAAAGGTCATTATTGACAAGGGAAACAATCTGTTCCACTCGTTCGGCATCTAACTTGTCGAAGATGTCATCCAAAAGGAGTAGGGGAGTTGTCTGACTGCCTGTGCGTTTAAGGAAGTCGAACTGCGCCAACTTAAGGGCAATCAGGAAGGTCTTGTTCTGCCCCTGCGACCCTTCCCGCTTGATGGCATAACCACCCAGCAACATCTCCAAGTCGTCTTTATGAACGCCATGCAGGGAATAGCCCACAGCCTGGTCGCGGAAGCGGTCTCTGGTAAGCTGTTCCAACAAAGAACCACGCTGGCAGTGTGAGACGTAACGCAGCTCCACCACTTCCTTCTCCTTAGAGATGTGATTGTAGAAACGTTGGAAGATAGGGGTGAAGTCCTTGATGTATTCCTCCCTGCACTGGAAGATATATTCAGCCTCCCTGGCCATCTGCTCTTCCCACAGCAGGAACATCTCGGGATCCGGCGCAATCTCCTCTTTCAGTAAGGCGTTGCGTTGCTGCAGGGCCTTGTTGTAACGCAGCAGTGCCTCCATATACAAAGGGTTATACTGCGAGATGATGATATCCATGAACCTGCGCCTTTCCTCGCTGCCTCCTGCAATCAGAAACTGGTCGGCAGGAGAGACCATCACAAGGGGAATCAGTCCGATGTGTTCCACCAGACGTTTGTAAGCTTTTTTGCCACGGCGTACAACCTTCTTCTGTCCTCGCCTTATACCTATATGTATATCTTCGGGAGTGCCGTCCTCGGTCTCGTACTGTCCTGCTATCGACATGATGTCCTGATTGTGCAGAATGCAGAGCGAATCTTGGCTGGTGGCATAACTTCTGCATAGACTTAGAAAGTGGATGGCGTCGAGCAGATTGGTTTTTCCTTCGCCGTTCATTCCTAGAAAACAGTTAATTTTCGGGGAAAAATCTAATTCGCACGAAGGAATGTTCCTGTAATTGATTATGGAAAGGTGCTTAAGTATCATTTCGAACACAAAATTACATCATTTATTTCTATTTAAGCACATGAAACGTAAAATATCTTTGTCGAAATTTTATCATCTGCGATATTTTAGCTATTTTTGCACGTAATTTCGTTTGAACAAAAGATAAAATATTAAATAAAATGGCAAAAAACAAAAAAAACAACTACGAGGTAAACGAGTTTGATGAAGCTTTGGTAGCCTCCAAGTCTTTCTATGAAAAGAACAAGAAAGCTATTGTCTATGGCTGTAGCACATTGCTGGCAGTTATCATTGTAGCATTGCTGCTTCACCAGTTCTATCTCGTACCCCGTAGCAACAAGGCAGACGAGAGCCTGTTCGCTGCTCAGGAGTATTTCATGAACGGTGATTTCGAGAAGGCATTGAACGGTGATGGTCAGAACATGGGTTTCCTGGCAATTGCTGACGAGTTCGGTTGCACAAAGGCTGCTAACCTTGCTCATCTGTATGCTGGTCTTTGTCTTTATCAAACAGAGAAATACCAGGACGCTATCGACCAGCTGGAGGATTACAGCAGCTGTGGCGATGATATGGTAAGCCCCTCTGTTATCGGTACTATCGGTAACTGCTACGCTGAGCTCGGTCGGAACGAGAAGGCTGTTGAGATGCTTGTAAAGGCTGCTAAGAAGGCAGACAACAATACACTGAGCCCCATCTACCTGATTCAGGCTGGTCAGATTTATGAGTCTCTGGGTCAGAATGATAAGGCTTTGGACTGCTACACACTGATTAAGAACAAGTATCAGCAGAGCATGCAGTACAACGAGATCGACAAGTATATCGAGCGTGTAAAGTAAAAACGTATGGCTTCTGCTTTACACAATCTTTCTGATTACGATTTCGCTTCCGTACCCAATGCTGCCGACATGAAGTTCGGTATCGTGGTAAGCGAATGGAACAGTAAAATCACAGGCGCCCTTCTGCAGGGCGCTTTTGATACGCTGACCCTTCATGGTGCCAAGGAGGAGAATATCTTTATTCAGACCGTTCCCGGTAGCTTCGAGCTTGTCTTTGGTTCTTCTGCCTTTGTAAACTCTGGTAAGGTAGATGCCGTTATAGCTATCGGATGCGTCATCAAGGGCGACACTCCTCATTTTGACTATATCTGTCAGGGTACTACGCAGGGGTTGGCTGAGTTGAATGCAACAGGCAAAGTCCCCGTCATTTATGGTCTGCTGACTTGCAACACAATGGAGCAAGCCGAGGAGAGATGTGGCGGTATGCTTGGCAACAAGGGCGATGAGTGCGCCGTAACTGCCATCAAGATGGTGGATTACAAAAGAAGCGTTTCTGCTCTTTAAGCAAACTTCTCCGATTATTCTTATAAATAACATAAAGCCGCTGATGCTCAAGAAATTGCGTCTGCGGCTTTCTTTATGATTTCTTCTGTGAATCACTCTTCTTTTTTGGCTTTCCTTTGTATTTGCCGTGATTTTTAGAGTGATATTTTCTCTTTGACTTTGGCTTTGTTTCTTTGTTGTAAACAGGACCTTCGCCTAATGATTGGGGTATGGGAAGCTTCTCTACGTCCTTCTCCAAGAAACGCTCTATACGTGCAAAGTACTGCTGGTCTTTGTCAGAAACCAAGGTAATCGAACGTCCGTTCTTGCCAGCTCTTGCCGTTCTGCCGATTCGGTGAACATAGTCCTCCTTGTCGTGTGGAACATCGTAGTTGATAACCAATTGAATATCGTCAATATCGATACCACGGGCAACAATGTCTGTGGCCACCAGAATGTCTATTTTGCCACTGCGGAACTGATACATTACCTCGTCGCGTTCCGACTGGTCGAGGTCGCTGTGCATAGCCTTGGCCTTATATCCAGCCCTAATGATGCTGATGGCCAAGTCCTTTGTTTTCACCTTGCTACTGGTAAAGATAATAACCCTTTCGGGCTTACGTTCCTTGAATATCTCCTTAACGATACCCAACTTCTGTGTCTCGTAACAGATGTAAGCGCTCTGTGAGATTCCTTCGGCAGGTTTACTCAGCGAAAGCTTTACCTCAACGGGATCCTTTAGCAACTGGTGTGCCAGCTGTAGGATATCCTTGGGCATGGTGGCACTGAACATGATGGTCTGATGGTTCTCTGGCAGCTGCTTGGCAATCTGCAGAATATCGTCGCAGAATCCCATATCCAGCATACGGTCTGCTTCGTCGAGGATAAAGAATGAGACCTTGCTTAAATCTATATTACCTAATGTAATATGGCTGATAAGGCGTCCGGGGGTAGCAATGATAACATCTGCACCATTCTGCATGCCGCGTTTCTCCTGCTCGTATCGAATGCCGTCGTTACCTCCGTAAACAGCAATACTGCTGACGTTGCTCAGATAATAAGAGAACCCTTGCATGGCTTGGTCTATCTGTTGTGCCAATTCACGGGTGGGGGACATGATGACGCAGTTGATAGCGTCCTTCGGGTATCCGCCATCTTCCAGCAAACTAAGCACAGGAAGCAGGTAAGCAGCCGTCTTTCCTGTACCAGTCTGGGCAATACCCATGATGTCCCTGCCTTCCAAAATAGGCGGGATAGAGTGCTCCTGGATAGGAGTGGTCTCGGTGAAGTTCATATCATCGAGTGCGTCAAGCACCAAGTCGTTCAAGTCTAAATCGTAAAAATCCATTGTTCTGTTATCTGGGTGCCTTCTTATAAAGATACCATGCAATAAAGGTAAATAATATGTTCGGAATCCATGCCGCAAGCATGGGGTATAATCCTGCGTTTATACAGAAGGATGCGGATACCGTCTGTAATAGAATGTATGTGGCACTTAGGCCAATGCCTGCGCCCAAAGCCAGTCCCATTCCGCCCTTACGCTTCCTCGAGGAGAGCGACATGCCGATGGTTGACAGTATGAATGCTGCAAAGGGCGTTGCATAGCGTTTGTGGTATTCCACCTCAAAGACCTTCAGGTTTTTGCTTCCTCTGTCCTTCTGTTTCTCTATGTATGCCAGCAGCTCCTTGTTTGTCATTGTCTCCTGCATGTTACGTGTGAACAGGAAGTCGTTGGGTTCGATGGCAATGATGGAGTCGATGCTATTATAGTGCGTAATCTTTTCGCGATAACCATGTAGCTCGCGAATGGTAACATTGTTCAGTGTCCAGTGGTTGCGTACATCGCTAAGGGTATCATATTTAACAGTACCTGCTGTAAGGTGCGAAACCAACTTCTTTCCCTTGAACTTATCCAGATTAAAGTGTATTCCTGTCTTGGTGATACCGTCGAAATGCTCCATGTAGGCAATGACACCGTCTTCCAACTGAAGCTGAACGCGGTCGGCATAGGTGGGATTCTTCTTGTTCTTCTTGTATTGACTTTCGAATGCCAGACGTTTGATGCTGCCACGTGGTATCACTTCGGAACCCAAGTAGAATGTAGCGCAAGCTATAATCAGTGAGCTGATAAGGTAGGGGACCATCAGTCTCCTGAAACTCATGCCTGTACTGATCATGGCTATAATCTCGCTGTTATCAGCCAGTTTCGATGTAAAGAAGATAACGCTCAGGAAGACAAACAACGAACTGAACAGATTCACATAATAGGGGATGAAGTTCAGATAGTATGTAAACAGGATTCCTTTCCAGGGTGCATGATAGGTGGTGAAGTCGTCCACATGCTCGTTAAAATCGAATACAACGGCAATACTGATAATAAGCAAGATAGAGAAGATGTAGGTTCCCAGGAACTTGCCTATCAGATATCTGTCTATTCGTTTTAAGAATGGAATCTTCATGTTTGGTGTTTACAATCTGTTAGTCACTTTTCTTATCATTCCGCTCTTCCACGTAGAATAATCTCCTGCCAGGATGTGTTTTCTGGCTTCCTTCACAAGCCATAGATAGAATGCCAGGTTGTGGATAGAAGCAATCTCCAGTGCCAACAGCTCCTGCGCCTTGAAGAGGTGGTGCAGGTAGGCACGTGAATAGAACACGTCAACATCAGCTGTGCCGTTGGGGTCAATGGGCGAGAAATCGTCCTCCCATTTTTTGTTGCGCATATTCATGATACCCTCGCTGGTAAACAGCATGGCGTTACGTCCGTTGCGGGTTGGCATCACACAGTCAAACATATCCACTCCACGTTCTATGGCTTCGAGCAGGTTGGCTGGTGTTCCTACGCCCATCAGATAGCGAGGCTTATCCTTAGGCAGAATCTCGTTTACCACCTCAATCATTTCGTACATGACATCGGTTGGCTCTCCTACAGCCAGTCCGCCTATGGCATTTCCGTCGGCACCTTTGCTGGCTACAAACTCAGCGCTCTGCTTACGCAGTTCGGCATAGGTACATCCCTGAACAATGGGGAAGAGGCTCTGCTGGTAGCCATACAGGGGTTCTGTCTCGTTGAATCTCTTGAAGCATCTGTCCAACCAGCGGTGTGTAAGTCCCAGACTCTTCTTGGCATAGTTGAAATCGCTAGTTCCTGGTGGACATTCATCCAAAGCCATGATGATATCAGCGCCTATGCTTCGTTCTATATCCATCACCTTCTCAGGTGTGAAGATATGCTTGCTACCGTCTATATGGCTGCGGAATGTACAACCTTCCTCGGTAAGTTTTCTGATTCCTGTTAGTGAGAATACCTGAAAACCGCCGCTGTCCGTCAGGATAGGCTTATCCCAACCATTGAACTTGTGCAATCCTCCAGCCTTCTCCAGAATGGAGGTGCCAGGGCGAAGGTATAGATGATAGGTGTTGCCCAGAATGATCTGTGCCTGCACCTGTGTCTTCAGGTCATTGACCGTAAGGCCCTTAACACTACCCACCGTGCCGACTGGCATGAAGATAGGAGTCTCGATCTGCCCGTGGTCAGTTGTTATAAGACCAGCGCGTGCTGAAGTCTTGTCATCCGTATGTAATAGTTGGAATGTCATGCTACTACGTCCTTCTTTTCATCTTCAATCTTGAACTCAATGGCATTCTTCACCTTCTCGTCCAGCAAGGCAAACTCCAGGACATCAGCTATTGTCTCCACGTAGTGGAAGGTAAGTCCGGTCAGATACATCTGTGGTATCTCGTCAATATCCTTTCTGTTGTCTTGGCAGATAACGATGTCTGTTATACCTGCTCGTTTGGCAGCCAGAATCTTTTCCTTGATACCGCCTACGGGAAGAACCTTGCCACGCAGTGTTATCTCGCCCGTCATAGCCAGGTTCTTGCGTACCTTACGTTGTGTCAGTATGCTGGCAATACTTGTCGCGATAGTGACACCTGCGCTGGGTCCATCTTTGGGAACGGCACCTTCAGGAACATGAATATGAATATTGTAATTATCGAAGATGCGGATGTCTATGTTCAAGTCCTCGGCATGAGCCTTGATGTACTCGAGTGCCAGCATGGCGCTTTCCTTCATCACATCACCCAGGTTACCTGTGAGGGTCAGCTTGGCAGCTTTACCCTTGCTGAGACTGGTCTCTATAAAGAGAATCTCGCCGCCTACGCTGGTCCATGCAAGGCCAGTCACAACGCCAGCAAACTCGTTGCCCTGATAGATGTCGCGGTTGAAGATGGGCTTGCCCAGCAACTCCTCGATATAGCTTTCGTTGATGACGAGCTTGTCGCTCACTTCACCTTTAGCTACTTTCAGGGCTATCTTACGGAACAATTTGTCAATCTGCTTCTCCAAGCCACGGACACCACTCTCGCGGGTATATTTCTCGATGAGGAATTCCAGGGATTTCTTGGGCAGTTTCAGATTGTTGAAGTCGTCCAGACCGTTCTCAATCTTCTTCTTAGGAACGAGGTGGCGCTTGCCAATCTCAATCTTTTCCTCCGTGATGTATCCGCTCAGTTCTATCAGCTCCATTCTGTCCAGCAGGGGACGGGGAATGGTGTTGGTATCATTGGCTGTGGCGATGAACATAACCTGACTGAGGTCATAGTCCATATCCAGATAGTTATCGTGGAAAGCGTTGTTCTGCTCAGGGTCGAGCACCTCCAATAGGGCAGAAGAAGGGTCACCGTTGACGTTGTTGGTTGATATCTTGTCAATCTCGTCCAGAATAAAGACGGGGTTGCCGCTTCCTGCCTTCTGCATACCCTTGATGATTCTACCGGGCATGGCTCCGATGTATGTTCTGCGGTGGCCGCGTACTTCACTCTCGTCATGAACGCCACCCAAGCTTATTCTTACATATTTTCTGTTCAGTGCGCTGGCAATGCTTTTGCCAAGACTGGTTTTTCCCACTCCTGGAGGGCCATACAGACAGATGATAGGGCTCTTCTTGTCCTTGCGCATTTTCAGCACTGCCAGATGTTCCAGGATACGCTCCTTCACCTTCTCCATTCCATAGTGATCGTGATTCAATATCTTCTCGGCATTGGCGATATTCATATTGTCACGTGTGTATTCGTTCCAAGGCAATTGTATGATGGTTTGCAGGTAGGTAAGCTGGACATTGTAGTCGGGTGACTGTATGTTTATTCTGCCAAGTTTGGCCACTTCCTTCAAGAAGTATTCGCGTGCCTCCTTGCTCCATTTCTTGGTTTCGGCCTCTTGTTTCAGTCTGGCAATATCCTCCTGCTTGACAGAGATTTCGTCTTTATTACCCAACTCGGCCTGAATGTTTTTTACCTCCTGCATAAGGAAGTATTCACGCTGCTGCTGGTCCAGGTCGGACTGCGTCTTGCGTTCGATGTTACGCTTGATGTTGGCCAAATCCAACAGATTGTTGATTACGCGAATGCAGTTTGCAAGCCTGTCGTGTTCTGTCTCACTGGCCAGAAGCTGGTATTTTTGCTTCACATCAATAGGCAGATAGCTGCAGTAGATGTTCAGCATGAATGTAGAAGTGGGCAGTCCGCTCAGGAAGTTCGTTATCTCTGATGGATAGTTGTCCAGCAGGTGAGTCAGATTATGGAACTTCTCCTTCAGGATATTCAGCATGGCATAGTACTCCTCTCTTTCTGGTTCAGAGGGCACGATGTCCGTTCTGTCTGCCACAATACCTTCGTATCCGTTCTTTGTATGGTTGAACTCAACAATCTCAACCCTGTTCATAGCCTGCAGCAATGCCGTATAGGTATTGTCGGGCAACTTCATCAGGTGAACCAGTCTGCAAGCGCATCCCAGGGGGTACAAATCCTCGATATATGGCGAGTTTACATCCTCCTGCTTCTGCGAGAATGTAGCAATTATACCGTCACCCTTTTCGGCCATCTTAACGGCCTTTATGCTATTTGATCTTCCTACGGTAATGGGGATAATGGTACCAGGGAACAAGGTATTGTCCCTTAGTGGTAGTATAGGCATTTTACCTTCGTTGTGTTCGTGAATCAGTTTTTCTGAATCAGGATTGAATTCTGCAACGAATGAAAGATGTGGTTTCTTGATTTCTAACATAGATATTTACAAGTCAATTTATGAGATGCAATTTTATTTAAGTTTGCAAAGGTATATAAAATAATCCAGTTTTTTGTGAGTACGGATATTAAAATATGTATAAAGGCACTTTTTGTCTTTGTAACATTTCTATTATTAATATATTTTCTGTATTTTTGCACACGTTTTGTTAAAATTGTTACCGAATGAATTTATATTTGAGATACTTCGACAGCGAAGTTTTTGCCTATACCCTTGATGAAGCTTTTGATTTTCTGCAGTCCATTCCCGAGGTTGATTTGGATGAGTTTCTGATGAATGACATTGCGCAGTATGTTGATAGCAGTAACATGTACCCCAAGCGTTACAAGGTGCATGGTAAGGCATACTTTATTATCATCAAGACGACGGCTGCCAATATGGAGGAGTTCAAGAACAATGGTGCTGCTGCACATGATGGTCAGGCCGAGACGCCTAAGTCAAAGACGGATGTCTTCTCTGACTACAATCCCGGATGGTACGATGGCTCTCTGATGTTCAAGAGAGTTATTCCCATTCCACAGACTCAGAAGTTCCAATATGTTGACACTTTCTTTGTTGCACGTGTCAAGGCTATCAGCAAGCAGGACTGCTACAACAAGATCATCGATCACCTGCGTTCACGTAGCGATATCGATACTAGAAGCCAGTTCCCCAGCATAAAGGGACGTAACTTCGAATGTATTTTTCACGGAATGGATATAGAATAACATAATCTGTTCCTGATTTCGTGAAACCGTCATCTCTTAGCATCTTATTATTATTTGGTTGCTGTCTCTTTGTCCACGCCGATAAGAAGCGCAAGACAGAGATAGAGAAGCATTATGCGCAGGAATATATTGTGCCTATTCCTGACCCGATATGCAAGCCTGATATGCCAGAGAAGCCTCTGTTGGCAGTACCTGAACTAAGGCTTCATTCCATCAGACCTTACAAGGAGCCGTCTATCTACGGCATTGACGTTTCGCACCATCAGGGCTCCATCAACTGGAACATGGTGGCTACAGATGCCAATGTGGGCTATGTGTATATAAAGGGAACGGAATCAACATCGCACGTCGATGACGAGTACGAGCGAAACATTCGCGAGGCCAGGAGGAATGGTATCCCCGTTGGCACATATCATTTCTTCAGTCCCAAGGCCAGCGGATTGGTGCAGTTCCAGAACTTTGCTTCCAATTTCGACATTAAGATGCAGGATCTGATTCCTGTTGTGGATGTTGAGCATAGGGGTAGGGTGTCTTTGGCTTATTTTCATGCCCAGTTAAAGACACTTCTCGAGGAGATAGAGCGTGCTTATGGTGTTAAGCCCATCATCTATACAGGTGTGAATTTTTATAACAAATATCTCTCTGGCATGTACAAAAAATACAAGTTTTTTATTGCCAGATATAATTCAGAGGAGCAGCCCGAGCTCTGTGACGATGTTCCCATCCTCATGTGGCAGTTTACGCCACAGGGCTATGTTAATGGTATCAGGGGCCATGTGGACCGTAGTTGCCTCTTGGACAACTACAGCCTACAGGATATCCTTCTTCCCCGTTGATTTTACATGTGCAGGTAGGGGTTGTTCATCAACTCCCACTTAATATTGCTTTCAGGTCCGTGTCCGGAATAGATAATGGTTTCTGGTGGCAATGTGATAATCTTGTTCTTTATACTGTTCAGCTCGTCCGTAAGGTTGCCACCTGGCAGGTCGGTACGTCCGATGCTTCCTTTGAACAAAGTGTCGCCGGTGAACAGCGTGTGGGCTGACTCGATGTAGAAGCTCAGTCCGCCTGGTGTATGGCCGGGTGTGTGCAGCACCTTAATGACGGTATCGCCCAATTGCAGGGTTTCGCCTTCGTTAAGATAACGCTCTATGGAAGGCAGGTTCCAGTTCATAGACAGGCGGAACATGGTTGTCATCTCTGGTGCCTCGTTGTATATGCTTTCGTCTGCTGCATGGCATAGAGGGTTCAGGCCGTAAGTCTCCTCGATGAAAGACAAGCCCCAGATATGGTCGAAGTGCATGTGCGTCTGCAGGGCGTATTTCAATTTCAGTTTATCATTGGCTATGAAATCGCTGATGATAGCATTTTCCCTTTGGTTACTCATGCCAGCATCGATGATGGCGGCCTCGCGTGAATCTTCGTCCCAAATAAGGTAGGTGTTTTCTCCTACAGGATTGAATGTGAATGCTTTAGTTAACATAGTTGAGTGTAAACGATTTTTTTTGTTTCGAAAAACGGTTCTTCAAAATAGTCCGTCAGTGGATATATCTCAGTTTGTTTCTTTAGTGGCAGGGTTTCCTTCTCCAGCTCGCCGCCTTTCAGACAGATGATGCCGTTAGGCAGTGCATTTATTTGCTCTGTGCTGATGTTCTTTTTGATAATTTTTACCAAGTCGGCAAGGGGCATTACGGCACGTGATACCACAAAGTGATACTTGTCTTTTATCTCCTCAGCTCTGCACCATTGGGTTGTTACGTTCTTCAGCTGTAGGGCGTTGGCAACCTCCTGGCACACTTTTATCTTTTTGCCTATCGAGTCCACCAGATGGAATGTTGTCTCAGGGAACATGATAGCCAGGGGAATACCGGGGAATCCGCCTCCTGTGCCTAAGTCCATCACCTTGGTGCCTGGCTTAAAGCGAATCATCTCGGCAATAGCCAACGAGTGCAGCACGTGGTGCTCATACAGATTGTCGATATCCTTGCGGGATATGACGTTAATCTTGGCATTCCAGTCATGATACAGTTCGTCCAGTTGTTTGAACTTGTTTATCTGGTCCTCAGTCAGGTGGGGGAAGTATTTGCGTATTATCTCCATTATTCTTTAATTATGTCTTGTTTAATCAGTCCTCCCAGTTCCTTGTATGAAAGTCTGGCGAAAATGAATCCTTCTGACCACGGAGCGATCTCATAGGGATTGTAGCAGAACAGGATGCTGTCTTTCTCCAATTGGAAATTGTTGTCCGAGATGTAAACATCTCCTAACGTGAAGATGTCACGTTTTTCTATCAGTTCCTGTTCGTTCTTGCAATCGTTATCTTTGATTATTTTTGCCTTAATCAGTTTATATACGTCATCTTGTTTATTACCGAAGAGCTCTTTGCAGGTGATAAGTTTGCCCGTAGCCTTGTCGAAGTTGATGTAGCTTTCCAGTACTCCGCCATGAGCTCCGCCTGTGTACACCTCTATTCTGTTTGTATAGGCTACGACACCCTCTGGGGCATTCTCCGACACTTTGCCAGTCTGCGTGTATGAATAGGAGTAGGTGTCCTGATATTCGTTGTCAGGGTCGTAGAATTCCTTCAGTTCCTTCACGTATTCCGTCTCTAAAGAATCGATAAACTGACACTTTGCCTCCTCGAACGAGGTGCTGCTCTTTCCAAACAGGAAGGCAGTCAGCATCTTGTTTATACGCTTGGCAGCTATGCTGTTTCCTTCGGCATATTTTACCTCTATGCTTATGGTGTAGTTGGGTACTCCATCCAGAATTTTCTTATTGATGTTGTAGCCCGACTTAGAGAAAGTCAGTTTCTCAGTTTGCACAAGCGAGTCGCCATTTTCTTCTGTTTGCTGCTCTTTGTTGGCCTTGTTTTCCCAGCAAGATGCAAACAATAGGGTAGTGGCCAAAAATAGAAGTTTACTTTTCATGTCTAAAAATGATATATAAAAATGCAACAATTCCTAATACGAAGGGGTAATACAGATAGGGTATCACCTCTATTGGGTTGATACTCGCCAGACCGGCAGCTATCAGCATCTGAGCCCCATAGGGGATGACGCTCTGGGCAAAGCAGCTGAAGGTATCCAGTATGCTTGCCGTTCGTCTGGGGTCAATCTTGTATAGGGTCGATATCTCCTTTGCCAATGGTCCTGTCGTCAGGATGGCAATGGTGTTGTTGGCGGTGCAGAAGTCTGTCAGAACAACCAGTCCTGCTATGCTTATCTCTGCTCCCGTCCTGCTCGATATTTTGCGGGTGAGCTTCGTCTTCAGGTATTCTATGCCGCCTGTTTCCTTCATCACCTCTATCATGCCACCTGCCAGCAGGGTTACGATAATCAGTTCGCTCATTCCCATGATGCCGTTGTTCATGGCCGAAGACCATTCGGCAAGTGTCAGTTTTTCATTCAGTATTCCTATTGTGCCAGCTAATATTGTACCAGTGGAAAGAAGCATCATAACATTCAGTCCACAGATGGCCGACACTAATATATATATATAAGGTATTATAAGCAGGTAGTTTATTTCCCTTTCAACAGGCGTTGCCGTTGCTGCTGTTCCTGCTATCAGATACAGCACGAGGGTGATGATGGCGGCAGGCAGGGCAATCTTCAGGTTGTAGCGGAATTTATCCTTCAACTTGCAGCCCTGAGTCTTTGTGGCCATGATGGTAGTGTCCGAGATAAAGCTCAGATTGTCTCCGAAGTAGGAACCGCCTATTATCACGGCTACCATCAGGGGCAGACTCAGTCCTGTCTCGTTGGCTATGCCGCAGGCGATGGGCGTTAGGGCAGCAATGGTGCCGACGCTTGTGCCGATGCTAAGTGATACAAAGCAGGCTGCAATGAACATGCCGCACAGCATCATCTTCATGGGCACCAGACTGAGGGTCAGGTTCACCGTGGCGTCAATGGCTCCCATCTGTTTGGCTGTTGCGGCAAAGGCACCTGCCAGAATGAAGATGAGCACCATTGTCATGATATCTTCCTTTGCTGCACCTCTGGCCAGCACGGCAAAGCGTTCTTCGGTGCTCTTGCCCTTGAATATCAGTATGGCGTATAGGCAGGCTATCAGAAAAGATACGATTATTGATGCGGCATAGAAATCCCCGCAAATAATGCTCGACGATGTATAAATGGCCAAGAAAACCAGCAACGGACTGATGGAGATGAGTCCTTTGGTGTCTTTTATCTTTTCTTCCATAAAGCGAAATTACACATAATTCTTGGTATATAATGTATAATCTATACTTTTTTTGACATGTTCTGTTAAAAAACCATCGTATTTTGTAGGGTATTTCGCTAAAATTGTATAACTTTGCAGTACAAATAAAACATTAACCGTATATATCTTACATTAAAAATGGCAAAAATTGTTACTATGGGCGAGATTATGCTTCGCCTCTCCACACCAGGCAACAGCCGATTTGTTCAGTCAGATTCTTTTGACGTGAATTATGGTGGTGGCGAAGCAAATGTCGCAGTTAGTTTGTCTAATTATGGTCATGAAGCCTTTTTTGTCAGTAAGGTCCCCGCTCACGAGATTGGTCAGGCTGCCGTTAACAGCCTTCGCAAGTTTGGTGTTCACACCAAGTTCCTGGCCCGTGGAGGCGAGCGTCTGGGCGTTTACTATTTGGAGACAGGTTCCAGCCTGCGCCCCAGTAAGGTAATTTATGACCGTGCTCATAGCAGTATGGGTGAGGCCAATCCACAGGATTTTGATTATGAGAAGATTTTTGCAGGAGCTGACTGGTTTCATTGGAGCGGCATCACGCCAGCCATCAGCGATACAGCTGCAGAATGTGTCAAGCAGGCTTGTATTGTAGCAAAGAGGCTTGGGGTAACAGTTAGTTGTGACTTGAATTTCCGCAAGAAGCTTTGGACACCCGAGAAGGCTCAGAGCATTATGCGTCCTCTGATGCAGTATGTCGATGTTTGCATTGGCAACGAAGAGGATGCCGAGAAGTGTCTGGGCTTTAAGCCCGCGTCAGATGTCGAGTCAGGAAAGACCGAGGCTGACGACTACAAGGCTATCTTCGCCAAGATGCAGCAGGAGTTTAACTTCAAATATGTTGTCAGTACGCTGCGCGAGAGCTTCAGCGCTTCCAACAACGGCTGGAAGGCTATGATCTACGATGGCAACGAGTTCTATGTTAGCCGCAGGTACGAGATTACGCCAATCGTTGACAGGGTAGGTGGTGGCGACAGCTTTAGCGCCGGCATCATACATGGCTTTGTCAACAAGATGTCACAGCGCGATGCCTTGGAGTTCGCTGTTGCGGCAAGTGCTTTAAAGCACACCATCCCCGGAGACGTAAATATTGTTAGTATTCAGGAAGTTGAATCGTTGGTTGCTGGTCATACCAACGGACGTGTAGATAGATAAGATTGTAGAATATGGCAAAATTTGATAAGATTCAGGTATTGGGTAAGATAAAGGATACGGGCATGGTGCCGGTATTCTACCATTCAGATGTCGAAGTTGCTAAGCAGGTTATTCGCGCCTGTTACGAGGGTGGGGTACGAGCATTCGAATTTACCAACCGTGGTGATTTTGCCCACGAGGTATTTGCCGAATGTGTGAAGTTTGCAGCTCAGGAGTGCCCCGACTTGGCTATGGGTGTTGGCTCTATCGTAGATGCGCCAACGGCAAGCCTTTACATCCAGCTGGGTGCCTGCTTTGTGGTTGGCCCGTTGCTGAATCCCGATATAGCTAAGGTATGTAACCGCCGTCAGATTCCCTATTGTCCCGGATGTGGCACAGTCTCAGAGATTGGCTACGCTCAGGAGCTGGGATGCGAGATTACCAAGGTATTCCCTGGCGATGTTTACGGTCCTGCCTTTGTGAAGGGTGTTATGGCACCTTGTCCCTGGAGCAAGATTATGGTAACAGGTGGTGTTACCCCTGATCAGGACAACCTTACGGCTTGGATAAAAGCTGGTGCGTTCTGCGTCGGCATGGGTAGCAATCTGTTCCCCAAGGATGTAGTGGCTGCTAAGGACTGGCAGTTCATTACCAACAAGTGCAAGGAGTCCTTGTTCTACATCCTTGCAGCAAAAGCATAGAAATTTATTTTCATTATATCATAAGCTTTATTAGGTTATCTAATAACGAGCGTCGGGTAAGTGATTATCTGGCGCTTTTTCTTTCTTAGCAAAAATAAAAAAAGCTTTTCTTTCGTTTATCTCTCACTTATTCGTAACTTTGACTTTGTCGAAGTTACTTCCGTTCGGAAAAGAAAAGAAAAACAAGCTTTTCTTTTGCTTTTCGCTCACTTAATCGTAACTTTGCACTCGCTTTAATGAAAAAGTAACATGAGTAAGAAGAATAAAGCACCACGTTGGTTCGTTCCTGCTGGTATGGAACCAACGAAGATGGACAGGATAATTCTCGATTGGCAGGAGAAAGGCAAACTGGTGCCTACCCCCAACCTTATAAAGACTAAAGAGCAGATTCAGGGCATCCGCAAGGCAGGCGAACTGAATACTGCTGTGTTGGATTGTGTGGCCGAGCGTATCCGTGAGGGTATGAGCACCCTCGAGATAGATAAGCTGGTGTACGACTTTACCACCTCACATGGTGGTATCCCTGCACCTCTTAACTACGAGGGTTACCCCAATTCCTGCTGCACCAGCATCAACGATGTGGTTTGCCACGGCATTCCCTCGGAATACGACATTCTGGAGGAGGGTGACATCATCAACGTGGATTGTACCACCATCCTGAATGGCTATTATGCCGATGCCAGCCGTATGTTCATCATTGGCAAGACAACACCCGAGCGTAAGCGCTTGGTTGACATTGCTTGGGAGTGCCTGAAGATTGGCGAGAAGGTGTGCTCTCAGCCTTACGTCTTTGTGGGCGATCTGGGAAATGCCATTGCCAACTATGCACATAAGAACGGATGCACCGTGGTTCGCGACCTTTGCGGTCATGGCGTAGGCGTCGAATTTCACGAGGAACCCGATGTCGAGCACTATGGCAAGAAAGGTTCGGGCATGTTGCTCGTGCCTGGCATGACGTTCACCATCGAGCCTATGATTAATGCTGGCGACTGGCATGTCTGTGGCGACGAGGAGGACGAGACGGAATGGATTGTCCTTACCGAAGATGCGTCAGACAGCGCCCAGTGGGAACATACGTATGTAATGACAGAGAACGGAGTGGAAATCTTAACGCATTAAACAGCCCCCGAGCCCCCTAAAGGGGAGCGTTAGGGGGGTAGTTCAAAGTTTATAGTTGATAGTTTAAAGTCAGTTTAAAGTTTAAAGAGTTTAAGAAGTTTAAGGAGCAAGGGGCAAGGAGCAAGAGGATACATCAGCCTTCGTAGTTCCGCTAACCACTAACCGCTAACTACTAAATGAAGATTATGGAAGAATTAAAACATAATAGTACGTCAATCGCCTCCCCCTCGGGGGAGGACGGGAGAGGGGTTTATATTCTTGGCATAGAAAGCAGTTGCGATGATACATCGGCAGCTGTTATTCGCGACGGCATCCTGCTAAGTAACGTTACTGCCAGTCAGGCTGTTCACATGGAGTATGGTGGCGTAGTGCCCGAGTTGGCAAGTCGTGCTCACCAGCAGAATATCGTTCCCGTAGTGGATACTGCCCTCAAGAAGGCAGGCATCGAGCGCGAGCAGCTCTCAGCCATAGCCTTTACGCGAGGCCCAGGTCTGATGGGTTCCCTCTTGGTGGGTGTTTCCTTTGCCAAGGGACTGGCTCTCTCGCTGGGCATCCCCTTGGTGGATGTTAACCATCTGCAGGGACATATTCTTGCCCATTTCATCCATACCGAGAACGATGACTACGAGTCGCCTACATTCCCCTTCCTCTGCCTCTTGGTAAGTGGTGGAAACAGCCAGATTGTCTTGGTAAAATCCTACCATGAAATGGAGATTATCGGCCAGACCATCGACGATGCAGCGGGCGAGGCAATAGACAAGTGTTCCAAGGTGATGGGCTTGGGCTACCCCGGTGGTCCCATCATAGACAAGTTGGCAAGGCAGGGCAACCCCGATGCCTTCACCTTCTCTAAGCCCAATATCCCTGGTTACGACTATAGCTTCAGCGGACTAAAGACTAGCTTCCTTTATTCGCTAAGAAACTGGATGGCGGAAGATCCTGATTTCATCGAGCATCATCTTAACGACCTTGCCGCCTCGCTCGAGAAGACCATCGTCGATATCTTGATGAAGAAACTGCGCATGGCAGCCAAGGATCTCAACATCAAGCAGGTGGCTGTGGCAGGTGGTGTCTCAGCCAACAACGGCTTGCGCAACGCCTTCCACGATTACGCCAAGCGATACGGTTGGAAAGTCTTCATTCCCAAGTTCAGCTACACCACCGATAATGCTGCTATGATTGCAATTACGGGCTATTACAAGTATTTGAACAAGGAATTTTGCCCTGTTTCGGCTCCTGCATACAGCAGAAATCTTATATAAGGGAAAAAAATAAGGCAAACTGTTTGGTGTTCACATAAAATATTGTACCTTTGTGCCCTGTTTGGAAGAAGTTGTATTTGGAATAGACTAAAAAGAAAGGTAGAAATGTCTAAGATTTGTCAAATTACAGGGAAAAAGGCCATGATTGGCAACAACGTTTCCCACTCAAAGCGTCGCACTAAGAGACACTTCGACGTGAACTTGTTCACAAAGAAGTTCTATTATGTAGAGGAGGACTGCTGGATTTCACTGAGCATCAGTGCCGCAGGTCTGCGCTATATCAATAAGGTAGGTCTGGATGCAGCTCTTAAGAGCGCTGTTTCTCAGGGATTTTGTGATTGGAAGGATATTAAGGTAATTGGTTAATAATAAGGAGTACAAGTTATGGCAAAGAAGCAAAAAGGCAACAGAGTACAGGTTATTCTGGAGTGCACAGAGATGAAGCAAAGCGGTCTGCCTGGTACATCTCGTTATATTACCACTAAGAACAGAAAGAATACTCCTGAGCGTCTCGAGCTCAAGAAGTACAACCCCATCCTTAAGAAGATGACTGTTCACAAGGAGATTAAGTAATAACCATTAAAGATCATTTAGAACTATGGCAAAGAAAACAGTGGCCTCTCTTCAGACTGGTAAGACTGATGGCCGTTCATATACCAAAGTTATCAAGATGGTAAAGAACCCCGAGACTGGTTCTTACTCTTTCGATGAGCAGATGGTGCCCAACGAGGCAGTAAAGGATTTCTTCAAGAACTAATTCAGTTCTTTTAAAGATACTCTAATTAAAAAGGAGAGCAGGTTTTTCAACTTGCTCTCTTTTTTTTTGTCTGTAAATAATTTTCCAATCTGTTATTTTGGGTTTATAGGTTGCCTGGTTTGAGAAATTTTACTGCCTAACTAGAGAAATTTTATTGCCTCGTGTGGTAGCAAATACTCGTAGGCTATAGGGTGGGGAACTATGTTTTGGTAAATGTCTCTATTGTCAAATTAATTCATAAACAAAAGATATTAACAGAAACACTTTTTACTATTAATAGTAATAATTGCAGGAATTAATAGAAACAAGTAAAAGTGCTAATATAGACTCCTTGCTCCTGACAATGGAACTATTCTCAAATAATCGCCATCATATACCTCAGCAAAGGTTTAACCCCGATGGTTATCGGGCTTAATAGACGGTATATGTTATCTAAACATATACCTAACATATACCTAATATATACCCAACATGTACCCCATAATTCAAAAAAATCAAACTGAGGTGATAGGTATATGTTAGGTACATTATAGGTACATGTTGCACAAACATATACCGTTCGTTCCGCACGATAACCATCGGATCTCAAATGGCATCGGTGTATATGTTATCAGTTTTTGAAAATTCATCACTTTCGATTCATCTTCTACATCAGCCTTCTTCCATCTTCATAGTTAAAACCATTCAACGTGATTTAGCACACCTACAAGAGAGACAACTTATACAGTGGGTTGGATCAGACAAGACCAGGCATTGGATAATAATTGCCCACTCATCTGGGGCATCGTAGCAAGGTCGTTCCTATATCGTTGGTACATTCAAGCAATATTCATCTTGGATATATATAAGCTCGTTATATAAATAGCGAGCTTTTTTTTGTGCTTATAGCTTTCTTTATGAGCGAAACGTCATGTTACTGGTAGCGAAACGGCATATAATCTAAATTGCCACTTCATTCGTCTCTAAAATACTCACGCTCGACAATAAAAATAAATACTGATTTATTTTGTTCTTCTCTCGGTTTGCACTCTATGAGGCTGTCGCCTCGAAGATACTTTCGCTCGGGTTTTCTCAAATAAATTTGGAAAGTCTCTCACTTAATCGTCTTTGAGGCTATCGCTTCGAAGATAGGCTGCACCTCGGAAAAAAAATAATGGATATGTGTTTGTTCCCAGAAAAAAACGCTATCTTTGCATAAAAGAATTGAAACAATGACGTATTTAAATCAGTTTCATAGACAGAGCGTAGAACGATGCTTGAAGAAAGTTGCCCAATCGAAGTCTTTGCAGCTGAATTGCGAAGAAGAATCCAAGAAAGCTCAGGAGATGCACAAAAGAATCTCCAAACTTTATCCGGTTCTGACACAAAGATAGTATATATCCCATTTTACGCCAGGACTTTATTCTGAATGAACGGGAAGCAACTCCAATAGAGATTGATATGTATATGGCAGCAATTGGCTTCCAGAAGATATCAGAGGCTAAGTACTCAAATGGAGTAGTTGAAGTCTCTGATTTACATCCTCGTAATGTACTAAGAGATAGTGAGGGTGATATATATGTTATCGATGCTGAATTCAAGAAGATGTAAAGGCTTACGTTAGCCTGTAGTGGGGATTGAGTAAGAAGCTCGGATTATGGATAAACTAACCCCTCAACAACGTCACAGAATTATGGCTGCGATTCATTCGAAGAATACGAAGCCTGAGTTGATTGTGCGCAAATGGTTGTGGAGTCATGGATACCGCTATCGTCTGAATGTGAAGTCTGTTCCAGGAAAGCCTGACATCGTGATGCGACGGTATCGTACAGCGATATTCGTGAATGGGTGCTTCTGGCAT
>DLBF01000165.1 GCA_002494215.1 Prevotellaceae bacterium UBA7028
ATGCACATGGGTAAGGAGTGTGCCCTGATTACTGACGGCCGTTTCAGCGGTGGTACCAGTGGCTTGAGCATCGGACATATCTCTCCCGAGGCTGCCAGTGGTGGTAACATTGGTAAGATTAAGGATGGTGACATCATTGTTATTGACATACCTTCCCGATCCATCAATGTGAAATTAACCGATGAAGAATTGGCTGCCCGTCCACAGCAGCCCCTGAAGCGTAAAAGAATTGTAAGTAAAGCCTTAAGGGCCTATGCTCAGTCTGTAGCTAGTGCCGACAAGGGTGGTGTTAGAATAATTGACTAAGAAATGGAAAAAGAAACTATATCTGGTGCAGAGGCTATGATGCGTAGCCTGGAGAATCAGGGAGTGGATGTACTCTTTGGCTATCCTGGTGGTGCTATTATGCCTACGTATGATGCACTCTATGACCATAAAGAAAAGTTGCACCATATTCTGGTGCGCCACGAACAGGCGGCTGTACACGCAGCTCAGGGTTATGCCCGTGTGAGCGGCAAGGTAGGTTGTGCCATCGTTACCAGCGGTCCTGGTGCCATGAACACCATAACGGGTGTGGCTGATGCCCTAATGGACTCAACCCCTTTGGTTGTTATTTGCGGACAGGTTGGAGCCGCCATGCTGGGTACAGATGCCTTTCAGGAGGTGGACGTAGTGGGTGTGACTCAGCCTATCACAAAATGGAATTACCAGATACGTAGGGCCGAAGATATAGCTTGGGCTGTAGCTCGTGCCTTCTTTATTGCCAGTAGTGGTCGTCCTGGTCCTGTAGTGCTGGACTTTACAAAGAATGCGCAGACTGCTATGATTGAGTACCAGCCTCAGACCATCGACTTCATCCGCAGCTATAATCCTACTCCACAACCTGCTGAAGGTGCTGTGGAAATGGCAGCTAAGATGATTAACGAGAGTGTAAAGCCCTTTATGTTAGTGGGACAGGGTGTAGAACTGGCTGGTGCTAACAAGGAACTGTTGGCATTGTGCGAGAAGGCCCAGATTCCTTTCGGAACAACTTTCTTGGGACTTTCTGCAGCCCCCTCAGATCATCCGCTGAATATGGGACGTCTGGGTATGCATGGCAACTTGTCTCCTAATGTGATGACCAACCAGTGTGACTTGCTGATTGCTGTCGGTATGCGCTTTGACGACCGTGTAACGGGTAATCTGAAAACCTATGCTAAGCAAGCTAAGATTATCCACTTGGAGATTGACCCCAGTGAGGTAGGCAAGAATGTGAAGGTGGATTTAGCTGTCTTAGGCGACTGCAAGCAGACCATGCCTGCTATCACCAGGTTGGTGGACAAGGCAAAGCACAAGGCTTGGATAGACGGGTTTAAACCTTACGATGAGAAAGAATATAATAAGGTAATAGAGCCTGCCCTGCATCCTGCAGAGGGCCCCTTGTTGATGGGAGAGGTAGTACGCAAAGTGAGCGATGCTGCCAACAGCGAGGCTATTTTGGTAACGGATGTGGGTCAGAACCAGATGTTCGGTTGTCGTTACTTTAAGTTCACCAAGCCCCGCTCGGTAGTAACAAGCGGCGGTTGCGGTACTATGGGCTTCGGTATTCCTGCAGCCATAGGTGCTACCTTTGGCGCTCCCGATAGAACGGTATGTATGTTCTGTGGAGATGGCGGATTCCAGATGACCATCCAGGAACTGGGAACTATCATGGAGCAGCGTTGTCCCGTGAAGATGATACTGTTGAACAACAACTACCTGGGCAATGTACGTCAGTGGCAATATATGTTCTTCAACAAGCGTTATTCATTCACGCCCATGTTGAATCCCGACTACGAGAAGATAGCTGTGGGTTATGGTATCCCCTGCAAAACTGTTATTGACAGAAAGGACTTGGATGCCGCAATCCAGGAGATGTTGCAGACAGACGGCCCCTACATCCTGCAATGTGCTGTCAAGGAAGAAGATAATGTCCTGCCTATGACACCTCCAGGAGGTAATGTGGATGAGATGTTGTTGGAAGTGAAATAAAAGTCCCTCTTCCCATCCCTCCCTAAATGGGAGGAAGAGAAAAAGGATATAATATAAGGAAAGAAACAGATGAAATCAAATAATAAAGGAAAAACGTCCTCTCCTCTAGAGGAGACAGAGAAGGCTCGTTATGGAGCTGCTGAGTGTGGTGACTGTAACACCTGCGGAAAGTGCGACGAGCAGAATGTAACGGAATCCTTTGATGCGGCTGTAAGGGCTGCCGCTTCTGTTGATCGTGACTCGTACGAGAAGAACCTCGCTCGTCAGCGTCAGGCTACCTTGGCTGATGATGTAAGGAGTGATGGCCAGTATGAGACTTTCAGCAGAAATGCTGTGGCACGTAGATCTACAGCTGGCAAGGAGGGCTCTCTGCTTAACCACAAGGGACTTACCCTCTACACATTGATTATTTATTCAGAGAACTACGCTGGTGTACTGAACCAGATTACTGCTGTCTTTACACGTCGTCAGGTGAACATCGAGTCGCTGAACGTTTGTTCATCCAGTACCCCCGGTGTTCACAAATACACCATTACTTGTTTCTGTAAGCAGGAAATGGCCGAGATGCTGTGCAAGCAGATAGAGAAGAAGATTGATGTCCTGCAGGCCAACTGCTTCCTGGAGGATGAGATTTTCATTCTGGAGACATCGTTGCTGAAACTCTCAACCCCAAGGGTATTGGCAAACCCCGAGATTTCACGTATTGTTCGTAGGTTTGATGCACGAATCGTGGAGGTTAATCCTACCTATACTACCGTAGAGAAGACAGGTGTAACAAGTGATGTGTTGGAACACTTCAAGTGTCTGGATAATCTGGGTTGCGTACTCCAGTTTGTCCGTTCTGGACGTATTGCTATCACCAAGTCGTGCGTAGAACGACTCGATCAGTATATTGCAAAGCGCGAGGAAGAAAGAGACAACGCATGAACGTGCTAGAGAAAATAGATACTCATCCCTTCTATGTAGAGCCCTTCCATGTTGATTTCACAGGGCGCATCTTTATGGGCATCCTGGGAAACCACTTGCTGAATGCAGCGGGTAACCACAGCCAAAAGAGAGGCTGGGGCATAGGAGCGCTCAACGAAAACCATTATACATGGGTGCTGAGTCGTTTGAGCATAGAGATGGAGGAGTTGCCCCGTCAATATGAGCATGCCGAGGTAAAGACGTGGGTAGAGAGCGTGATGAGGCTTTTTACTAATCGTAACTTTGCCATCCTCAGACCAGACGGAACGCCTTATGGCTATGCACGCAGCGTGTGGGCCATGATTGACATGGAGACACGTAAGCCCTGCGACCTGTTGAACCTCTACGACGGCGACATCCTTAATTATGTGGTGGAGCCTGAGGATAATATCTGTCCCATAGCCGGACATGGTAGGTTCCGCTTTAAGGAAGCGAAGCTGGTGCGCACCATAGATACGTATTACAGTGATGTGGACATAAACGGTCACATCAACAGTATCAAGTATATAGAGCACATTCTGGACTTGTTCCCACGAGAGAAGTACGAGAAACAAAGCATCCGTCGCTTTGAGATTGCCTATAAGGCAGAGTCTTATATGGGTGACCGACTGAGCTTCTACGTGCAGCCTGTTGATGAGAATGAAACGGATGTGGAGGTGCGTAAAAATGAAAGCGAAGTGGTCTGTCAAGCAAAAATTTGCTTCCGATAGTGCGTATTTCAATAATATTTTGTAAATTTGCAAACCATTATAGATAAAAGAATATCAATCAATTATAATCCACATAAAAAAATCAAACAATGGCAAAAATGAATTTTGG
>DLBF01000115.1 GCA_002494215.1 Prevotellaceae bacterium UBA7028
AAAATAGATAATGCTTTGGCGTTGTGCTAAGTGATGGTCACAGCACTGATGTTGAAAGTGCGTGGTTTTATCTGGATGCTTGCATACAAGGAAAACCATGTGCTTTCAGCATCAAAACCGGGCGAAGAACGGTTAGTGCAACACCAAAGATACCGCTTAAAATAATTTCCTCCATTTCCGCGATTTCTGCGGGACATAAAAAATCTGTGAGTTCTGAGGGATCTGTGTGACAATTTTGAATTTTGAATTCTAAAGGATTTGCTATCTCTGAATAGCATGTTGCCAGTTTATCCGCAATTTTCCCGCGCAAGGAGTTGCGGATTTATTATTTCTGATTACATTTGTGTTGATAATTAAGAATATTAACCAACACTACGTAGAGGAAGCGTCCGCTCCTCTGATACACCATGGAAATGAAAAAGAATATACTATTGCTTGCTATTCCCGTCGCCATTGGGATGGGACTTATGCTAACTGCGTGCTCTTACACGTACAACGGAGGTAATGACGGTCCGACCACTCAGCCCGACTTTAACCCGATACATTCGTCAGATTTTATCTACTATTCATCCACCACCCTTATCGGTTCTACGATGGGATCACGTGCCAACGATGCCAGCGGTAACATCTGGTATCAGACGTGGCAACGCCCTGTTAACGTTACCGACGAGGAGCGTGCCAAGGTTGCCGAGGAGTTCGGAAAGGTGCGCGAGGGAGCAAAGAACTCGGTTTCCGTAACCTGGAAGAACATCTGGGTTCAGCAGGTTTATAAAGGCCAGGCTACGTATAAAGATGGCTTCGACAGCAACATCGGCCTAGGGTCCGACGATATGGACATGCTGTCCGTATTCAATAACCTAAAGACGGAAGTTATCAGCTGGTGGCCCTACGAGGAGAAGACCACGGAATACGAGGGGCAGTACGAGTTCATCTGGAACTTTAACAATGGCAACAACACGACGACATATACCGACGATGTTACCCATCAGGAGTATTATGGCACGATGCTGGTGAAGAATGTGGGTACCGACGGGCGCGACGAGCAGTTTGCCTACTTCAACAAGCTGGACAACAAGTACCACTACGAGTACATTATCCTGAAGATTGACGGCTCTTATTACATCGGCTTCGACTTCTATGCCCACGGCACGGATGTGAACCCCTACAACAAGAATCAGGATGTGGAGCGCGACTGGGTGTTCGACGACTGGATTGTTAAGGTTTCGCCGGCACAGCCCATCAATGGCGAACAGGTAGATACCGACCTGCACGAGAGTACAGAAGGACCAGCCAATCCCGAGGATCCCAGCCTGCGCAAGGGCGAGGTGGAGGTGAACCTGAGCATGAATGCCCTTCGGGACGAGAACGACTATATCTTTACCAAACTGTCGCTTCACATTCGCGACACAACGGATCTGGAGATTTTCATCCCCGTAACTCCCGAATACTATTGCGAGGCTGACGATATGGATATTGTCCTCTCGCACCAGCAGGGCATAGAGATGCACAGCCCCCTGCCCGACCGCATCGAGTATGAGATAAACGGACACATCGTTGTGGCTACGGTAAGCTACGAGGCTACAGGCATCCGCATAAAGACGGAGGGCGTAGTGCCCGAGGTGCTGAAGTTCCTGCGCAAGAACTACGCAGATGGACTAACGATTCAGATATGGAACTATTATAATGATTATGCCGTGGCACTTGGACGTAACGGCCTGAAGGAGATGCTGGACAAGAGTACGATAAGCTTCACCCACCAACCCGACCGCTATGTGAATGCCATAGTGGAGGGCAATCCGCTAGACTGCGTGGTTACGACAGAGCCTTAGTCCCCCTCTCCCTCGGAGAGGGCTGGGGTGAGGCTTTTTTTGTATTCACTCTCGAAGTTGGGAGTGAAGACGCCCTTACCCAGGGAGGCTTCTATCTCGGAGATAGACCAGAACTTGCCACCATCGGTCTCTTGGCTGGGAGTAATCTTCCCGTCGTAGGTGGTGCGGAAGGGGAAGACAAGCTCGCGCTCGCGGTCGGACTGGAAGACATAATGCGGTAGTTTCTGCGGCTCGAAGTCGGAGATTCCCAGCTCCTCCTGCACCTCGCGGCGGAGGGTCTCGTGAATGCTCTCGCCAAAATCTACATGCCCGCCAACGGCAGTATCCCACTTACCTGGCTGGATATCCTTCCAGTCGGGTCTTTTCTGCAAATACAACTGGCCCTCCGAGTTAAAAACATGAAGGTGCACCACGGGGTGCAGCAACATACTGCCGCTATGGCACTCGCCACGGGTGGCGGCCGAAAGGATGTTTCCCTCCTCGTCCACAACGGGGAACATCTCCTGACTGTTATCTTTACCTACTGCTATCATGGGATAAGAAGTGAACTGTCGCCATAACTAAGGAAACGGAAACCGTTAGCTAAGGCATAATCATAAATCTTGCGCCAGTTGCCATGCACAAAGGCACTTACCAACAGGAGCAAAGTGCTCTGCGGCTGATGGAAGTTGGTTACCATCATCTGCACAATATGAAAATGATAGCCCGGGGCAATAATTATCTGGGTACTGCTATGCAGAACATCCATGTTGTGCTTCTGCATGTAAGCCTGAAGTGAAGTTAACGCCTCGTTCGAAGTAATTGAATTTTGAATCTTGAATCTTGAATCTTGAATTCCCTCATATGGCATCCATTGTTCGACGTGCAGTTCCTCGCCGTCGCCGGTATCCTTGCCGGCATCCATCAGCTGCTGCGCCTTGATACCCATATAATAAAGGCTCTCGAGGGTGCGGACGCTGGTAGTACCAACGGCAATGGCCTTGCCATCATGCTGGATCAACTTCCGGATGGTTTGCAGGCGGACGGCAATATGCTCGGTATGCATCTCGTGGTCGCCGATCTCCTCGCTTTTGACAGGCTTGAAGGTACCGGCACCCACATGAAGGGTCAGCTCCTCGCGTTCTATGCCATGCGCATCCAGGTCGGCCAGCACACGCTCTGTGAAGTGCAGTCCTGCCGTAGGAGCAGCTACGGAACCTTTTATCTTGGAATAGACGGTCTGATAAGTGCGGAGGTCGCTCTCCTCGGTCTTACGGTTCAGATATGGAGGGATGGGCAGTTCGCCCAACGACTCCAGCACCTCGGAGAAAGCAAAGCCACCCTCCCAACGGAAACGAATCTCGAAGCTGGTGCCATGGGGAGCCACACGCTCGGCAGAAATGGTGTACGAGGTGCCGCCTATCTGGAACTCGCCATAGAGCAGGCCCTCCTTCCACTTCTTGGAATTGCCCACCAGACAATACCACGAGCATTCCGAGGTGACAATAAAGTTCTCCTGATATTCCACAGGCGAAGCAGGCTCAAGGAGGAAAATCTCAATTAAGGCCCCCTCTATAGAATTTTGAATTTTGAATTTTGAATTTTGAATTGGCCTCTGGCCTTTACGGAAGTGAAGGCGGGCCCTTATCACCTTGGTATTATTAAAGACCATGAGCGCGCCCTTAGGCAGATAGTTGGGAAGAGAGCGGAAGGTATCCGACGACACCTCTCCCCTATTATAGACCAACAGCTTGCTGCTGTCGCGCTCAGAAAGGGGGAATTTGGCTATCCGCTCGTCTGGCAGCGGATAGTTGTAATCCTTTATTTGTATCTCTTTAGTATGCATTTTGACTAAATTTTGTGCAAAATTACAAATAAAAATGCTAATTTTGCATCCAAAAAGAAAAAAAGAACATGGATTTCAAGTTAGAGATATGCTGTGCCGACCTGCATAGCCTTCGCGCCGCGGTTGCCGGCGGAGCACACAGGATAGAGCTGTGCCAAGCCCTTGACCTGGACGGACTTACCCCCTCTGCCGGTATGATTGAATTGGCTGTGAACAGCGGCATAGACGTGCATGTTCTTATCAGACCCAGAGAGGGCAATTTCGTGTATTCCGAGGACGAGGTGGACTGTATGATTTACGACATACAGATGGCCCGCAAGCTGGGTGCGAAAGGCGTTGTGATTGGCGCCCTGACACCCGAAGGTGATGTCGATATCCAGGCTTGCCACCGAATGGTAGAGGCTGCTGGCGACAAGATGCACATTACCTTCCATCGTGCCTTCGACGTATGCCGCAATCCCGAGGAGGCCCTGCTGGAGATTCACGCCTTGGGGTGCGACCGTCTGCTTACCAGCGGCCAGGCTCGTTCTGCCGAGGAAGGCATCCCCCTACTGAAGAAGCTGGTAGCCGAGACCAAGACTTTCGAAACGAGAGAGGGCTGCGGCATAAGAGGAAGCAAACTGCTTATCATGCCCGGAGCTGGCGTCACGCCCCAGAATGCTGCCCGTATCATAAAAGAAACGGGAGCCACAGAAATCCATGGCTCCCTTAGGAAGAACGGCTTTACCGATGCCGTAATGGTACACGATGTTATTTCTCGTGTATCGTCAGCTGTCGGATAACGCTCATTATCTGATCTACAATACCTATAGTATATCCCTGCTGGAACCACACCACGCGGTTGAAGGTGTCGCCCATAAGAAGGATGGGCAACTCCTGGCTGCCATGTGTCAGTTCCTGAATGTGCATAGCCTCGACGGTCTCGGGGTCGGCAACACCGAAGACAAAGTTGTCGGGCAGTCTGTCGAAGTCCTGACGATGTGAGCGGAACGACTGGAACTCCTCCCATGTGGGGAAGAGCATCAAGAACAGGTGAGGCCACTGAGAGAGGTAGATGTTAGCCTCCTCGCACTCGTGCAGGATGTGGGTACTGGGCTCGTGGTTGTCGCGAATCAAGGCAACCAGATAATAGCCGCGCCCTGTACTCTCCAGCAAAGTCTTGTGCTTTCCCTTGTAGTTGGTGAAGTAGTTCTCGCAGTTGAAGGTACCAATCACACGCAACTCGTCGGCATTATCGCGCAACATGAGCGTCTGTTTCTGGGTGGCATCGGCCTTCAGACCGAAGAACTCCAGATGAGCCAGCACGCTGCCGTCCGCCATACGGGTTCCGGATACCATCAGATACTGTCCGGCATCCATCTGAACACCCTGGGCAAAGGTATCCTTCCAGGTAGCCTCCTCGGGGAACTCCTGCAAGGTGAGGGTTCCGTTCTGCAGACGAGACAAACTGAAATGAGAATAGTATGAGGGATTATCCTTGATCTGGAAATCGGAATAAGCAAGGGCTAAGGAACCCACAGCTCCCTTCTGGGGGAGTGATTCTGAAGTGAAAGATACATCCGCCCATTCATCATGCTCCTCCTTGCCCCATGCCTCTTGCGCCTCGGTCTGCACTTTACCAGTCACCTCGTCTATACGGGCGGGAATGCCTACGCTACGGCAGGCAGCCACAAAGAAGATGTCCCTGCTGTGGGCATCCGTGGTACGATGGCGGTAAACACCCTCGGGACTCATACAAAGACGCTGGGGATTGCGCGTATTGTCTATGCTGATGCTATCCTTAACCCATTGGGCTATGGCAGCAGCATCCATTCCGGCAAAGGCCTTGCCTAAGACCTGACGATAAGGGGTCAGCATCTCGTTGCTGATACGGGGAGCTAGGATATAATGCAACCAGAGGTGAGAGTCGGAGAAGGGGGTGTTTTCGGCCGCATCGGCAAGCACCTCGGCCGTAACATCGCAGAGGTCTTTCTGACGCAGGGTGCTAATAACCTCCCTACCATACTTGTGCGACTGGAATTCCTTTATCACCTGCCAGTTCTGGCGTGCATCCTTCAGGTCATCCTCCTTGCTGAAGGTCTGGTGCATATAGTCGCTACGCAGACTGTCCTCAAGATGGAGGCGGTCTCTGTTCTTGCGCACCTGCGCAGTAGTAAGGTTGGGGATATATTCCTTGGATGGAGGGGGCACCAGGTCGAGGTCGAGCGAAGCTGTGTAGCTGTCGTCCTTATCCACCACAACCGTTACCATATCCTGCTTACCCACGCTGGCCTTCTCGAAGCCAAAGTGTCCGTCCTTGGTGGCCCATACCAGCAGGTCGCCCTTGCCGCATCCCAACCAGGTCAGACCTGCTGCATCGGAGGTCTTAGAAACAAGTGTATAGAACTCGGCATAGTTATACAGACGGAAATCGACCTTGGCATCCTTCAGGGGCGCGCCCTGGGCATCCACCACCTTGACGGTTATGGTGTCCGTCTCGGCATAGTTGGCCGTTACGTTAATCTCTGTGTAGCAGGCATTACGGCTTACAACCTCCTCTGGTCCGTCGTAGTTTCCGAAGACCTTGGTGTGCATCAGCATACCACGCGAAGCAGGCTCGTTGAACCAACCCATATTCAGGGCGGGCATCGGCTCGCAAGCTCCCATGAAATACCATTTGCCGTTCACCCAGGCTTCTACCCAGGCATGATTGTCGTCGGTATGAGCCCAACGGGGAGTATAGACCTGACGGGCAGGAATACCCACGGCACGAAGGGCGGCAACGGTAAAGGTACTCTCCTCGCCACAACGACCGGTTGCTGAGCGCATAGTAACGAGGGGCGATTTGGTACGTGCGTCAGAGGGGGCATAGGTTACATGCTCGTGGCACCAATGGTTAACCTCCAGTACGGCATCGTACATATTCATGTCCTGAACCCTATTCTTCAGTTCCTCGTAAAGAACAATACGGGCAGAGTCCAGATTCTCGTTATTAACACGCAGGGGCAGGACGAAATGCTTCCACTCACGCTCGGGCACCTTCTTGCCCCAAGGCATCTCCTGGCGGGCCTTCAACGTAGCACGCACGTTGGCCTCCCAGAACTCGCGAGAATAATCAACACTATCGGGCAGGGGCATATTGGCATAAAGGAAGTCCATAGCCTGCTGTACCTCCTGCTCCGTGGACGGGTTGCATCCTGTCATAAAAAGCATGAGGAGCCCTAAAGCTCCCCATACGGTATGTTTCATTCCTCTCATATACGTTACTTACTGAGCGTACATATCAACAATAAGCTCGCCAAAGAGTGTGTTGGCCCAAGCAAACCAAGAGCGTGTGAAGTCCTTGGCATCGTCCTTGTTGAAGGACTCGTGCATGAAGCCTGTATCGCCATCGGTCTTCAGAATCTGCTGAACACACCATTCCTTCTCGGCACGGTCGTTGGTGGTGAAGGCCTTCATAACCAGACTCATAGGCCAGGGCTTGTTCAGACCACAATGAGGACCGCCGATTCCCTCGCCAGCCTTACCCTTGAAGAAGTAAGGATTATCCTCGCTCCAGACAAACTTGCGGGTATTCTGATAGATGGGATCATCGATTGACACGTCGGTCAGATAAGGCAGACAAAGCAGAGAGGGAGCGTTAGAGTCGTCCATCAATAGAGCTGAACCGTAGGCATCCACCTCGAAAGCATAGATCTTGCCATACTTGGGATGTTCTACTACAGCATACTTCTGCAGAGCCTCCTCTACCTGAGTGGCCATACGGCGGCAATCGCTGGCCAGACCGTACTCCTTGTTTACATCATTCAGGATGATGGCTGCCTTGCGCAGAACGCTAACAGCAAAGAAGTTGCTGGGTACCAGATAGGGGAAGATTGTACTATCGTCTGAAGGACGGAAGGCGCTGGCAATCAGACCGCAGGGCTTGCCGGGATGGCCGTAACCCTTGTTGGAACGTGTATCGTGCAGAGCCTCTGTCTTACGGGTAAAGCGGTAGTTGGTGATGGGGCCGTTCCAGTTCTGCTGATCCTGGAAGACATGCAGAATCTCGCGGATAGCCTGAATCCACTTCTCGTCGAAGATGCTGGTATCACCCGTCTGCTGCCAGTAGGCATAAGCCAAGCGGAGGGGATAGCAGAGCGAGTCGATCTCGTACTTGCGCTCGTGCAGCTCCTTCTTCATCTTAGTATTGTCAGACTGCCATTCGCCACCGGTAGGACCAATATTGAAGGCGTTGGCGTAGGGGTCGATAAGGATGCAGGCCAACTGACGGCGGATTACGCCACGGATGAGGTGACGCAGGGGCTCGTCCTTGTTGACATACCGCAGATAGGGCCAAACCTGTGCAGCACTATCGCGCAGCCACATAGCCTCTATGTCGCCGGTGATAACGAAGGTGTCATCGTCACCACTCTCGTTGCTATACCAAACTGTTGTATCCAAGGTGTTGGGGAAACAGTTCACAAACATCCAGTACAACTTAGGGTTGATAGCTGTAAGCTTAGACTTGAGGTCGAGAATCTGCTTCTCGATAGCCTCGCTGCGGAAGAGACGCTTCTCTGGAGCAGGACGTAAGTCCTTGATGGTTGACTGCGCAGCCACCTCCTGCTTCTTAGCCTTAGCAGGAGCCTCGTAGTAATTGGCGCTGTATGCCACCATGGGAGCGCCCAGCAACATGGTTAAAAGAATTCTTTTCATATTAATCGGTTGTTTCAGATTATTCATAAAATCCCCCACCTCCCATTTGGGGGAGGAGGGGTTAGGGGTTGAAGAGAGGCTTCTTACTTTGTCATATAAACATCCAGTACGCCACCGGCCATAATCTGGTCGTGAGTGATGGTGTTACCCTTCAGCTGCTTACCGTTCAGAACGTACTTCTTTACATAAACAGCCTTCTGGCTACCACCATGTGTACGGATGGTGAAGGTCTTGTTCTCGCCTACGGGGATAACAGCCTCTTCTACGATGGGAGAACCCAGCTGGTAAACGCCACCACAGGGCTCAACCTGATACAGACCCAGGGCAGAGAGGATGTACCATGCAGACATCTGACCAACATCCTCGTTACCGCAGAGACCGGCAGGCTGGTCGGTATAAAGCTCGTCCATCACGTAGCGAACCCACTTCTGAGTCTTGCGGGGCTGACCAACATAGTTGTACATATACAATACGTGGTGGCTGGGCTCGTTACCGTGAGCATACTGACCAATCAGACCAGAGATATCAGGAGCAGCACCTTCGCCCAGATCGCTATCGGCAGCCAAGAGGGCATCCAAGTGGTTGGCCAAAGCCTTATCGCCACCAAGCAAGCCAGCGAGACCCTTTACATCGTGGGGAACCAGGAAGGTGTACTGCCAGGGGTTACCCTCGGTATAGTCGCGAGTCTGACGGTTGGGGTTGAAATCGGCAGGCAGAGGACGGAACTCGCCCTTCATATCCTTGGCACGCATACACTTAACACGTGCATCCCACAGTATCTTGTAGCCCTGGCTCAAAGTGTAGAAGCGAACGCTATCTTCCTTGTGACCCAGCTTGCCAGCAACCTGAGCAGCAGCCCAAGCGGCAATATAATACTCCATGCTCTTGGCAACAGTCTCGCTCTCGCGACCGTCATAGGGCAGATAGCCCAGCTCAGCCAGGTAGTCCTTACCACGCAGAGGGACACGGCGGTTCTTAGCGAACTCGGTAGGCAGCATGCTAGCCTTGATAGCCTCGTACATCTTCTCAGCATCAATGTCTGTGCACTCACCCTTCAGGATAATATCAGCCAGAACGGGAACAGCAGGCTCGCCCACCATACAATAGGTGTCGCAGCTTACCAAGTGCCATACGGGCAGCTCGCCCCACTCGTAGTACATATTCATCATTGTATGAGCATAGTCGCGCATACGGTCGGTCATAATAAGGGTTGCCAAGGGATGAGCAGCACGATAGGTATCCCAGAGGCTCCAGGTTGTCAGGTTAGTAAAGTCAGCACCACGGTGAACCTTACCGTCGCAACCCATATAGTCGCCTGTTACGTCGTTCCAGATTTGGGGAGCAACCATATAGTGATACATAGCGGTATAGAAGATGGTACGCTCGCGCTCTGTGCGGAAGGTAGCCTTGATACGACTTAACTCCTTGTCCCAAGCCATAGAAGCAGCATCGGCAATAGCGTTGAAGTCGAAGCCGGGCATCTCGGCGTTCATGTTGATGAGGGCATTAGCCTCGCTGGTGGGAGAAAGAGCAATCTTAGCCATCACCTGATCGCCAGGACCTACCTCGAAGGTAGCCTGAGCATACTTGGCATTCACGCCCTCTGACAACCAGTTATGAATAGGATGGCTGAAGCGGATGCAGAAGAAAAGCTTCTGGTCAGAAGCCCATCCTGCACTACGACGATAACCCATTACGGTATATTCGTCTATCTGAATAGCTCTTGCCTCGCGGGTGTCGTCGCCAACAGTATTATCCAAGTCAATGATGATACGTGCATTATTGCTACCCTTGGGATAGGTGAAACGGTAGAGGGCTACACGCTTTGTTGCTGTCACCTCGGCCTGAATAGAGAAGCGATCCAACAATACGCGGTAGTAACCAGGAGTCATCTTCTCAGTCTCGTGACGGTAGTCGCTGGCCAGTCCTTTACGGCTCAGCTCTACATCGCCATAGGCAGGCATCAGACCTATATCACCCAGATCGCCACAACCAGTACCGCTAAGGTGCATCTGAGCGAAGCCGATAATCTGCTTACCACTCTCATGATATCCAGAGCACCAGTCCCATCCCTGCTCAATCTGGTTGGGGCCGGCATTTACCATACCGAAGGGAACATTTGCACCT
The DNA here is from genome assembly GCA_002494215.1 of Prevotellaceae bacterium UBA7028. The sequence continues at coordinate 10,459 of DLBF01000115.1, forward strand.
ACGAATACATGACCATGATCGCCTGTTCCAATACGGGGATCAACGTACTTAGCAAAATTGTCGGCCATAGCTGTCATGCTTACCAGCAAACCGACAAAAAGAAATTTGATTTTCATTGAAATTGGTAGTTTTATCTATTAAAGTTTATAATATTTGGTTCAATTTTGCGGCAAAAGTACGAAAAAGAGAGCGGAATTCAAAGGAAAAGTCACAAAAAAAGCCCTCGGCAATCTCTTTTCGATTACCGAGGGCCAATATAATTGTCTTGCTTAAAGCGAATTACATCATGCCGCCCATGCCACCCATGCCGGGAGCACCGCCCATAGGCATTTCGGGCTTGTCTTCCTTAGCGTCGCAGATTACGCACTCTGTTGTCAGGAACATACCTGCGATAGAAGC
>DLBF01000135.1 GCA_002494215.1 Prevotellaceae bacterium UBA7028
GAGTGAGAAAGCCTACACAATGGAACTTGCAGCTCCGGGCATTAAGAAAGAATATTGCCGCGTAGGAATCAATGAGGATGGCAACCTTACCGTCGCTATCGAGAATAAGGTTGAACATAAACAGGAAGATAAGCATCATCACTATCTGCGTCGCGAGTTCAGCTACTCTAACTATGAACAAGTCTACACACTGCCTGATGATGTGGAACGCGACAAGATCTCTGCTAAAGTCGAGGATGGTATCCTGACCGTTACCATGCCTAAGATGGCTAAGGAGCAGAAGAAATGTACCAAGGCTATAGAGGTCTGCTGATGAATTTGAAATTCATGAATCAATAAAATGGAAGAAGGGCTGCACATGCAACGTGCAGCCCTTCTTTTGTATCTATTCTTTTTTCTCTTTTCTTGGTGGCAGGGTAATGCCTTCGCGTTCCAGTGCTTCGCGCACCAAGTCGTCGAAGGTTTTGGTGTTGTTGAAGTCGTCCAGAACCTTTTGTACCTTCTTACGCCTCTTGGCTCGTCTGCGGTCTTTAATGGCAAAGGGGTGCAGAATCTTGTCCATCAGTCCTGGGGAAATCTTGTTTAACACGTCACTCAACGAAGGGACGCTGGGTCCCTGCATTCGTTCCAAGCTTTGGCGTAGGGCATCTTCCAGGCCCGAGATACGTCCAGGAGCCACAATCTCAACCTCTTTGAGCGTGTCAATCCGTTCTGGGACAGGCGGGATGGTGTCATCGGGCGCTACCGTCAGCATAAAGGCGGCAAAAAGTACGTGTATCATTCTGCTGTTTGTTAAATGTTCACAAAAATACAAATTAAATGTAAGAATAGGGGGAAGAGTGTGAAGATTTTCATTATTTTTGTGAGTTGAAACGCAAAATTAAGATAAGATAAGATATGAAAAAGCTTGTTCTCTGTCTTTTTATGACGTTATTCTTTGCTGCTGCTCAGGCGCAGCATTTCAAGGCGCACCGAGGCACAGTCCCCGGTGGCTATAGCTTTTGGTTCCACGACCCCGAGGCCGGAAACCATCGCGATCCCAATGCACATTTCCCCTTGCTTATCTTCCTGCATGGTAAGAGCCTTAGCGGCACTAACCTTGAAAGAGTAAAACGCTACGGTCCCATCAGTGCCGTTGCCAAGGGACTGAATATCGATTGCTATATCATTGCTCCCCAGACCAACAACGGATGGGATCCCGACAGGGTGATGAAGATTGTTGACTGGGCTATCAAGAATTATGCTGTTGACACTACACGTATCTATGTCTATGGTATGAGCATGGGTGGTTACGGAACTATTGACCTTTGTGCTACCTATCCCGATCGCATAGCAGCTGGTATGGCAGCTTGTGGCGGTGCCAGTGTCAAGAATCTGGCGGGTCTTTCTAAGGTTCCTTTGTGGATTCTGCATGGAACGGCAGACCGCGCTGTACCTTTCAGCGCCTCGCAGAAGGTGGTGGATGCTATGGCGAAGACGGGCAAGGACCGCCTTATCTTTACGCCCCTGAAGGGTGTTGACCACGGACGCCCCGCTCGTCTCTTCTATATGACGCAAACATACGACTGGCTTTTCAGTCATTCAACCAAAGACCCAGGCCGCGAGGTCTGCAGGGATTTCAAGGTTACGCCGGAGATGCTGAGCAAGGCCTACGAGGATTTGCGCGATATCCGAAATAATAACGACAAGGATGAGCAGTATATGGAGTGATTTTTTTAATTCAAAATTCAAAATTATAAACATAAAACTGCCAAACCCCTGTTAGCAGTTCCCTCCCATTTGGGGGAGGGTTAGGGAGAGGGGCGAATTAATGAAGAAATCCTTATCTCTGATTGTTATGATGGTCGCAGCTGTGCAGTTGCAGGCCATTGACTACACAAAGTATGTTAACCCTTTTATTGGAACCCAAACTGATGAGACGGGCGCTCTTAGCGGAAGCACCTTCCCAGGTCCCACCATGCCACAGGGTATGGTTCAGTTGGCTCCTGAGACAGAGCAGTATGTAACTTGGGACCCTTGCTGCGGTTATGACTTCAACAAGGACAGTATCTTCGGTTTTACCCATACGCATTTGAGCGGAACAGGCTGCACTGACCTAATTGACATCTCTCTGATGCCTTCGGTTAAGAAGGTGACACCTGCAGAGCTGAAGAAGGGCATTTTTGCTCAGACCTATAAGCATGCTGAGGAATCTGCAACCCCTGGCTTCTATATGGTGAAACTGCAGAACGAGGATATTATGGTCAATCTTTCAGCCACTGTTCATGCCGGTATTCATAAGTACACCTTCCCAAAGAGTGCAGCACAGCAGACTGTAATCTTGGACCTCGACCGTATGACTTGGCGAGGTGATGCTTACTATACGGGTCGTCGTGCCTATCAGATTATCCAAAGCCAGATTCGCGTGGTTGATGACCACACTATCGAGGGCTTCCGTGTGCTGACAGGTTGGGCTAAGTTGCGTAAGGTTTACTTCCGTGCCGAGTTTAGCAAGCCTATTCAGAATCGTCTGCTGATGGATGGCGGTCGTTCTGTTGGCAAGAGCGATGTAATGAACGGTCGTGCCCTGCGTGCTGCCCTCGAGTTCGATAATAAGGACAGTCAGGACTTGATGGTCAAGGTTTCTATCTCTGCTGTCGATAATGACGGTGCACGCAAGAACATGAAAGCCGAGGCACAGAGTTGGGACTTCAACTACTACACTAAGGCAGCCCACGATGCATGGGAGAAGGAACTGGCCCGCATAGACATCGAGGGAACGGATGCTCAGAAGAGTATCTTCTATACTGGCATGTATCATGTGTTGATGCAGCCCAACACTATGAGCGATGTTGATGGTCGTTACATGGATACCAACTTCGAGATTAAGCAGATGCCCAAGGGGCAGGCTTACCACAGTACCTTCAGTCTGTGGGATACTTTCCGTGCCGCTCATCCCCTTTATACATTGCTTTGCCCCGATGTGGCAGCACAGTTTGTTCGTGATATGATTCTGCATCAGCAGACCTATGGCTATCTGCCTATTTGGGATCTGTGGGGCCAGGACAACTACTGTATGATTGGCAACCATGCCATTCCTGTATTAGCTGATGCTATCTTGGCAGAGATTCCCGGCGTAGATGCCGAGGCTGCCTATAAGGCTATGTACGAGAGCAGTATTCGTACACATACTAACAGTCCCTTCGAGGTTTGGGAAAAGTACGGCTATATGCCTCAGAACTTGCAGGGTACCAGTGTCAGCATCACCTTGGAGCAGGCATTCGATGACTGGTGCGTAGCTGCCGTTGCCAAGAAGTTGGGCAAGCAGGCTGATTACGAGCGCTTCCTCAAGCGCAGCGAGTTCTACCGCAACCTGTGGGATCCCACCATTGGCTTCTTCCGTCCCAAGGATAGCAAGGGTAACTTCATTGAGAAGTTCGATCCTCTGAGCTACGAGGAGCCTTGCTTCATTGAGGGAAATGCTTGGCAGTACATGTGGTTCGTACCCCAGAATCCAAAGGGCTTGATTGAACTGCTGGGTGGCGAGAAAGGTTTCATCAAGAAGCTCGACGAGAACTTTACCCTGACTGCTACTAGTGGCGAGGTAAACGGCAATGCCAGTGGCTTCGTGGGTCAGTATGCCCATGGCAACGAGCCCAGTCACCATACCGCTTACCTGTATAACTTTGCAGGTCAGCCCTGGCGCACACAGGAGTTGGTAAACCAGATTCGTAGCAACTTCTATAACGAGACGCCCTGTGGCTATGCAGGTAACGATGACTGCGGACAGATGTCTGCTTGGTATATCTTCTCAGCCCTTGGCTTCTATCCCTTCAATGCCGGTAGTGCTGAATATACCATTGGTACTCCTCTCTTCCAGAAGGCAACCTTGCATCTGGCAGGCGGCAAGGACTTCACCATCCTGGCTCCTCGCAAGAGCGATAAGGCTATCTATGTTAAGGGTGTGAAGTTGAACGGTCAGAAGGTGACCAACTGGACACTTACCCATAAGCAGCTGATGGCTGGCGGAACCTTGCAGTTCCAAATGAGCGAGAAGAAATAAGCTTATAGTCATAAATAAACACAAATGCCCCTTTTGTCATGCAGAAGGGGCTTTTTTTATGTCCTCTCTCTTCGCTTTTCACCTGTTTGGGTACAATCTCGCCCTTTTCCTGCCTTTTCTTGTACTCTTTTGTTTGTGAATGGGTAAAAAAGTATATATTTGTACGGCTATTCCGTTAAAATAATGTACAAGAAACCATATATATTAATGATAATGCTCTTGTTCGCGCTTACACCATTGCGAGCAGAGTTGACCTTCAACAAACAGCATGGGGTTTACAAGAGTCCGTTCATGCTCAGAATTAGCAGCAATGAATCTGGCGCCATTATCCGCTATACCTTGGACGGTAGTGAACCAACTGCAACCAGTCTCCAGTTTTCCGGTAATATCTATGTTGGCACCACCTTGATAGTACGCGCTGCGGAATACAAGAATGGCAAACGGTTCTCGGAGGTTGTTACGGTATCCTATATATTCCCCTCGTCTGTTCTAGAGCAACCCGATGAGCCTGATGGCTATCCAACTACCTGGGGCAAGTATTCCACTATTAGTGGGACGGCCCCCGCTGATTACGGAATGGATCCTGAGTTGACATCCGACCGTTCCTATGCCAAGAATATCACGGAGGCTTTCTTCTCTATTCCTGCATTGTCCATTGTAACGGACAAGGAAAATCTCTTCGATAAATCGTATAACGAAGAAACGGGCGGCATATACATCTATACGGGAACCTCTGATAGCGACGGACGAGGTTGGGAGCGTGCGGCATCTGTTGAGCTAATGGGTCTAGGTCATGACCTGACGGAAGGTTGCGGTCTTAAGATTCATGGAGGGCAGGGGCGTGTGCCAGAGAAGAATCCAAAGCATTCCTTTCGCCTTACCTTTAAGGAGGAGTATGGCAAGAAGACACTTAAATATCCTGTCTTTGGCGAGGAGAATGTGGCCCGTTTCAATTCCCTCATTGTGCGTACCTTTTACAATTACTCTTGGTTACACTCCGATGCCACCCAACGCAACAGGGCTCAGTATGCCAGAGACCTGTGGTCGCGCCGTATGCAGAAGCGTATGGGCTATGCAGTCAGCGACGGACTATATGTCAATGTCTTCCTGAATGGTCTCTATTGGGGTCTTTATAACCTGTCGGAACGTATAGATGACGATTACTGCAAATACCATTTTGGCGGCTTGAAGGCTGACTATGATGTGATAAAGCGTGAGGATTATCTGGAGGCTTCGGAGGGTACGCTCGATAAGTGGAACCAACTGATGCGTCTCTCGGAGAAGGCCTCTGCGCAGCAGACCTATAATGTGATTGTAGGACAGCAGCCGCTATCCCCTGATACGGTTCCAGAGGTCTTTTTGGATGTGGATAACTTTATGGACTATATGCTCATCAATCAGTATGGCGGCAATTCCGACTGGGATCATCACAATTGGATAGCAGTATGCAATCGCGAGGATTGCATGCAAGGATTCCGTTTCATCTGCTGGGATTCGGAGCAGACCTTAAACAGCGCTTCCAAGAATGTTCTTGATGTCAACAATAAGGACTGTCCCACTTACCTCTTCCAGAACCTGATGAAGAACCGTACCTTCAGGCATCGTTTTATGGATCGTGCTTATAAACATCTGGAGGATGATGGCGGTTTGCTTCGACCCCAATCGACCCAGTCACTCTGGGACAGCCTGCAAAGTGTTATCTCGTTGGCCATATATGCCGAGTCTGCTCGCTGGGGCGATTACCGGAGGGATGTACATCCCTATACTTCGCGGGGCGAATTGTATCGTGCCGATGTGCATCATACCCTCGAGAACAGGCGCCTTCATGAGGAGTTCTTCCCCCAGCGAACGGATAACTTGATAGCACAGCTCAAGAAGAAAGGCTGGTATGCAACGGTCGAGGCTCCAGTGTTCCTTGTGAACGGACAACGAGTGGTTGATGGCGATACCATCTCCCTTTCGGATGAACTGTCTCTTTCGCAGGGTTCCTACATTATGTACACTACAGACGGCAGCTATCCAGTCTCTTGGGAGGAGAATACCTTGGGCGAGGAGACGCCTCAGGCAATTCTGTACAGCAAGGAGAATCTGGCGCAATCCCTTCCCGCAGGAGAAGTAACCTTGCGTGCCATCAGTAAGAACAACTCCAATTGGAGTGCCACTGTCACCCGAAAGGTATTTGTGGTGGATGAGCAGGCCAATGGCATTGCCAGAATTAAAAATGAAAAGATAAAAGATAAAAATGAGGGCATCTACGACCTCAGCGGCCGTAAGATTGATTCTTCACTCTTCACTCTTCATTCTTCACTTAACAAGGGTGTGTACATTAAAAACGGAAAAAAGGAGATTCGCTAACCGAATCTCCTTTTCTTTATTGTCAACTATAGTCTATAAACTATAAACTATTTCAGCACCCCTTGTCCCTTCAGGAACTCGCTGATGCGCCCCATCCACGTGTAGCTACCTGTGCCAGGTGAAGCCTTGCGTTGGAAGCAATGGGGGCGCAGAGCCAAGGTATGTAGCTCGCTTTGGATGCCCATGGCACGCATCTTTTCCCATGTCTTAACAGAATTCATGGAAGCAAATCCGTCTGCATCGCCGTGGATAAAGAGCATAGGACAGGTCTTCAGGTCGAAGTTGAACTCAGGCACTGGTATGGCGCTGTCGTCGTTTCCGCCAGTAGCGTTGTTCTGATCTGGTCCGTCTGTAAGTGCATAGGCCGGATAGATACCGATACCCCACTGAACGTTGCAGGGCTGCTTATCCACATTATCTATAGGCAGGTAAGACTGCTGCTGCGATGAGGTAACACCCATCAGCGTCAGGTGTCCGCCTGCAGAGCTTCCCATGATACCTATCTTGTTGGGGTCGAGGCCATACTTCTCAGCCTGACTGCGCACCAACTTGATGGCACGCTGCAGGTCTTGCCAAGCGGTAATGTGCTTGGGCATATCCTTGGGACGAGGGGTGCGGTACTTCATGGTTACAACTGTCATACCCAGTTCGTTCAGGTAACGACGGGCAGGGGCAACCTCGAAGCCGTCAGGACCATTTCCCTGATAGCTGCCGCCTGAGTATATAATCTGTATAGCGTTGGTCTTCAGCTCCTTGGGGAAGTGCCATTCTATGTAAGGCTTGCACTGGTGTTCCTGGAAAAGAGGTGTCTTGCCCTCGGGCCAAATATCCTGTGTAATCTTCTCCTTGCGAGCATCATCGCTGGGATAGCGTTTCATCAGGTCTTCCTCAGGAGCAACGGGGCCAGGGATTCCCAACTGGGTCAGGAACTCTATGGCGCGGTCCAAACCGAAGGCACCATGGCGCTTGTTGGGGTAGAGGTGCAGCTCGGCAGGAATCTTACGCTTGCGCAGCTCCCTGTAGATAAGGGTTGAACCGTTGGGAGTATATTCATCCATACCGCCATGATGCAGGCTCATGGGGCAAGTCTTCTCGTCGAACTTAAAGCAGGAACTCAACTTGATATTAGGTCCATAGCCCTGCTGTGTGGCAGGTGTGCCCAATTCGCCATCCGTAGTCACATAGGCAGGCGCATCAGCAATGGCCCAGTTGATGTGGCAGGGAATGGTATCCAACTTGTCGATAGGCTCGTAGGCAGGTGTAAGAGAACTGGTGGCAAGCAGAACTGCCAAGTGAGAGCCAGCCGACATAGAGATGGTTCCTATGTGCTCTGGGTCGAAGCCACGTTTCTTGGCCTGACTGCGCACCAAGCGGACGGCACGCTGTCCGTCTTCCCAAGCTGTCTGATAGATAGGCAGACCTTCAGGACGGGGAGTGCGATAAACGAAATTCACACATTGGTATCCCAGAGCGGTAAAGCGTTCGCGCCATTGTTTGATGAGGCCCACATCGCAGCAGCTGAAGTAACCACCGCCAGAGATGAGGATCATACAGCAGCCGTTGGGGTTGACAGGTTTGTCGAACCACTCCAGATAGGCTGTCTTGAACTTCTCGGGTTTGAAGCCAGCAGCGTTCGTCTCGTTTGTCATTGCGGCAATCTGATGCTCTTGTGCATCGGGCATCTTACCCTTGGGCCATACGCTCTGGCGTTCCCATGCAAACCCCATCAGGGAGCAGGCAAAGGCCAGAAGAAACAGAATCTTTTTCATCTTTGTATAATTCATAATTCACAATTCATAATTCATAATTGTAGGGGCAATGCTCAATGTGCCTAATGCCAATCTTTCGTGCAAAAGTACTTGTTTTTGCAACATCCTCCAAATTATGCTGCTAAAATTGAGAAAATAGACACTATTCCTTAGGATAGTTCTGACTCTCTCCAAGTGAGATGCCTTTGTATTGGGGTTGTGTCTTCTTTCTGTACCAGTTGATGCCGTATGCCATCAGGGCTATGCTGATGCCAAACATGATGATCCACACTTTCATGCTAACTTCGGTATCATCATCGTTGGATTCTACGAATTGTTGTGGGACGAAGGCAATGAAGTTGTTCACTATGTGTATGACAATGCCAGGCAGCAAGCTCTTTGTGCGCCAGTAGAGCCAACCTACGATGATGCCAAAGGGGAGAATGTCGATTGTCTGGTATGTGGTGCCGTGTATGAAAGAGAAGATGAGAGCCGACAACGGGATGGCCACCCACGGATGCCATCTCATCTTGAGCATGCTGCGCAACACAACACCTCTAAATATAATCTCCTCGGTTATAGGGGCCAGGATGACACCAGCCAGTATGCCCAGTATGCCCTTAGATGCCGCTCCGTATACTTTATCTAGCTCCTCCATATCCTCGGGGAAAAGGCTTTCACAGCTGCCAATTATTTCCCAAAAGGAAACACTGGATAAGACGCAGCCCACGCTAATCATGGCTGCTATGCCAATCGACGTCCATAGGGTTGTGCGTTTCATGCGAGCTATGCGCCCCATGCGCTCCAACGACATCTTAACATACCGATTATTGATGAACAGGATGATAATCAGTAGACATGCTATGCATTCCGACAACTTAAAGTAGTTGGATTGTAATAAATGCTCTTCTATGGTCTCTCGGCTCATGTGCATCATTAGGCCATGAAACACTATGGGGATGCCTGCAAATCCTATAATAACGGTTTCTATAACACTATACAGCAGATATAGCTTGATTGCTCTCCAGAGCTCTTTACCTTTACTCATCATTCTTGTGTTTCTTTTTACCTTAATATATATGATTACTTCAGATTCTTCAGCAACTTCTCCAGGTTGTTTAGATTGCGAGCGTCAACCTTCATGTCCAGCATATTGCCTTCGCGGTCAAATAGCTTGTAGGTTGGGAAACCTGTTACACCTATGAAACTCTCTATGGCAGTTTGCTGAGCCTGAGGTAGGTTGTAGTGAACGACGTTCTCGCCAGTCACATTGTACTTCTTGATAACGCTTTTCCATGCCTCATCGCTACTTCTGTTAGCCAGGTAGAGATAGACAATATCATAATCCTTCAGTCGTTCATATTCCTCTTGGCTGTGCGAGAGTCCCTCCTTGCAAGGTCCACACCAAGTGCCCCAGATATCCAGCAGCACCAGCTTGCCCTTGTAGGGCTCTAAGATCTTACGCATTATCTTCTCGCCGTCCGTCATATTTGCCAAATCCTCTGCCGACTTTATGCTCGTAGCATTAGAGAGAGAATTTCGTTTCAAGGCCAGAAGTTTCTCCTGCTCTGCCTTTATGAAAGCCTTAGCGGCTGGCATCTTCACATTCTCCTCAACGAATTGCATCATGCAGTTCGTTAGTGTATCGTATGCCTCTAAGTTTACGCGATACAGATGCTGGGTAAAGAGGATGTCGCGCGTATCCTGGTCGCAGCCTATGGAATCCATAATATTCTGCATGCGATAGATATTAAACAGGCGGCTCTCATCCTCGAAAATGATTCTGTTAATGTCCTTGCGGGATATTATTTCGGCATATTCATCAATACCTTCGTGTGTTTTAGCATAATGGTCAACGATGGACAATTCCTTATCCGTAATTGTTATCTTGCCTGCATCTCTGTATTTCCGAAGGATAGGAGCGAATAGTTGCTCTGTATAGAGGTCGTAGTATGTTCTTCCGTCATCTGCATATGAGCGATAACGGTATGAAACAAACTGATCTATATAATCACTTGCGAAACGTATGAAATCGCGGTAAAGCGTGTAGGGATGGACGCGTTGCTCCCATAACTGCAGACCTAAGGTGCTAAGAACCTGCATAGGAATACGCCTGTTTTTAACATAGAACTTTGCCTGATTCATCATATATCCCTCATAGGAATTGAACTGCCCTTTGTTGTAGTTGATATAGCGGTCAGAGAGGGTGGGATGCTCCTCAACTGTCTGTTGCAATTTGGTCAGGGCGTTTTCCCCATCTTGTTTTATCTTCTCGAAGAATTTATTGGCAGTCTTCTCGTCCATCATCTTCTCTGGTATGTCAAGGAATCCTCTGTTCTTATGTGCCAGTAGTTCGTTCTGCAGACGACAGTTCTTGCCCATAAACATTTTCTGCCCGTTTTTGAAGTCGTAGAGCAGGAAGTAAGTCTCGCCTGGCTCAAACATGGTACAGACGGTGCTTCTGTCCCAATCCAGATATACCTCGGCAGAGTTAATCATAGGAATCTTCACTACAAATCGTCCCAGCGAGTCAATTTTGCCTATAGAGGTTTTCTGATCACCGCTACCAGTGAAAATGTCATCGAAACTCCATACCGTATATCCATTGCCTTTGTCCTTCATCTCCTGCGACATATTCCTCAACCAGCCAACGAGGGTTACGGTATCCGTCTGGTAATGAGTGTCCTTGAAGGTACTGCAAGTGTCCTTCTTGGGGTAGTCGGGCAGGTGTTTCGAGGTCAGTTCAGATACCTGATGCTTTACGCCGTCTATGCTCAGGATGTTCTTCTTCAGCTCAACCTCCAGTCGTTTCTTGCCTTGTTTCAGTACCAGTTTTGCCTTTAGCGTTTTCTTGTCTTTTTTGCCAAGGGGCGTCTTAATCTTCAGTGTCAGTTCTTTCTTTTCCACTCTTTCGTAGTCCCAGAACTGACAGTCGTAGACCGCAAAATCATTAAACAGACCGATGAGCCATTCGCCCGTCTCGTCGTCCCTCAGACAAAGGTTAAGGTCGGACTTCACCTGCGCCATTCCTGCAAGTGTGGTTAGTGCAAACAGCACGATAAGAAAAGTTTTCTTCATTGTTTATATATTTTTTATAGTGTATTTTATTCCGCTTTATTTCAAGCAAAAATCATGCCAGAAACGTAACTTGCTGATAATCAGTTTTGGCGTCAAAAGTGAGTGTCCATTTCCGGACACTTCACTGTCCAAAAATGGACACTTTGTGGTTTTCCTTAGGCATTCTTTGCCAATATCCAACAGCCAATGTTGACGGTTCCTGTTAGCGCTCGCAAAGTTAGCTTTTTTTAGTTTTGTTCCCTAAGCTTTGGTGTGATTTTTTTTTAATTAATAAAATCATTTTTCATTTACCATACTTCCTTGTTACAATAAGCTGTATCTTTGAGACTACGTCTCCAACTTCTTGCGCTCCAGTAGGTGCTCAGGCGCAGGCGGAGTCCTTATGCTCGGATAAAGAATATGTGCCTTGCGAAGAAAATATCCCTCAGAAGGGCGTGTAAGGGCGGTTTGTGAACTTTTGCGAACAGAAAAAGATAAAAGCAAACAATTGCAAACAAAAAAACTTGGAGGGTATATCTTTTACGTGTAATTTTGCAGCATGATACAGCTGATGATGATATTGACCCATCGCGAGATTTTCCTGCTTGTTATAGGCAGCATTACCTATATCACGCTTTTCGTCGTTACGGTTCAGAACAGCCGTCGGAAGATTCTGCTGCTTCGCCAGCGACTGGAAAAGGTACACGCAATACAAGAGCAGCAGGAGGCTATGAGCCTGCAGCGCATAGAGCAGAACAAACAGAAGATTGCTGAGTTGGAAAACCTGCTGAAGAAGATGGGCGATGAGAATTCGATGCTCCGCCTGGAGCTGGAGGAGAAGAAAGCCCGCCTGGGATATGCCAACACGATGGCCATCATCGAGAACGAGAAACGTCAGCAGGCAGAGACGGCTATCTTCAGTTCGGACATATACCTGAAGCTGAAACGCCTGATGGCTGAGGGGAGAAGCCTTAGCGAGGTGGATTGGCAGCAGTTGATGGAGACGGTGGACAGCGTCTATACTGGATTCACAGAGAAACTGTACAGCCTCTACAAGATGAGCGAACAGGATTATCACGTCTGCCTATTAATAAAGGTACGCGTATCGCCTAAGGACATTGCCATCCTGACTGCTCACTCCAAGGAAAGTGTGGCAACAACGCGAAGCCGCCTCTATCAGAAGATTTTCGGGCGTAAGGGATCGACACACGAATGGGATGAATTTGTATTATCACTTTGAGAGCAAATATGAATTATGAACTTAAATATATAAGGTTATGTTAGAGTATTTTGCAGCCAATATGTGGCAAGTTTGGGCCGTAATATCCGTCCTGGGACTGATACTGGAGCTCTCCTCGGGCGACTTCTTTATTATCTGTTTCGCCATTGGAGCTGTGGGTGCTGCTATAGTGTCGCCGTTTGCAGGCATCTATGTGCAGTTGCTGGTGTTTGCCTTGATTACACTCATCAGTATCTTTACTGTCAGGCCGTTCGCCCTACGTTACCTGTACAAGGGCGGTAAGAATGTCCGCCCCAGTAATGCCGATGCACTCATTGGCCAAATGGGAACGGTGAGCGAGACCATTCAGGCTGGCGGCTTTGGACGCGTAGACATCGGTGGTGACAACTGGAAGGCTGTCGGCACAAGCGAGGAAAACATTCCACAAGGTGCCCGTGTACGTGTAGTGGGCAGAGAGAGCATCATTATAACAGTAGAAAAAACCAATTAATTAAATAAAAACACAACATTATGAGCGTTATTAGTATTTTTCTGATAGCCATCGCATTGCTGGTTATCTTGTTTGCAAAGAAAGCACTGGTGATTATCCCTCAGTCGGAAACCAAGATTATTGAGCGTCTGGGACGTTATCACGCTACCCTGAAACCAGGTATCAATCTTATCATCCCCTTCGTGGATAATGGTAAGAATATTGTTGCCCTGAAGAACGGACGCTATGTCTATACCAACAGCATCGACTTGCGCGAGCAGGTATACGATTTCCCCAAGCAGAACGTTATCACCAAGGATAATATCCAGATGGAGATTAATGCCCTGCTGTATTTCCAGATTATGGATCCCTTCAAGGCTGCTTACGAGATTAACAACCTGCCTAACGCCATCGAGAAGCTTACTCAGACCACACTGCGTAACATTATCGGCGAGCTGGAACTCGACGAGACGCTCACCTCGCGCGATACCATCAATAAGAAACTCTCTGCCGTACTCGACGATGCTACCGACAAATGGGGTGTCAAGGTGAATCGTGTTGAACTTCAGGATATTACTCCGCCAGACTCGGTGCTGACGGCGATGGAAAAACAGATGCAGGCAGAGCGCAACAAACGCGCTCAGATTTTGACATCCGAAGGCCAAAAGGCTGCTGAGATCCTGGCTTCAGAGGGAGAGAAGACGGCTATTGTCAACAAGGCTGAAGCCGCCAAGCAGGAAGCTATCCTCCAGGCTGAAGGTCAGGCCCAAGCACGTATCCGTGTGGCTGAGGCTGAGGCGAAGGCCATCGAACTCATTACCGAGGCAGTCGGTAAGTCGACTAATCCTGCCAACTATCTGTTGGCACAGAAGTACATACAGATGATGCAGGAACTCGCAGAGGGCGACAAGACCAAGACCGTCTATCTGCCCTACGAGGCCACCAACCTGCTGGGGTCTATTGGTGGCATAAAAGACCTCTTTAAAACAGAGTGAGTGAAAAAATCGCAGATTTCTGCGATTTTTTCATTTATTCTTGCTAACTTTGCAGCCGTTTAGAAATTAGACTGTATGGTAAATAATATCTTCAAGGGCCTTGGAATCGCCCTGATAACACCCTTCAACGAGGATGGTTCGGTGGATTACGAATCGCTCATACGCCTGCTTGACTATCAACTCAATAATGGTGCCGACTTCTTCTGCATCCTCGCTACTACAGGTGAGACACCAACCCTCACTGCTGCTGAAAAGCTAAAGATTAAGGATACCATTGTCGATTATGTGCAGGGCCGAGTGCCCATTCTGATGGGTTGCGGAGGCTATAATACTGCTGCGGTGGTCGATGAACTCAAGAATGGTGATTTCCGAGGCATCGACGGCGTGCTTAGCATCTGCCCATATTACAACAAACCATCGCAAGAAGGTCTCTATCAGCATTTCAAAGCCATCTCAGCTGCCACCCGTCTGCCCATTGTGCTGTATAATGTTCCAGGACGTACTGGCGTCAATATGCAGGCTGCCACAACTGTCCGTCTGGCACGTGACTGCCAGAACATCGTTGCCATCAAGGAAGCCAGTGGCAATCTCGAACAGGTCGACGAGATTATCAAGAATAAGCCGCGCGACTTCGATGTCATCTCTGGTGATGACGCCCT
>DLBF01000186.1 GCA_002494215.1 Prevotellaceae bacterium UBA7028
GATGGTGAGGTCGAAGATGACGGTCAGGAAGAAGGTGACCAGCAGGACGGTAACATCACTCTTGGGATTCTTGAGCAGGCCCTTGAAGGTACGCCAGCCGCTCATGTTGTAGCTGACAATCACCAGTACGGCTGCCAGGGCTGCCATAGGAATGTACTCGGCAAAGGGCATCAGTACCAGCAGGATGAGCAGCAGCACAATGGCATGTATGATACCGGCCACGGGGGTGCGGCCGCCATTGTTGATGTTGGTCATGGTACGTGCGATGGCTCCTGTGGCAGGGATACCGCCGAAGATGGGGGTTACCAGATTGGCCACGCCCTGCGCCACAAGCTCCATGTTGGAATCGTGCTTGTCGGAGATGACGCCGTCGGCAACGGTAGCGGAGAGCAGACTCTCGATAGCGCCCAGGATGGCAATGGTGAAGGCTACGGGCATAAGGGTCTGTACCAGCTCGAAGGTGATGGTGGGAACTACCATCTCAGGCAACTGGGCCTGGATGTGGAAGCGGTCGCCGATGGTGTCTATGCCCGTGATGCCGAACTGGTTCTTCAGGATCAGCACGGCGGCGGTTCCGAGGAGGATGCCGTAGAGCGAGCCGGGAATCTTGTTCAGGACGGGCACACGCTTCAGGGCCATGGGCGAGAATATGATGATGAGCAGGCTGCCCAGGGCAACCACGAAGTTCCAGGGGTTGAAGGTGTGTATGTTGCGGAAGTAGCAGAGCCACTTGCCGATGAAGTCGCCGGGTGTCTTCAGGGGGATGCGGATGACCTCGCCCGTATTGCTTACCGCCTCCTGGGTAAGACCCAGCACATCGCCCATCTGGGTGGTGAAGATGGTGGCGGCGATACCGGCCGTGAAGCCGATGATGATGGGGTAGGGGATGAACTTGATGACGGCTCCCAGGCGGAAGGCGCCTAAGGCGATGAGTATCACGCCGGCCAGCATGGTGGCGATGAGCAGGCCCTGCAGGCCGTACTCGGGATTATTGACTATGCCGTAGATGATGACGATGAAGGCTCCCGTAGGGCCGCCGATCTGCACCTTGGTTCCGCCCAGGACGGAGATGATGAAACCTGCCACAATGGCTGTGATGATACCTTTCTCGGGGGTGACGCCTGAGGCGATTCCGAAGGCAATAGCCAGGGGCAATGCCACAATACCTACTATAAGACCGGCCATCAGGTCTTTCATGAATGTCTCGCGGTTGTAATTCTTCAGGCAACCGAAAATCCTGGGTGTTAATCCTTTCATCTTCAATCTTTTTGGGGTGCAAAATTACGATTAATTCATAATTCATAATTCATAATTCATAATTATTTTATACTTTTGCAGTCAAATACTTAATCTAAATCAATATTCGAAATGTTTGAAGGTCAACCAAAAGGCTTATATGCCTTGGCTCTAGCCAATACGGGAGAACGTTTTGGCTACTACACAATGCTTGCTATTTTTACGCTGTTCATGCAGGCAAAGTTTGGATGGGATGAAGCAACAGCAGGACAGGTGAACGCCATCTTCCTGGCAGCTGTTTATTTCCTTCCCTTGGCAGGCGGATACCTGTCTGATAAAATTGGATATGGCAGATGCGTTACCATTGGTATGCTTGTTATGTTCCTGGGTTATTTCGGTCTTGCTTGCCCAGTTGAGAATTTGGAAACAGCCAAGATTACCATGTTGGCAGGTCTGGGCGCTGTTGCTGTTGGTACCGGTCTTTTCAAGGGTAATCTGCAGGTTTTGGTAGGTAACCTTTATGACGACCCCAAGTACGCTGCCCGTCGTGACTCAGCTTTCAGCCTTTTCTATATGGCCATCAACATTGGTGCGATGTTTGCCCCCTCTATGGCAAAATGGGTTACCAATCAGTATCTGGCACAATATAATATGGTATATGATGCTGCTAATACAGATCCTGCATATCTGAAAGCCCTTTCAGGTGGTTATGGTCTGTGCTTCGGCGTGGCTTGTATATCTCTTATCATGTCTGCCATCATTTATTTTGCCTTCAAGGGATGGTTCAAGCATGCTGACGTTACGGCTAAGCAGGCTCAGAGCAATGGCGATACCAATGTTGAGGTTTTGACTCCCAAGCAGACAAAAGACAGAATTGTTGCTCTGCTGTTGGTGTTCTTTGTTGTTATCTTCTTCTGGATGGCATTCCACCAGAATGGTTCGGCTCTTACTTTCTTTGCCAAGAAGTACACCAACCTGACAGTGGAGGGTCCTATGCGATTTGGCTTTAACATCTTTAGCCTTGCCCTTGTTGCTGTAGCTGTATATACAGGCTTCTCAGCCATTCAGTCGAAGGTTAGAAAAACAAAGGCCATCTGCTCGGTAGCTACAGTTGCTTTGTTGGGAGGTGCTTATGCTTTGTATTCCATGATGAGCAATCCCACTATGGCCCAGCCTTCTGACTTCCAGCAGTTCAATCCCTTCTTCGTGGTTGCCCTGACTCCCTTCAGTATGGTATTGTTTGACGGACTGGCCAAGAAAGGTCATGAGATAAGTGCTCCTACACGTATTGCATGGGGTATGTTTGTAGCTGCTCTTGGTTTCGGTGTTATCACACTTGCTTCAACAGGATTGATTTCCCCCATGGACTTGGGTGACAAGACGCAGAGCATCCTTTCGCCCGGATGGCTGATTTCTACCTATCTGACCCTGACCTTTGCCGAGTTGTTGCTCAGTCCTATGGGTATCAGCTTCGTTTCTAAAGTGGCTCCTCCAAAATACAAGGGTCTGATGATGGGAGGCTGGTTTGTGGCTACTGCCATTGGTAACTATGCCAGCATGTTGCCATCTATGTTGTGGAACAAGATCCCTCTGATGTACAACTGGGCTATCTTGATTGGTCTTTGTTTGGTTAGTGCCCTGCTGATGTTCTCTTTGCTGGGCAAACTGAAGAAGATGACAGCGTAGAGACTTTAGGCGTTTGTCAATTTTGAAATTTGAATTTTGAAATTTGAATTGAAGTCTAAACTCATCATAGCATGTGTGCCACTGGTAATCCTGGTGGCACTCATTTCTATTGTGGTCTCGATATTTGGCGACGAGACGCTCTCCGGTGCCTCGCAGATTTCGCTCATCGTGGCAACGGCCGTCTGCCTGAGCATAGGCTTGTGGCAGAAGACCACTACGTGGGCGGGGTTCGAGCAGGCGCTCTCGGATAAGATGGGGAGTATCAGCGGAGCGGTTATCATTCTGTTGCTGATAGGCGCCCTGGGCGGAGCGTGGATGGTGGGCGGCATCGTTCCTACCCTTATATATTATGGTATGCAGATGATGTCGCCCCAGTGGTTCCTGGTATCGGCCTGTATCATCTGTGCCTTGGTGAGTGTGATAACCGGCTCGTCATGGACTACCATTGCTACCATAGGTATCGCCCTGATGGGAATAGGTCAGGCCATTGGGTTTGACGAGGCGTGGACGGCAGGTGCCATTATCTCGGGGGCATACTTCGGCGATAAGATATCGCCCCTGTCGGATACCACGGTGCTGGCCAGCAGTACGTCGGGGACGCCGCTCTTTACGCATATCCGCTATATGCTGTACACTACGGTTCCCACGTTCCTGATAACGCTTGCTATCTTCGGCTTTGAAGGGTGGGGACATGCTCCTGCCCAGACGGAACATGCGCAGGTGGTGGCTGGCGCCTTGCAGCAGACTTTCTTCATCTCGCCCTGGCTGCTCGTTGTTCCTGTTCTTACGGGTATCCTTATAGCCATGCGGCTGCCCTCGATGGTGGTGCTCTTCCTGGCTGCCCTGATGGGAGCGCTGACGGCTACTTTCATGCAGGGAGCCTTGCTGGACGAGATAGCGGGGACTGACCTGGAGGGCTTCTCGCAACGGTTGCGCGGGGCCCTGATAGTGGTGTACGGCTCCACGAACCTGGATACGGGGGTGCCCGAGCTGAATGAACTGGTGGCAACACGCGGTATGGCGGGCATGCTGGGAACCATCTGGCTGATTATCTGCGCCATGCTCTTCGGGGCGGCCATGACGGCTACGGGTATGCTGGAGACTATCATGAAGGCGCTGATCCGTCTGGTAAAGGGGGTGGTATCCCTGGTGGCGACAACGGCCTTCACGGGTGTGTTCCTGAATGTGGTGGCTGCCGACCAGTATCTGTCTATCATTCTCTCTGCTACTATGTACGGGCCTACCTATAAGCGCTACGGCCTGGAGCCGCGCCTGCTGAGCCGTACCTGCGAGGATAGCGCTACGGTCACTTCGGTCCTGATTCCGTGGAATACGTGCGGTATGACGCAGAGCTCGGTTCTGGGTGTCTCTACGTTATTATACGCTCCCTTCTGCTTCTTCTGTTATCTGAGTCCCCTCATGACGGTGGTGGCATCTATGTTCATAAAGAAGAGATTTTAGGCGCTAGACTTTAGACTTTAGCTTTTTTTGAATTTATAAATTTTGAAATTTGAAATTACCTTTAGCTTCTTAAAGGTATAAACTGTTAAAATTATGTTAAAATACCTGCCAGTTCTTGGCGGGTATTTTTCTTTGTCATACTTTTGCAGTGTACTATTCAACTATTACACTATGATAGAGGTAAATAATGTCACATTCGGGTACAATAAGTACCACAATGTATTACAAGATTTCAGCCTTCAGTTCAAGAAAGGCGGCGTATATGGCTTGCTTGGCAAGAACGGTACTGGCAAGAGTACCTTACTGTACCTGATAATGGGTCTGTTACGTCCTAAGCAGGGGGAGGTGCGAGTTGACGGCATACTTTCCTCGCAGCGCAGGCCCGAGGTGCTGCAGGAGATGTTTATCGTCCCCGAGGAGTATGATTTGCCACGCATCAGCCTGAGAAAGTATGTGGAAAGTCTGAAACCTTTCTATCCCAGATTCTCTGACGAACTGCTGGCGCGTTGCCTGAAGGGCTTTGGCATGCCTTTGGACATTGACCTGGGTGCGTTGTCCATGGGACAGAAGAAGAAGGTGTATATGTGTATTGCCCTGGCCACGGATACGGATTACCTGCTGATGGATGAGCCGACGAACGGGTTGGATATTCTGTCCAAGAGTCAGTTCCGCAAGGTGGTGATTGAGGGTATGAGGGAGGATAAGACGATTATCATCTCTACCCATCAGGTGCATGATGTGGAGCGTATGCTGGATCATGTGTGCATCATTGAGACTAATAAGGTGCTGCTGGATGCTCCCTTAGTTGAGAAGGATGAGCCCATTGACCTGGAGAAACTATTCATTGAGACATTAACGAACAAGAAAGTGGAGGACTAAGATATGAAGGCATTTGATTTTAACAGATTCATGAATGTGGCCCGCTGGGACCTGACGGTCAACAGCAAGTTCTATACACGCTCCGCACTCCTTATGGTGGCTCTCATCTGCATGCCGGTGGTGCTGTACTATCTGTACAATATGCTGACGGACAGCAGTTTCTTTGCTACGGAGACGGTGGATGATGTTTTCTTTTTATGTTTGTTCGACATCTTCCTGGGCGGCGCTTATTTCGTCATCACGTCAGGATATATGTTCCATAACCTGATTACCAGGCAGGGACGTATCAATGAGCTGACGCTTCCTGCTACTAATCTGGAGCGCTTCCTCTGGCATGTTGTGGTTATTGTGATAGGTGTGAACGTGGTTTATACCGCTGGTATTCTCTTCTCGGATCTGCTGCACGCGCTCTTCCGCCTGGCTCTTCCGAATGCTGAGATCAATTCTATTTCCTATAAGCTGTTTGTTGATTTCGGTGAACTGCGGGGAACCGGTATCTTCATATATGAGAACTTTGGCATGTTGCTCTTTCTCGGCATATTGGGTGCCTGCTACATCAGGACCTACTGCCTGGTGAATGCCTGGAAGTACAAGTACAACATCCCCTGGACATTGCTGTTCTACTTTGTGTTCCAGAACGCCTTTGCCCTGTTAGTCCTCTTCATCGGACATTGTATGTCACCCGCGTTGATGATGAAACTGTGGGACTGGGTAGGATGTGTGCCCCGTACTGTATTTTTTGTCAGCCTGAATCTCTTTGCCGTATTGCTTTACGCAGGTGTATGGTATCTGACTTACCGCCTGTACTGCCGGGCTCAGATTACAACACGTAGAAATCCTTAATATTATATCCACAATAAACCTTATATTATGAACTTTAAGGATCAGAAACCGATATATCTGCAGATAGCGGAAAGCATCTGCGATAGCATCCTCGCCGGGAAATACCGCGAGAATGAAAAGCTGCCGTCGGTGCGCGAGTTTGCGGCTGAGGTAGAGGTGAATGTCAACACCGTGGCTCGCTCTTTCGAGTGGTTGCAGAATCAGGATGTGGTTGCAACGCGTCGCGGATTGGGAAACTTTGTCAATGAGGGTGCCCGTGAATCCGTCCTGAGAATCAGGCGGAAGGAGTTCTTTGAGGAGCAGGTGCCGGAGTTCTTCCGTGCTATGAAGGCGTTAGGCATTACCTTAGAAGAGATTATTCCGTATAATAAGTAAAACAACCAAATAGGAAATTATTATGAAAGCACGTTTTATCCTTTCTCCGATTGTGCTGTTAGTAGCACTTTCTATTATCTTCTCCAGTTGTACTGACGCGGTAAACAAACTGGCAACAGCAGCTCTTAACCACACGCTTGAGTTTGAGCACGAAGACACCGTGAAGTGGGGAAAGATAGTTGAGAAGGACTTGGATCTTCCTGCCTTCAGTACTATAGAAGCGGAGGGACTTGTCTGCGTTGTCTACTCTCAGGACAGTATCTGTTCTGTTCGTGTCCGTGCCAACGAAAAATGTATGGATGCATACAAGTTTGAGGTCAGAAAAGATGAGCTGAAGACAAAGCTTAAAGACCCCAACCATAAAATCAACAATATTACCCCAGGCATCATACTCTACGTCTCGGCACCATACTTAACGGATGTAGAGCTATCTGGAGGTGGTAAAGTGAAATTGCAAGGCAATATAGACATGCCTGGAACCTTAGCAATAGAATTGACTGGAGCTTGCAATTTGGTTATAGATACCCTATCCGTTGGTGAATTGAATTTGGAAGGAAATGGTGCATCGAGGTGCAATCTTGCAATGGTTTCGGCAAAAGAGAATATCGAAATTGAAATGAACGGAGCTGGCGATGTTGATGCCAATGTTTTCTGTCAGGCTCTTCGCGTAGAGATGAACGGTGCTGGTAAAGGTACAGTCACTGGCGAGTGCAAGAATCTTATCTGCGATGAAAATGGTGCCAGCAAGGTTGATTTCTCTAAACTGAAAAGATAGGGCCCGCAGCCCTATCTTTTTTTTGTTATTGACAAGATTGTTTGAGTTTGTCCCACGTTTCTTGGGACAGAATCTTACGATATGGCCCGTTGTTGGAAAAGTGCATATTACGAATGTGTTCAGCACGTTTCTTGCTGTCGGCATGATCCATGAGGTAGGATAGTATGCCGTAGCTCTCAAACGTTTCGAGCGTATTCGCCATCTCCATAGGGTCGAGGTGCATCGCATGCATATAGCGAGCCCCCTGTTCGTCCGCTTCATTTTCCTTGGCTCGGGTAATGGAGTTGCTTATCATCTTGCTGGTGATATTTGCCAACATCTCAGATTGCCCATTACCTGTTATCAATGTAAAAAATACCGTTATGGCAGCTTGTTGGCGTATAGCGGACTGGATATGGCCTAACCTGAGGTGAGCCATCTCGTGGGCGATTACAGCGCAGAGTTGCGATTCGTTCTCCATCTTCTTGATAAGTGCTGTGTTTATTATCAGATGGTTGCCCACTGTGGCAAAGGCATTTACCTCATTATCTCTGTTTATCACAACGTGAATATCGGTATTGCTGATATTGTTTGCTTTGCACATTTCCTTTACCAAACTGTCTATGGGTTCACATACATCACGGTCGTTCACTTTCCAGAGACTTGATTCCGATAGTTCCCAAACCCATTCAGACAATTTGTCGCCAACAATGGTGGGGCGTAACTGGAAGACCTTCATCCAGTCAACCTGTAAGGTAACATATAAGATGCTGAAGAACAGCAGGGCTGATATGGCGGATTCCTTGAGTATCTTTTTCATCTTCTGCAAATCTTGTCGGTTATAGTTCCATAAAGATACCATTTGTGTACCAGACCTTTCCGCGTGTTCACAGCCGAGCGTACAGTCTCTATAAAGTCATAGATATTGTAA
Organism: Prevotellaceae bacterium UBA7028; assembly: GCA_002494215.1. Next base: position 8,166 of record DLBF01000186.1, read on the forward strand.
AGATTGACTGTAATAAAATAGGCTATGTAGGCAGAGGAGAGATCGGTAAAGCAGAATAGTATTCTGATTGTCCACCAGAATAGAATGTTGTTCATGATAAATAGGGGTACCTGAGAGACAAGTGCCTGGATGGCGTTCCATCTGACAAAAAAAGTACCTTTTCTTGACAGAAGGTAAAATAACCCCGTAGCAGCAAGGTTTATGATGGGCATGGGCAACCCTATCATCACGGCTACCAACGACATAAGGTAACATCCAGAGGCGCGTTCCTTTTCGTCCTCGTGTGGCATTATATCCTCTATACGAACAGAGGGCTCGCTTATGTGTATTTCACAAGATTCCATATCCAATTAATCAATATAGCCAATATGCCGGCAAGGGCGTATGGCCAACTTTGCAGTTTTCTTTCAATGAGACGATATGCTTTGAGGAGGGATGCTGATCCTATTAGGGTATCCGCTATAATCCAGATGGGTATTACTACCATCATACAGGCAAGTATAATTCCTATTGGATTATAATACAGGGAGTCCACCCACTCGCCATGGAATGCAGCGTGCACAGCTCGCGTTGTTCCACACGATGGGCATGGAATGTGAAAAAGATATCTTGTCAGACATCCATTCCAACTAAAACCCCTACTGCTGTCATTACTAACATACAGCCATATATAGCCGCATGCTGTTAATAATAGAAGTAGGGGGTATAGTCGTCCTCTGCTAATGTTCATCCTTTAGATGACAGACATGAGGCGTATCAGGTTCTTCTCGCGAGTAGAATTCATAATTAGGAACCAGTCGATGATAGCCCAAATTCCAAAGCCACCACAAGTAACCAGTTTGCCAATGCCCAGTCCTGTGTCACCTATATAGAAACGGTCGATGCCCCATCCGCCAATTAAAAGGCTAAGAATAAGTGATATCACGGGATCTTTAAACTGTATGGCATGAAGCATGTTTGCCTTATTGTCATCAGCAGCAAGCAGACGCTCACGGATGAAGGGGATTTGTGACTCGGGAAAGAACTTGTTGTTCATCATCATGAACATGTCAACTTTTTGCTGTTCCATTTTTAGTGTTGTTTAATTAATAATTATGTATAGGTTTCTTGATTGCAAAGATAATTATAAATGTTGTACAACGCAAATGATTTTCTAAAAAAGAAGCTTTTTGTTTTGCTTTTATTGATGAATCTGCAACTGTGGGAAGGGGAATTTTATGTCTTGACGGTTGAATTCCTCATAAATCTGTTTGTTCAGATTAAAGTACACGGGCCAATAATCGGTTCCCTTAACCCACACTCTGAAAGTGAAGTTGACGCTGCTGTCTGCCAATCCACTGAGGGCAATGAAAGCCTGCGGGTCTTTTAGGACACGGCTGTCGGCATCGGCAATGCCCCTAAGCGCATTCGTCACCTTCTCAACATCTGTTCCATATTCAACGCTGACGGTAAAATCTACACGTCTGGTGTCCATCTTGCTATAATTAGTTATGCTTCCGCTACTCAGAGAACCGTTGGGGACGAAAATTTCTTTATTGTCGGGCGTCTGAAGAATAGTGTGAATAATCTGAATCTCCTTCACGATTCCAAGGACTCCTTGCGCTTCAATCATGTCGCCAACCTTAAAGGGCTTAAATAACAATATAATCAATCCGCCAGCCAGATTCTGCAAATTACCACTCAGCGCCATACCTGCAGCTACGCCAAACGATGCCAGCAAGGCGGCAAATGACGTGGTGTTGATACCCAAGGCGCTTACTACTGTGATAACAAGCAGGAGGTTCAGAAGGATACTTACAAAACTTTTCAGGAAGGATTGAATGGTAGCGTCAACATTCTTACGTTCCAGCATCTGTCTCACCAGCCTGTTAATAAGGTTAATTATAAACCTTCCAGCTATATATATGACAACAGCTAATAGAATACTCTTGCCGGCATCTACACCCAACGAGATTAACTTGTTCAGTAATGTGTCGAAATTTCCATCCGATACAGCTTTAATTACTCCTGTTGTTTTTCCTACAACCTCTTCGGCTTGCAATAATGTAATCATGTCTTTTCAGTTTTTGAGGGTTTGAAATTTAGTTTCTGCAAAGATATAATAAAACTTTTTATTACTCTCAAAAATGATAGTCTTTTCGTTTTTCTCTCACGCGCGCGTAATTAAATAAGGTGCGATAAAAAAATAATGGCGAAACTAGTAAAAAAAGAATGTGAAGTATTGCGAGGTTTTAAAACTCGTCGTACCTTTGCAACCGCAAACGAGGAATGAACCACCTCACTAAGGTGGGCAGGCTTGAATGCGCTTAATTTAAAAGTTCTTTGACTTATTTACATAGACAGAAATTGTAGTACAAGA
>DLBF01000080.1 GCA_002494215.1 Prevotellaceae bacterium UBA7028
TGTCAACTTATTCAGTACAATACAGTAGAATATTACAATTTACCTGCTATGTTAAAGTCAAAGTCCATATCCATGCAACGAGGATAAAGATGCTATAAAGTAAAACACCCACATTCCACACGACTCGCTTTTTGCGACTTTCTTTCTGGAATTTGGCGAAGTACTTTTGGTCACGGCCGTTCTTCCAGGAAAGTTTCCACGCCAACAGGTAATCTAACCCAGCGAGAACAATAAGTATTTTACCAAAGTGATTGTGGAAAAACCATTTGGCTTCAGAACCGCATATACCGACAAGGAATTGTATGAATGTTAAAAAAGTAAATATGAAAATTGCAGCCATCGCACCGCTACAGAAATACTGACAAATAGGCGAGGATAGGTTTCCTGTCGTACTATTAATCGCACCAATCCATTTTTTGTAAGTGTCCCAGCCGTATTTCTTCAGTCTTCTTTTCGTAAAGTCCAACCTATATAACGGACGACAAATAAGACATTCCGTTATCTTTCCGAAAACATTACGATCCCAAAAACAGCATATACAATAAACTGAATAATAAACCCTGTTGTAAAATTCGACGAACTTCTGCATCACTTTGTGGGTTGGGAGGATACCTTTTTCGTCAGCGAAAGAGCGGCAGCACCATAAAGACCCAAGGCTACTACCAGAAGGGTTTGGATGGTATGAACCACCAAGACAAACATGGCACCATCCATCTGATTCACTCCGTACAATACCAATACGGTCTTGACAGCAAAATGCCAAGGGCCCAAACCGTTAGGCGTAGGAACCAGTACCGCGAAGCAACCTACCACAAAGGCTACAAGCGCTGCCATAGCACCCAACGAAGCCGTATATTGGAAACAATAGAAGGTGAGATAGAAATGCAGATAATAGCTTACCCAGATGCCTAATGAGTTTAATAGGAACAAGACAGGATTCTGGACATAACGAACAGAGAAGAGACCATCCTTCAGGTCGGTCAGCACAGCTCGGGTGCGAGAGAAGAAGTTCAGTCGCCATACCAACAAAGCTACCGTGCAGAGAATAAGGATGCCAGAGAGTATCGTTACCAGATAGCCCGTAGTAGTAAACGTGCCCAGGAAGCCACGCAGGGAAACGCCCGTCTTGGTAAAGAAATTCATGAAGACCGGAATCTGACAGGCTGCCGTGATGAGTGCCAAGAGCATTACCAAGGTACTGTCGATAACTCGCTCGGCAACCACAGTGCCTACACCTTTACTGAAATTGGTTCTTTCCCAACGTCTGAGAATGCCACAACGCAACATCTCACCCACACGGGGTATCGCCAGGCTGCTGGCATAGGAGATGAAAACTGCATTAATGCAGGTGTGCAGTCGGGGCTTCTCGCCCAAGGGAGCTAAGGCCTGCCTCCAACGTAAGGCACGGAATACCTGAGCCATAATGCCAAAAGGGAAACTGAGTAGCATCCAAGACCAGGACATATCGCTCGCGAAGGCTCGTTTGACATCGTCCCAGTGGAACCCACGATACATCCACCATAGTATTGCAGCGGCCAAAAGCAAAGGAAGAACAATCTTACCCGTTGAGGAAAATACCTTTTTCACCTTCCTAATTATGAATTATGAATTGTGAATTATGAATTATTATCGTAACTTTGAAACTTCATCTCCAACTTACTCTCGCTCGGATTTCCACAAATTTATTTGTAAAATCACTCGCTTAATCGTAACTTTGCAGCACAAAAATACAAAAATATCAGCACGTATGAGACTTGTTAAGCCAAAAAAGTTTCTTGGACAGCATTTTTTGACTGATTTAAGCATTGCCAAGGATATTGCCGACACCGTTGACGCATGCCCTGACATACCCGTCCTGGAGGTTGGACCGGGCATGGGAGTGATGACTCAGTTCCTGGTGGAGAAGCCCCGACAGGTGAAGGTGGTGGAGATTGACTTTGAGTCTGTGGCTTACCTGCGTCAGCATTTCCCCTCGCTGGAGGAAAATATCATAGAGGACGACTTCCTGAAGATGCACTTGGAACGCACCTTCGAGGGAAAACCCTTTGTGCTGACAGGCAACTACCCTTATAATATATCCAGCCAGATATTCTTCAAGATGCTGGAGTACAAGGATCTGATTCCCTGCTGTACGGGCATGATACAGAAAGAGGTGGCAGAGCGCATCACAGCAGCACCCGGCAATAAGACATACGGCATCCTGAGTGTGCTGATACAGGCCTGGTATAATGTAGAATACCTGTTTACCGTTCACGAGCATGTCTTCAACCCACCCCCAAAGGTCAAGAGTGCCGTTATCCGTATGACCAGGAACACCACGCAGGATCTGGGCTGCGACGAACGTCTCTTCAAGCGTGTGGTGAAGACCACCTTCAACCAACGACGCAAGACGCTGCGCAACAATATCCGTCCGCTCTTGGGCGAGCTGGATGCTGAACGTGCCAAGGCAGGCCTCCCTGCATTGGATCATACTGCCTTCCTGCAAGACGAGATATTCAACAAACGACCAGAACAATTAAGCGTAGCAGAGTTTATTGACTTGACCCGACGGGTCAGTGTAGAGTTGAAAGTTGAAAATTAAACCGAAATAACGGTATATCGAAACAACGAAATAACGAAAAAAAAGAGCCGAACAAATTATTTTCAAAAAAAATGTTCAATGTTCAATGCTCAATGTTCAATGATTTTTCATACCTTTGCAGCCACAAACAACAAAAAGCATTTAACAAACAGATAAAATGGACGATTATCACGCGGAGAATATGAATTTGTAGCCGCCCAGGAGCATCAAAAGGAACTCCGGGCAGGCAACACTGTTATGGACCCTTTTAAGCCAGAGTACTGAAAGATGCAAACATACTGGAACACTACGAATGGTCTGCGTACCATCGACAAATGGGAACCCAACTGCTGGGTTCAGGTTACATGCCCAACACAGGAAGACATTGACTTCCTGGAAAAGAAATTAGGAATCCCCGATTATTATGTTTCCGATATCGCCGATACCGACGAGCGTGCCCGTTACGATATAGACGAGGGTTGGGTACTTATCATCCTGCGTATCCCCTACGTTAAGGAGATGAAAAGCCGTACCCCCTACACCACTATCCCCCTGGGTATCATCATGAAGGGCGATGTGCTGATTACGGTGTGCAACTTCGAAACTAATATGATGATAGACTTCGTGAGCTATCAACAGAAGCGCGGTTTGGGATTCACCGACTCGGTGGATATGATATTCCGCCTCTTCCTGTGCAGCGCGGTTTGGTATCTGAAGCGCCTGAAGCAGATTAGCTTGCTCATAGACAAGGCCAAGAGGAACCTTGACCACAACATCAATAACACAGACATTATATCACTGAGCCGCCTTCAGGACAGTTTGACCTACTTTGTAACTTCTATCAGAGGCAACGAGAACCTGCTGTCAAAGCTGAAGTTCAAACTACCCGTTGACGAGTTGGATGCCGATATGATCGAGGACGTCAACATCGAGATGAGTCAGGCCCGCGAGACCTGTAACATCTACACCAACATCCTGGACTCTACGATGGACACATACGCCAGTATTATTAACAATAATGTAAGTAGCGTCATGAAGGTGCTCACGAGTATCAGCATTATCCTGATGTTCCCCACGTTGATAGCCAGCTTGTTCGGTATGAACCTTATCAACGGTATGGAACACGCTTGGTGGGGATTCCCCTTTGCTGTAATACTCTCTATTGGCGTTACAGTACTATTCTGGTGGTATTTTAAACGGAAAACGTGGATTTAATTCACTTTTTCTCAAAAAAAAGCTTTTTTTATTAGGTTATAAGGGATATTTTACCTTATTTTGTGTTTTGCAACTCCGAAGAATCGGGGTAGATAATACTAAAAACTTTAAATGATGGACTCTTTAGAGACTAATGTAACTACTGCCACAGAGCAGTCTTCTGAGATCACAGAGATGAATGCAGCACCTGCAGAACCCGCAACACCTGCTGCACCTGTTTACACCACCAAAGAGGAGGTTGTTAATCGCGTAAAGGAAATCGCCCAGAGCGAGGAACTGGCAGAGAAGCAAGAACTTGACTTGCTGAAACAACTCTTCTACAAGTTTCACAACAACGACATACAAGAGGCACGCAATGCCTTTATAGAAGGCGGTGGCGAACCCGAGAAGTTCGAACCGCAGATAGATCCTCTGGAACCCGAGTTCCGCGCATCCATGCAGTTGATTCGCGACCGCAGAGCTGCCGCACAAGAGGAACTGGAACGCCAGAAGGCAGAAAACCTGAAGAGAAAACTGGAGATTCTGGACCGCATACAACAATTGGCCTCCACACCAGAGGAAGCAAACAGCGCCTTTGACGAGTTCAAGGCTCTGCAGGCCGAATGGAAAGAGATTAAGCAGGTGCCTGCTGAGCGTGCCACAGAATTGTGGAAGAACTACCAGCTATACGTTGAGCAGTTCTATGATTTGCTGAAGTTAGGACACGAGTTGCGCGACTACGACTTCCGCAAGAACCTGGAGACCAAGACACGTCTGTGCGAAGAAGCTGAGGCACTGATAGAGGCTCCCGAGGTGGTAGCAGCCTACAACCAGATGCTGATACTGAATCAGGAATGGAAAGAGACAGGTCCCGTTGCCCGTGAACTCCGCGAGGAGATTTGGAACCGCTTCAAGACTGCCACCACAGCAATATACAAGCGTCATCAGGACTTCTTCGAGGCTCGCAAGGCCAAGGAGGAGGAGAACCTAAACCAGAAGACCGCCTTGTGCGAACAGATAGAGGCTATCTCAACAGATGATTTGAAGACCTCTTCCGACTGGGACGAGATGACCAAGAAGATTATTGAGATGCAGGCTACTTGGAAGACCATCGGCTTTGCACCCCAAAAGATGAATACAGCTATCTTCGAGCGCTTCCGCAAGGGATGCGACGCATTCTTCGAGAAGAAGGCTCAGTTCTTCCAGGCCCTCAAGGAAAGCCTGAACGAGAATCTGGCCAAGAAGAAGGAGCTGGTTGAGAAGGCAGAATCCCTGAAGGACAGCACAGAATGGCGCAGCACTGGCGATATCCTTATCAGATTGCAGAAGCAGTGGAAGGAGATCGGCAATGTGCCCCACAAGTATTCAGAGGAACTCTGGAAGCGCTTCGTTGGCGCTTGCGACCAGTTCTTCGAGGCTCGTCAGCAGGCAACAGCAGGTGTCCGCGATGAGCAGAATGCCAATAAGGAGGAGAAGCAGAACATCATAGAGCGCCTGAAGGAACTGGCGGCCAAGGAAGGCGAGGAAATTATTCAGGAGGTGAAAGAACTGCAGAAGAAGTGGAACGAAGTTGGACACGTTCCCTTCCGCGACAAGGACCGCCTCTATAAGGAATATCGCGAGGTTTGCGATAAGATCTACGGTGCCCTGAGCGCTTCTCACGCTAAGCGTCACTTGAATAACTTCCGCAACAACCTGGCTCAGAAGATCGAGAAGGAAGGCGGTAGCCTCAGCAATGAGCGCCAGCGCATGATGCGTGCCTATGAGCGTATGCGCGACGAGCTGAATACCTACGAGAACAACCTGGGCTTCCTCAGCAGCAACAGCAAGAAGGGCAACTCACTGGTTGATAGCATGAAGAAGAAGGTTGAGAAGCTACGCGACGAACTCTCTCTGCTGGCTCAGAAAATCAAGGCTGTTGACGAGCAGATAGCCAACGAAGGAAAGTAAAATATATTATATTATATGTAAAAATAAAGCCCTCATTCCTGAGGGCTTTATTTTTACAATTACTTGCAAGCAGGGCACCAGGGCTTGAGCTGCTGGAAGAAGTCGTT
>DLBF01000139.1 GCA_002494215.1 Prevotellaceae bacterium UBA7028
AGCACAGCGGCCACAACCTATACATGAATCATAATTGAACTTTGGATATACAATGGTTGCGCGATCCAAATGGCTGGGGGGAGTGAACGATGGCAGTTGCTCACCTACTAATTGCTGTAGCTCGGTAACACCACACTTGGTCATATAACGCTGAAGACCAAGTGTCAGGTCATCAATGATACGATAGCCATATTGCATAACGGCTGTGCAGACCTGTACGTTGTTACAGCCCAACTGAATAAACTCTAACGCGTCGCGCCATGTCTCGATGCCACCTATACCGCTGTACTGGATATTCTTCATAATGGGATTCTTCACCATTGCCAGGATATGACGAAGGGCTATGGGCTTGACGGCTCGACCCGAAAGTCCTGAACCTGTCTGACAACCACTCACTTCGGAGCCTTCGCCCATCGTTACGCTTTTGATGGTGTTGATGGCAGATATGGCATCTGCCCCAGCAAAATAGGCTCCCATGGCAGGTTCTGAGATGTGAGCTATGTTGGGTGTCATCTTAGGAATGACGGGAATATTCACGCTACGCTTAACATAAGCCGTGAAGAAGGTTACCAATTCGGGGTCTTGACCCACATCGGAGCCCATACCCGTCTGACGCATCTGGGGGCAGGAATAGTTCAGTTCTACAGCATCGCAACCGGCTTCCTCTGCCATCTTGGCCAGCTGAATCCAGTCTTCTTCGTTCTGTCCCATGATAGAAGCTATGACAACCTTCGTCGGGTAGTTTTTCTTCAGTCGCTTCAGGATATCGAAATCTACTTCCACGGGGTTTTCGCTCAGCTGCTCCATGTTGCGGAAAGCATAGAAGTTACCGTGCCCGCCAACATCATGAACTGCATCAAAGCGGGGCGAAACCTCTCTGATGTCTTGCAGGCAGATGGTCTTGTAGAAGACACCAGCCCATCCCATGTCAAAGGCTCGCGCTACCATCTCGTAGTTGGTGCAGATGGCTGACGAAGCCAGGAAGAAAGGGTTCTCGCAATGTATGCCGCAGAAGTCGATAGCGAGAGAGGGCATTGCATTGTTTGTTGATGCGGAATCGAAACACAGCGTTTGAGCTATCTCGCATATTCGTATGGGACGGTCGTAATGGATACAGGCCTTCTCTGCTGCCTCCAGTTCCTCTGCAGAACATTTTGCAATCCATTGGCCAGCCCATTTCTCGTTGCCAAAGCGGATGGCTCTGATGGCACGAGCGGGGTCACCGTTCTTACATCCCTTGCTGCATGGAGCGTCTTTACATAGAAGGCAGCGCATGGCCTCTTCCTGTAGTCTTAAACCTTTCTGTTTCATGGTCTTGGCTATTATTTGATTAATTCTTTATTAAATTCAAAATCTCTTCAGCAGAATCCACAACCGTAAGGCCATCGATGCCTTTCATGGGACGATAGCCCCAGCTGACGGCAATGGCACGGATGCCGCTATTCTGGGCTGTCTGCATGTCTGTCTGCGAGTCGCCCACCATCAGGGCATTCTCCTTCCGCACGCCAGTCTTCTGCAATACCTCCTGCACAATCTCAGGGTTGGGTTTTAGGGGGAAACCGGGTCGGTTGCCCAGAATCGCTACGAAGGGGATGTTAGGGAAGAACTTCTTTATGAGACGTTCTGTTCCCTCCTGAAACTTGTTCGAGGCCACAGCCATTAGCACGCCATCTTTATGCAGCTGATTCAGTAACTCCTGCATTCCTGCATAGGGCTGTGTGTGCTCGTCTATATGGTCTGTGTAGTAAGCCTTGAAATCCTTCAGAACATCGTTCACCATATTATCATCCTCCTTGTAGTTGTCGGGTAACGCACGTTTCACCAGGTTGCGAACTCCGTTACCCACCATCATCATGTATTCGTCGTGTGTGTGCAGGGGGAATCCGCGCAGTTGCATAGCGTGGTTAACAGCCTCGCTGAGGTCATCTATCGTATTAAGTAAGGTGCCGTCCAGATCGAACACCACCAGTTTGCGCTCCCTCCTTGCATAAAGACGCGCCACGAAGGATCCGCTGATATTATGCCATACACTGAATATGGCTCCAGGGATGGTGGCAAGGGGATAGGCAGCAAAATGAAGTGTAGCCAAACTGCTGGCCAGTCCTGAGTTCTGCATACCTACCTCAATCGAGATAGCCCGCTTCTTGGGGTCTGTGAGCCCTAACAGTCGTCCTATCAGATAGCCCAGGCTTAAGCCAAAGATGTTATGCAGCATAACCACCAAGATTACCAGCATGCCGCCCATCAACAATTTATCTGCATTGTGAGAAACAACGATGCCCACCGTTACAGCTATTGCAATGGAGGAGAAGGCTGGCAGGTAAGGAGCCACGCTTTGTGTTATTTGGGGAAGGAAATGCTGGCAGAGCAGACCAAAGATAATAGGTGCTATCACCACATAGACAATGCTCAGCAGCATGCCAACGGTATCTACTTCGACCATCGTTCCCGCCATCAGCCAGACCAACAGGGGGGTGAGTAGGGGAGCCAGCAGGGTAGAAGTGGCGGTCATACCTACGGATAAAGCCAAATCACCCTTGGCCAGATAGGTTATGACGTTAGAGGCTGTACCGCCTGGGCAACAGCCCACAAGGATAACACCCAGCGCCAACTCCTTGGGAAGGGAGAAGGCCCACGTCAGTCCTAATGCCAGTAGCGGCATAATCGTGAATTGAGCCAGACAGCCTATCAGTATATCCTTGGGACGGCTTAATACGATACGGAAATCCTGTGGCGAAAGTGTTAGTCCCATGCCGAACATAATAACGCCCAGCATAGGATTGATGGCCCATGTGTCAATCCACAGGAACGATGCAGGCCACAACAAAGACAGGGCTGCCACCACCAACACGAGCATCCCCATATAATCTGATATGTAACGAGCGAGGTTCTTCATATGCCCTCCTTTTTATGCATGTTTTGGTTTTATTTATTGCAAATATACATAAAATAAATGATATCCCATGTGAATCTCACAGAAAAAAAACGATTTTACGCGTGCAGAACAAACGTCCAGCCAGCTCGCTGACTATAACTCCCGAAACATAAATTATATAAAAAAGATTCCCTCTTCGGCTCTCGCGAGGGGAAGAGGGAAATTCATCCTTAATGAGAAAAAACTACAACTATTAACTAAAAGCCATAACGGCTCATGTTCTATCTATAATTTGAGGATTATTGTTAGCTGATTATATTTTTTCACTTAGTTTAGTCCTTGATTTTCAATAATCCGTTCTCTATTACAATTTGTCTGTTTTTGGGGGAATGTTTTATATCCACGGGGCGCCCCTGTAGGTCATAGACGCCTTCTGTAACTCTTCGAGGTTGCACGGAAGCAGATTGTTCGGGTATGCTTGTGATGATATCGTCCGATACCACATCGAGGGTCCAGAAGGAACGATGGTTGGTGCCTGCAGCAGCAGCGTATGTCTGTACAAGGCAATCCGCCTGATTACTCTCGCCGCGCAGGTTGAGTCCTATGGTTCCCGATGAAAAGTCGTTAGGCGTAACAGAGGTGCAGGCGAATCCATATCGCCCGCCCTCCGTAGCCTGTGCTGCCACTCTGTATTCATTTCCTTCGGTGCCCATGTTGATAATTGTGCCAGAGTTTTTCTCGTAACTCTGAATGTAACGTCCGGTCTGTACGTTGCGGATATGGTAACAATGCGTATTGTTTGTGGGCTCGAAGGTCCAGTAGGCAGCCTCGCCAACCTTTCCTTCACAGGATATTCGGTTATCGCTCTCCATATTGTCAACCATATAGGCTGGCGTTCCGGAGAAGTTGCGTATAGTGTAGGCCTGATTCTTCAAAGGCCAGTTCTCGGCAGTTGGGTCGTCAGTATTTGCTTTAGGGTAGAAGGGGGTAGGGTCGAAGGTGTTGTCCCTGATTTGGCGTATCTGCTCAGCAGACAAAGCTCCCTTAAAGAACCATGCATCGTCTATGTAACCCTTGAAGTAGTCCTTGCCCGTCTTGTGTCCTCCTATTCGGAATCCGCCAGTGCAGGCTTCAAAAGAACCTGCCGGGATGGTGCAGTCTCTTTCTCCATTTATATAATAGGTAATACTCTGGTCAACGGGATTGCATACTATAGCTACATGTTGCCACGTGCCAGGCTTGGATGAGCCTGCTGTTGCCCGATGCTGAGTGCCACCCAGGAAGTTGTTGTAGAAGAAATCCGCAGTGCCACCTCCCGTCGGTGCCTCGGCACGTGCATAGAGGTAGATGCGTCCTGTACCTTCGTTGTCTTTCTGGGCAAGGATAATCTCGTCTCGAATGTAAAAACCATTCTCACTCTGGCTTCCTGCACCAGGAGCTGCTGTATTCTCGTTGTATATCCAGGCACAGAAAGTAGTCTGTGTTGTCTGGGTATTGAATATGCCGCTGGTATTGAGGTCGACATATTGTGCGTTTCCATTCAGATGGAGGGCATTTCCCAGTTTGCCCGTACCATAGGATACTCCGTTGGCACTTGGTGTCAGAACGTATTTGGATGGAGAGTCATCGTTCAGATTATTGTCGAAAGGGTAGTGGAAGATAAGTTCCGTCTCCGTATCCTTAATATCTGCAGGAACATTTAGTCCAACACCTTGTGCCCAATTGTTCCATAGGGTTTTCAATTCGCGGACTTTCTCGGGATATTCAGCAGCAATATTGTTTGTCTCTGATAGGTCGTGTTCCAAATCAAACAGTTGCCACCCGCTATTGGCAAGAGCTGTCAGACGCCAGTTGCCCTTGCGGATAGCCTTGCCATTCTCGTGCTCCCAATATAGGGTGCGTTCATCCTCCCATTGGTCTTTATCCTGAAGCAGGGAGACGAAACTGCGAGCCTCGTCGCAGAGCGGATTAATCTTGTTCCCTCCGTAGAAAGAAGGATAGGATGCTCCGGCCAGTTCAAGACACGTGGGCATAACATCCAGGAAGGTGCAGGGTTGGTTCGTGATAGAACCTTCCTTCTCCTTGGCCATACCTGCGGGCCAATGAACGATGGTGGGTGCAGCCGTTCCGCCATGGAACTGTGTTGTCTTCCAATAGCGGTAGGGTGTATTTACGGCACCTGCCCATCCCGTGTGCAGATAGTTATAGGTGAGCTGGCCGCCAGGGTTGGGTGAGTTATGTACTACCATTTGTCCGTCGCGTGTTCTGTCGTGACGGTCGAACTCGCCTATATTGTAGTTCTCGCTCGAAGCACCATTGTCCGAGGTAAAGATGATGATGGTATTGTCAAAGATACCTCTGCGTTTCAGCTCTGCGATGATTCGTCCGATGTTCTGGTCCACGCAGTCAATCATGGCGGCGTGTACCTCCATGTTGGCCGACTGTAAGGCTTTATTTGTCTCGTTCTCCCACTTGCGCCCTGAAGCATTGGTAGCAGCGGGCATCTCGTCGGGATTGATAAGTCCCATCTCTATCATCTTTTGGTAGCGACGCTCACGCATAGCATCCCAACCATCATCGTACTTGCCCTTATACTTGGCAATATCCTGAGGCTTAGCCTGAACGGGCCAGTGTGGCTCTTGGAAGGCCACATACATAAAGAAGGGTTTGCCGTCGGCAGTCATCTCGTCCATCATATCGATGGCCTTGTCTGCCACATAGTCGGCATAATAGAAATCCTTGGGGATGCTATCGGTAAAGATCGCCTCCTCGTTGTGTACCAACGAGAAAGGGTCAAAGTGGTCCGTTACACCCCAGATGGTACCCCAGTGCTGGTCGAAACCTCTGTTGCAGGGATATGTCTCGATAGGAGCAAAAGGACGGTTGTTGAAATAGCTCTGGTGTGAGAGCCACTTCATCTGGTCACTGTTGTTGCCAATTCCTTGGGTAAGAGAAAGATGCCACTTGCCACTCATGCCGGTATGGTAGCCAGCATCCTTCAGCGCTTCGGGAATTGTCACACAATCACGCGTCAGACTTTGCCCCATACCTGTAATACCGACAGTCTGGGCATAGCGTCCTGTCAGCAATTGTGCTCGGCTGGGGCAGCTGCGTCCCGAGTTATAGAACTGAGTAAAGCGCATACCCCCTTCGGCAAGCGCATTCAGATTGGGACTTTCCACCTCACCTCCGAAACATTGTAGGTCGGAATAGCCCATGTCATCCACCACGATGAGCATGATGTTAGGCTTTTGCTGGGCCATTCCCCCAGCAATCCCAACAGCAGGTAATGTGGCTAAGATACTTAATCTTTTCATTTCAATGCTATTTTTCTGAGATTGCTGGGGAAGTTACTCTTCGGGGTCGTTATCATCACCCCAAACAGCCCAGTCGGCCTCCTTTGTTAACGCACCACCGCCATCTACTGTGGTGCCTTCATTGATTGGCAGACTCTCAGCCAACATATTGGCTACCAGAGCCTTTTCTACATGTGAATTAGGTTTAATATATTTCATCTTTCTTTCTGTTTTTTTTTGTCCCCTCTCTTCCTCCCCGCTATGGGGGAGGTGGGTATCTGAGGGGTTAGGTCAATGGTTGGTATTATCAGCTTCTTCTTTTCTCCTATTGGATAGAAAACTGGCAGAATTTGAGGTTTGTCTTTTTTTTGTTTAGAAGAGTATCTTCTTTCCGTTAACAATGTAAAATCCCTTCTTAAGTCCATTGACTGTTCTTCCTGAAAGGTCGTAAACATTGGTGTCGGATTCTTCATTATTCACTCTTAATTCTTCACCTAAAGAAGTGGCTCCTTCTTCAAGGTAGAAAACTTTAACGTTATTTAGTCCGGCAATTTCGATGTAGCCTTTTCCGGCAGTAATGGCACTGCCAATGCTTGCCTTGTAGAAGCCAACCGTACTGTTCTGCTTGGCCAGAATGTACTGCGTGCCATCGGCTGTGATTCCGTCGGAAGCCTTCAGTATATTATCGCTCATATCGCTTTTGGCTGTAGCTGCAACGGTTGCATAGAGGCTGCCCTTGAGAACAACAGCTGAGCCGGCAGGTACATCGCTTACTTCTGTAAAGCTGACATAGGTTCCGTCAGTGGCACCCTTATATGCCTGAGCACCAAGTACTATAACATCCTCGTTGGCGCAATATGTTGCATAGCCGGCAGCAGAGATTGTCTTTGGCTCCAGTTCTGTGAATTTCCAGAAGGAGCGGTGGTTGGTGCCTGACTTGGCTGCAAAGGTCTGTACGATGTTGTCATTGCGCCAGTTCCATCCGATACAGCCATCTGTAAATGCTGTGTTAGCCTGGTCGGCAGAGGTCAGACCGAAGCAGTCCTGACCTTCCAGATCGCTGCAGTTTACTACAACGTAAGCCACAGGATCACTTCCCATTGTAACGGCTACCTCAGCGCTAGTCGCGCATGCCTGAGCATAACGGCCAGTCTTTACGTTCTTGACATAGAACTGACCGTTTCCTGCATCCTCGAACTGCCAAAGGCTGGCGTTGTCCAGATTGCCCATTGCCAGTTCGTTACCGCCATTGTCTTTAACATAGACATTGTTGTCATTGCGATTGGATATTGTATATACCTTATTTATATTGATAGACATGGGTGGGGTTACCAAGGTGAGTTTCCAGAAGGAACGATGATTGGCACCTGCTACGGCAGCAAAGGTCTGAACGGTATTGTCTCCCTTCCAGTTCCATCCCACGCAACCAGATGTGAATTCGTAGTTGGATTGGTTGGTGGTGGTCAGGCCGAACATATCAGTTCCTTCTGCCGAACATTCCTTTGCGCGATATTCCACAGGGCTGTCGCCCATTGTCACGTTCACTTCAGTAGTTGTGCTGCACAACTGAGCATAACGACCGGTCTTCTTGTTCTTGATGTAGTAACAGCCTTCGTTGGCGGTTGCTATGAACTGCCAGTAGCAGGCATCGTCCAATGCACCCATCTGGATGACATCAACGCCAGTGTCCTTAACATAAAGATTAACGTCATTGCGGTTTGCAATGGTGTAGAACTTGCCGTCTTCGATGGTAAGGGCGAATACATTCTGCATGGTACAGAATAATGCACACAGGATAAGTAATTTTTTTTCCATGTATATATAAATTCAGTTAAAGTTTCGTTACGTTTAGCTTGTTTTCTGCTGCAAAGTTACGGTGATTATGCGTTGTAACATAGTATTATAATAAATATATATGCAGAATATAATAAATATAATATGTATATTGTTATATATCAGCAATATACACATTATATTGTGGCGTGTTTTTATTAGATAAATATATATGAGATATAGCTAATTCTGTGGTCTTTCAGTATACTTTACATTCCTATTTTCATGACATCCTGCTCGAATGTGTCAGGATTCAGAGCCATTCCGCGTAAACGCACCCTATAGTTCAGGATGGTGTTATAAGAGTAATTCAGCACCTTTGCTATCTGCTGGTTGCTGGTTATTCCCAGTCGTGTTAGGGCAAATATGCGCATGGATGGGGTAAGAAGTGCTTCGCCCTCTTGTTTGCGATATTCAGGCTGTAGCAAGGCGTTGAAGTCGGTAATGAATGTGGGGAACATAGACATAAACAGCTCGTCGAATCTGTCCAGTTGTTCTTTCTTGCTGAAGTTCTTCTGCAGTTCCCTGATGGCTTTCTGAACCTGGTCGTATTGCCCCTTCCTCAGCTTTTGGTCTGTCTTTACGGCAAATTCCTCATACATGTTTGTCAGTTCGCTGTTTGATTCCAGCAGCTTACCCAGATAGGCATCTTTCAGCTTGTTAGAGTCGCGTAGTAGCATACTGGTGCGTCTTAGACTTTCGTTTTCCTCCCTGAGAAGGTCGTTCTCGTCCTTCATCTTTTTGTCCACGGCGTGAAAGCCCATCAGCAACTTCCTGTTCCTCTCGTAGCGGAATAGGGTATATGTAATATATGTAAGGAATACGAGCACTAAGGTTGCGAAGAAGTAGTTCAGCCTACGGTTCTTCTTGGACTTTTCCTTTGTGATATCCGGTATAATCCTGTCTATGTGCGTTATCTGCGAGCGCATGCCGTAGTACTCGCCACTTTCTATGGCGATGTTCACATATTTGCTTACATCGTATTTCTGGTTGTATTGCCTGAACATGTGTTCCGTCAGGTCTATAATGGCTATGGAGGAGTTCTGGGCATTCAGGATATCGTTCTTCGTGGCCTCCATATAATATCGGGTAGCCGGTTCGTGTTTGCCCTGATGTTTGAAGCATTTACCTAACGAGGCATTGGCCAGTGTATATAGGATGTTATTTTCCTTGGGAATGTATTTCAGTCCTTCCTCGAAGTACTTCTGAGCCACATTAAATTTCCCTTGCCTGCCGTATATTCTTCCCAGTGCAAAGTTGTTCATTCCTTTATCTTTGGAGTAATCCAGGCATTTCCTGAACATCTCCTGCCCGATATTGTTGTATTTGTTGGCATTGACGGAATCATTCACATATACGGCCAGACGCTGGTATGCTATACCATAGTAAAAATAATATAGGGCCTTAATGCTGTCGTTCACCTCGGGGAAATCCAGATCTACGGACTTCAGCATATCCAGTGCCTCCACAAACAGGCAGGCTTGTGTCATATTGAAGCTGGATAGTATGCGTGATTCAGCTTTCAGGTTGCCGTCGCCAATCAGGTCTGCTTGAAGGCGCATCTTCTGAGAGAACTCGCTGGCATAGTCGTACGAGAACATCTGAGCCTTCTGCAGCATGCGTCTGTTGGTCTGATACCTGAAGATGGCGTCATAATCTGTATTCTTGTGCAGTTGCAACATCACGGAGTCCATCTGGTGTTTTAGGCTGTCCCTAAAGAACTGCCTCTTCTCGACCAGACCATTCAGGATATCCAACTCACGACGGTTGTACTCATTCATCTCCCTCTGGTGATTGTCTCTGTTTAAGTAGAAAAATGCACCTGTCAGGAAAAGAATGATTAGGAATAATCCAATATATCTTCCACCTCCGCGTAGCGCGATCTTCATTGTGAGGATTTGTGTTTTGTTTGCTAATAGTTGTTAGTTTCGGTGCAAAGTTAGTACTTTTTTGCGTTATATATTATTTTGAACACAAAAAAAAGAGTTCCCTTACGCAGAAAACTCTCTTTTTATAATAGTATTATAGGCTATTGCTGCTGTGGAGGGTACACGGTGTATCCCCATTTGCGAGCGATGGCTGAGAGGAGTAGGGCTCTTCTTTTGAAGTCCGTCCAGTTTTTCTTTTCAGCCTGACTCCAGCCCGTTTCGGCAATAGCAAATACGCGAGGATAGAGCATCATCTCTGCATGCCAGGCATCCATGACGTGCTCTGTCCATAGGCAACCTTGCAAGCCCAGGACGTGATGAGCAGCCTCCTCGGAAATGCCTTCTGCCATTGGCTCAAAGGAATAGACTTTCTCCAGGGATACAAGTCGTCCCACAGGTCGGAACTGAGCGGGATCTTGCTTATAGTCCAGATAAAGGTAATGCGTGGGGGTGAAAATCACATCGTGCCCTTCCTTTACAGCCTTCAGTCCTGCCTCTGTTCCGTGCCAAGACATCACGGTGGCATCTGGTGCCAACCCTCCCTGCAGGATTTCGTCCCAACCGATGATACGCTTGCCGTGTTCGTGGGCAAAGCGCTCCATTCGCCTGATCATGTAGCTCTGCAGCTCTTCCGCACTCTTCAGTCCCTCGGTTTTCATGCGAGCCTGGCAGTCCGGACAAATCTTCCAGTTGTTCTTGCGCCCCTCGTCACCACCGATATGGATATACTGCGAGGGAAACATATCAAAGACCTCCAGTAGCACCTTCTCCAGAAACTCGAAGGTGCCCTCCTTGCCAGGGCACAGTTCCCAAGGGTCTTTTCCGCCACTGGGCAGGCTGCAAGCCAGTTCGGGATAAGCAGCACGGGTCTCGTAGTTATGTCCGGGCATTTCTATTTCGGGAATCACCTCGATATGTCTCTCGTTGGCAAAGGAAAGGATATCTGCAATGTCCTGCTTGGTATAGTATCCGCCGTAAGCTCCGGGTGTTCCCTCTTCCACGAAAGGTCCACCTATCTCGTTCTTTTCCCAATCCCAGAAATAGGCCTCGGGGCGCCAAGCTGTCAGTTGGGTGAGTCGCGGATAGGCATCAATCTGCAAGCGCCAGCCCGGATTATCTACCAGATGGAAATGGAAGCGGTTCATCTTCAGGAGGGCCATCATCTCCAATTGCTTCTTCACGAACTCCTTGCCTTGGAAGTGGCGGCTTTCGTCCAGCATTACGCCTCTGTGGCGGAAACGCGGCCAGTCGAGTATGGTGCAGCAGGTTACCGAGCTGTTCGTGCAGGCCATCATTCTGAGTGTCTGACGGGCATAGAACACGCCTTCCTCGTCGGCAGCTACAATCTTCACGCCCTTCTTTCCCAGCTCCAGCCAATAGGCCGACTTCAATTGCCAGTCAGTCAGTTGCCTGCCTTCCAAGTGGCGTAGCAGAGCCTTTTCCGAGATGCGCACCTTCTCGCGCAAGCCCGCCATCTTATTGGCTGCAACGCTTCCTGATAGTTCTGAATATGCTACCGGCGCTGGTATCAGGTTTGTTTGCTGGGGCTGAGCTTCGACGAATATAGATGCACAGGCAAGTGCAAACGCCATCAATGTCTTTTTCATATCTATGAGTATTATTTTTCGGTTGTCTCAATAGCAAAAGTATTCAAAATTTCGTCAACTATCAAAAATGTTGCCGTTTTTTTGCATTAAGCCTGAACACGGGGTGAAATCAGGCTTCAAACTCCTAGCAGCCTTTCTATTAACGGTACATACCAAGTGCGGACTTCTTCTGCTGTTGGTGTGTGACCGCCTGGGAAATGATACGAGTGGGCGTAGTGCTCCAGGAACAACGGTTCAAAGTGTGCCAATGTGTCCTGCTCGCCAAAGATTCCCCAAATATGTTCTTTGCCGTATGGGGTGCAGCCGTCAAACTGGTGTTGCTGCATTTCTGCAAATTCCCGAATCAGTTGCTCGTCGATAACGAAATCCTGAATGCCATTCTTGCGTGGCGATTTGTATTGATGTGCTCCAATCCTTGGCTTCAGAAATTCTGTCATCTGGAAATGGGGATTGCCCAGTAGGGCAGGGATGCCCAATGCGGGTGCTATCATCTGGGCGTAGAACGAACCACAGCTGTTGCCTACCAGTACATCGGGCCTCTCGTTCTTGCACAGTTCGCGGATAAAGCGTACAGCTTCCTCGGGATGCATCGGCAGATCGGGTGTCAGTACCTCTGCGCGACCCTCAAAGGCCTCTCTCAATGCTACAGCCGGTACGCATTGACCGCTGGCAAAAAATCCGTGTAAGAACAATATTTTCATTTTGCTTGTCTGTATTTTCGATATCTTCTGTAATGAATTTTCATTCGTCCATTCGATGTGGCTTTTTACGCTCTCGTTAAGCGGAACTTTTTTCTACGTGTGGGAATTTTTATGGCCTCGTGTGGAAATTTTTATCTATCCCTTTTGTGCACTGCAAAGGTATTGTGAATTTACGGAACATCAAAGTGTTTTGTAAATTATTTTTTATTTTTTTTGATGCTTTGGGAAGACTCAGATATCAGTAATATCAGATATCAGTTTCCCAAAAAGCATGCAAAACAGCCTTACTACTATATATTATTATATATATAATAATATATAGTAGTAAGAAGTAATTCACCCTTTCAAAACAAAACTGATATCTGATATCTGATATTTCTGAGTCATAAACACAAAAAAGAGCTCTCATAACCAGAGAACTCTTTTCGTGATTCGGATGGGGCTCGAACCCATGACCCGCAGCTTAGAAGGCTGCTGCTCTAATCCAACTGAGCTACCGAACCAACCTATTTGCTGTTAAGCGGGTGCAAAGATACAACAAAAAATGAAGAGTGAAGAATGAAGAATGAAGAATTTTCGTCTTTTTTACATTTTTTTTGCTTTAAAGTTGGTGATTTGACTGTTGAACTGCCCAGTTTTCTGTAATGGGAAGACAAGGGTGCGGACGTAGTTATAGGTTTTGTCCTTGGTGTAGAAACGTTTTTCTATACCCAGTTCCTGTATCAACTTCCCATTTACGTAGAGGGAAGTGCTATGGTTGGTGCCTTTGATGGCGATGTGCTCCTTCTTGCCAGCCTTGCCCTTATACCTAAAAGTGTAAAGGTAGCCATCTCGGCTGAAGCCTAACCATCCGCCTATGGGGTCTGCCAAATATACCTTGGCATAGGGACCTTCCGTCAGGATGGTGCCATCGGGTTCGGCTGTCCATGTGATGTCAAAATCTACCTGATAGTCATAACCAATTTGTGCCTCGTCGCTTGGATTAATGATGGTTTCTTTACTTAATTTCTGAATTTCTATTTCGGTGTTACCCAATTGGTTACATTTATATCCTTCACCTAACACTTTACGTTTACTATCCCATGCGGCATAGCCGATAGTATCATTAATTGCGCGCCATGTTTTTTCGGAGATAACTTGCACGGCAGGGTAGATGCGATGGTGGATATCGCCTACCGAAATGCCGTTGTAACAGATGTCGTTCCAGACGCAAAACATACCGCCGTGAATCTGCGGATCGCGCACGGGGAACTTCTCCTTTCCTATCTGGGCAGGTGTCCATGTCTCATATAGATTCTTGCAGTTGAGATAGTCATTGTAATAGCCTGCGGCGGGTACGATATAGACGTATCTGTCAGGAACAGTTATCATGTGGTAACCTAACTTGTACATGTCGTGCGGATTTGCATAGCCGTTGTACCACATATCCATCATTACGTTTTCTACCTTGACGGGAGTCTCGCCCTTGGCGTGTGTGAGTTGCCCCCAGAAGACAGCTTGCTTGCCATAGCGCTCCACTTCGCGGATGAGGTGATCAACCAGACCGCGAAAGAGCTCTACGATATCCTTGTCTTTGTTACTATATTCATCTACGCCGATGTGCATGCGGGGGCAGCAGAATACGGGATCTGGACCACCCAGATACTCGGCATAGAGGCTGTCCAGGAAGGGACGCAGCTCGGGGTTGCGCAGCTCCAGGTGATTCTGGCCGTAATCCTTGCTGGCCAGCGAGGGGCGGTAGTGCGAGAAGCAAAGCGAGTGCGAAGGGGTGTCTATCTCGGGAATAATCTCCACGCCCATCTTCTTGGCATAGAGGATGAAATCATGGAAGTCTTTCTTGGTGTAGAAGCCGTCCTTGGCTGTCAGTTCGGGGAAGTACTCGCTCTCTATGCGGAAGGCAGCGTATGTCTCGTCCCAGTTGCTGTTATAGTACCGATGATCTCCGCAGTCGTTCAGATGCACCTGCAGAGTGTTCATCTTATAATACGACATCATCTCCACCAGGCTGTACAGGTAGGATAGGGGAATGTACTTGCGCCCCACGTCCACCATGGCTCCACGTATTTCGTAAGCTGGTGTGTCTGTGATGGTTCCGCAGGCAAGTGGCTCTCCCTGTACCTTCAATTGTTGTAGCGTCTGAATACCCCACAGGATTCCTTGCTCCGTCTGCGCCTTGACGGTAATGCCCTTGGGGGTTATAGCAAGTTGGTAACCTTCTGCACCCAACTCCTTGTCTTTGCAGAGCTGCAAGTTCACGGAGCCTCCTTTGCCTTGTGTGGCAGGAATGTTGTTCGTGAAGCCCGACAGGTACTGGGCTTCGTCTTGCAGCGCTGCATCGTTATAACTGATGCTTGACAGCTGGTTCCATTGCAGTTCGCCCTTTGCGGGTTTCCAGTTTTCAATGGCTGGTACTACGAAAGGTCTCTCCTGAGCAAATACAAGTGTACTCGCAAAAATAACAAAAATGAGTGATAGTTGTTTGCTCATTGTTCTTGATAGTATGTTAACGGGTGCAAATGTATAAAATATATTTTTTAAAAAAAGAACAATGCTGCAACTTTTTCGATTTCTGGGGTAATGTTAGAAATAAACTCATGTTGTGCAAAAAAAAAGTTCATATAGTTCCTATTTGGGTAAGTTTTGTGTGTTTGTACTGCATCCATGTGAAAACGACAACAATGAAAATACAGTATTCCCAGGTTTTGGTCATCTCAAATTCTAGCGGTTACTGGCAGATAGATTTTCAACCCACAGATACCAACAACTCCAATATATCGTCAAGGTGGTACAGGGTAACTTCTTTGATATTCTCTCGCGCGCATAAATTAATATAATGTATGGTGCGTTGTGAATGCAATTTTTCTGAAAAAAGTTGTTGATATGTTTTGGTGGTTTGCGGAATTGTTGTACCTTTGCACCCGCAAACGAGAAACACGGGCCCTGACGAGGGGTTCTGAAAGTCTCGGGAGCACAGTTCTTTGACATAATTCCATAGACAGAAATTGTAGTACAAGAGAAAACAAGTACGAACCGTCATTCTGAAAAGAAATGAGATACTCGGCCAGTTAAGATTCTTTATACCGTATTATATATACAGAACAAAATCATTCGCAAGAATGAGAAAGATATTTTTACAATGAAGAGT
>DLBF01000057.1 GCA_002494215.1 Prevotellaceae bacterium UBA7028
GATAACATATCCGCCTGAACAAAAAATGCCCTGAACAAAAAAATGCCCTGAACAAAAAAATGCCCTGAGCCAAACAGCCCAGGGCGAACGATGAATAAAAAAATGTAATGTGCTAGCAGCGCTTCACAGCGCGAAATATAATACTCACATGTATTATATTTATTTATATTCGGTGGGGCAGGGAGGGAGAGGCCGTTTCGGTATTGCCTCCCCTCGTCGCCACCAAATAGTCTATAGATTACTTAGTCTTCCCAGAGGTTGTAGCGGCGGTAGCCGAAGCCCTTGCCGTTGGAGTCCTCTTCCATGAATTGTTCAGTCTCGCGTGCACCAAAGTCTTCGGTGCCCTCGTTCTTGCTCTGGCCGCCCACACCGCCGTCGGGCTGGCATAGGTAGTCGTGAGCCACCGCTTCTGTTTCAGGTTTGATATATATCTTTTTCATGTCTTTGCTCTGTTTTAGTTTACTTAATCACCTTCTTTCCGTTCACGATGTAAACTCCCTTGGGCAGGCGGCTGAGGTCGCCGTTGCGAGCAACGAGCACACCGCCGAGAGTATATACGTTTGTCGGCTCTACATTCACCTGCACCGACTCGCTGATGCCTGTTATTACATCGTCGAAGATGACGGTCAGTTCACGCGCCGAAGTGGTCTGGTCAAAGACAACAGGCAGTGTGAAATAGGCGCGGAAAGGCTTGAGCGATGCACCGGTGGCTGCTGCAATCTGGAACTTACCTGTTGTTGGGTTGTAACCATAGCGGGTCTCGCCTTCTGCGCTGCGCTCTATTACCTTGTATTCGTAGGTACCGGTGAAGCCTTCATGATTTGATGCAGTGTGGTGGATAGTGTTAACCACCTGAGCCACTGTCTTCTTAGCTTTGCCCTTGCCGCGGCTGTCGAGCATTCCGTTAGCGCCTGTCAGGATGTAGGGCGTGTTGGCAGTCAGGTTGCCGGTGACTTCGTTGAAAGTGATGGTCTTTTTATTCGTGTCGTATGACTCATAGTTCCATACGCGGAGGTTTTTGCCATAGTACTCTTTCATCTCTTCTACACTGATGCCGAATGGCAGCATGATAGTGGTCTGCTTCTTCTCAGCCACGCCCGGTGTGCGGTCGAGTATCACGTCTTCGGCATAGAACGACAGATAAGGCTTGAAGGTGTAACCGCTCTTGCGATAGTTTGTTGAGTTGTATGTTTCCCATTTAGGGTCACCGATCTTGTAGTCTACAGGGTTCTTGTCATCACCGCCGTATCCCATGTCGGTGAGATAGAGAGCCTTGGCTGTACCGATTTTGGTGTCGTCTTCGTCGCTGCCCACCACATTGAACGGATGGCGGCGGTCAACTGCCTTGAGTTCAGCGTTCTGCTGGTCGTTGGCCAGAAGGTCGCTGTTCATGGCGATGACGGTGCGTTCGTTGGCAAAGATTACGGCGTTGCGGTTCTTGCCACGGTCGAAGAACGAGTAGGCGTTGTTCTTCTTCCATCCGCGGTTGATGTCGCGGGCACGGTAGTCGAATGTGTGGGTGTCTTCGCTGTCGCCGGTAGAGAGAGCCGTGGCCGAAGCGGTGGTGCGGAAGCCGTGGTCGGTGTTGGCATCTTCGAGCAGAGTTACCTGCGAGAGGTCGAACGACTCGTCGCCTTTGAGCGAGATGGTGAGCCATCCTGCCTGCGAAGCCTTCACTTTGGCTTCTACCTTTGCCCAACCACCGGCTTTAGTGACATCGTATTTGTTCATTCCTTCGAATTTGAGCGGCTCGATGTATTCTACGCGGCCCGTCATGGTTATCTCGCTGCCCTGACGGCTCAGGTCGGCAGAGCTTTCCGAGCCACCGCTGCGCAGGTTGATGGTCTTCGTAACAGTCTCTGCGCCTTCAAGGGTCAGAGTGACAGTCTTCTTGCCCTCTCCCAGACCGCCAACAATGGCCTGCACGGTGTAGGTATTGCCGGCGTTGAGGCCCTGAATGGTCTGTGTAAGCGGCATCTGATTGGTATATACTACCTTAGGCACGTTGCCAGCCCAGTCGCGAGTGGATGATTCGGCAAGACCGTCAGTTATGCCCCATTTCGGGTCGAGCTTGATAGAGAGGTCGCCGGGAGCAGCGCGCCAGTAGTCCTCACCGTTGGGATACCTCTGTGTCACTACGGTCGTGGTTGGTGGAGTGTTGAGGAAGGTAGTCAGCTCAGTCAGGTTTGCGTCGTAAGAAGCATCAGCTACCTTCAGTGTTTTGCCGTCAAGTGTATAGTGTTTGCGGCCACCGTTGTATACGGGTTCGCTGGTCTTATTATTATTTTTGTCAACAAACATCAATTTTGTCATTCCGTTGGGCACGGTGTAAGTATAGATGTTGTTGTTTTCATCATAGACAGTCATCTTCTCATTGGTTGCTTTCCATGCTGTTTCCGTGCTGCCTGGTATCCATGAGTGGCAGTAGATGGGAGCCGTCCAGTCCGAAGGCTTGGTGAAGAAGATTGTGCGCTTGCCTTCCTCGTCCATCCGTAGCAGAGTGTTCGTACCTTTGGCGTTATCGGCACCCGACGAAGGAGTACCCGATGGAGAATTCTTTATGTTATAGATGTAGGCAGGGTTAGAGGTCTGCTCAATCTCAATACCTTCGTCGGTGGTCTGCGTGTACCAGTTCTGCTTGTCAGTTGTACCCTGCGAAACGATGATGGCCACGTTGTCGCCATCGCGCAGGTTACCCTTGGGAATGGTGAAGTGAACATACTTGATGCCGTCGATGGTAATCGTTGGTGCTTTGGTCATGTCGTTGCCGGGGAAGGCATCGGTGAGGCGCACCTGCCTGTCAATTTTATCCTGGTCTGTCTCGCCTTGACCCTTGATGTAAGTGTCCAGAGTCTTGTTGTATGCATAGAGCCAGAGGGTATTGAGGTCGTCGTTCTTGTTGATGAACACGTTGAGTGCTCCCTGGCCGCCACCCGTCTGGATAATCTTAGAGCCAGTGGCATTGTTGTTGTAGTTCATGTAGTTCTCCGAGGTGGAGTAGGTGAAGTCGAAGGGCACGTTGCTTGTGGCGCTGTTGCCGTCCTTATCGGTGACGGTGAGGTAGCCTGGAGTAGAGATGCGGTAGTTGCCGTCGGGGTAGTTTTCGTCGAGCACAAAGTTGCCCGTAGAGAGCACTTTGCCCGAAGCATCGTTAGCATCCTTCACGGTGTAGGTGTAAGGAGCGGTGCCGCCGTTAACGGTTATCTTGGCCGAGTTGATGAACAGGCCGCCCTTAGGAGTGAAGTCGATAGTAGTAACAACACGTTGGTTGAATGTGTAGGTGTAGTTGTGGATAGCTCCTTCACTGGCGTCTTTGGTACCCTGTATGCGGATGGTCACGGTGTTGCCAGAGGCCACTACATCGTTGCCAAGTTTCACGTTGGTACCGTCGTAGGAGAGGTTGCCGAAGGCGGTATCTGTGCCTGAGATGTTCGGTGTAGAGCCTGCGCCGTAAGAGTACTTGTAGCCAGTGGCATCGTTGTAGAGCGTAACAGTCAGAGTCTTAGGATCATTCAGCGTGTAGCTGTCCCATGTGGTAGTACCCGGCGAGAGCGTTGCATCGGGGTCAATGAGAGCCGCATCGCCCGTCTTACCAGTGATGTTACCTGTAGATGGGTCGTTGCCGGAACTGATTACTGTAGAATACTGGCTTGCGCCGTCAACGCCGTCAGTGCGTCCCGTTGTCGGGTCGATGTTGGTAGAGTAGTTACCTTTTGTGGGGAATATGCTCTTGGCAGTTGCACCCGACTTGGCTTTGATCCATGTCACGGGAGCCAGGTCGCCGTTGTCGTTCCATGCACCGAAGATGTTGAGGTGCTGGTTGGTGGTGAAGTTCTTGTTGTTTCCCTGCTCATGCCAGTTGTGGGCAATGTAAACCGTTTCGCCATCCAAATTGGGGAATTCAGAAAGCTCATTCATAGAGGCATTGTCGCCATGACGGTGGTTGTATGCAGTGTTCTGGTCTGATGCTACGTCGGTGAGATAACTGTTACGCCAGTGGCCGTCTTGCTTGGTAATGACATACATCACATGAGTGGTGTTGTCGTTGGTAACAGAGAATGTTCCGGCTGAAGGATTGATGGTGATGGTATATGAGCCACCGTTGTTATTTACAGTCCAGCAATTGTCGCCGCCCATGACAGCCATCGTACCGCTTGCTATGTCGGCATTGTTCAGCGAAGAGTTGTTCTGAGGACGCAACACCTGCGACCAGTTAAGTTCCAGGCTGCTCCAATTATTCCAATTGCTAACACTGAACAAATCTCCAGAATATTCGGTTCCGCTAAAAGCAGCCTCTGGAGCGATTACAAACTTCCACGTGCCTGTGCCCTTCTCGTTCACAGGCTTATCCCATGTAGAGTCATCGCTTGACGGGCGTGACGCCGGGATACGCAATGAGTAGGTTGTTCCGTCACTATTGGCATGGAACTGCATGACCTTGTTAACAGCTCCGTTTGAAGTCCAGTCTGACGTATTCCATGATGTATCGGTATATGGGCGACCGAAGCAGTTGAGGTCGCCAACGAGATAGTAACCTGTAGATGTACCTCCTCCGCCGCTGGTCTGATAAGCAAAGTAAACTTGGCTTGAACCTGTGCGAAGTGATACGGTTATTGCTCCCGTAGCCTCGCTTGGCACGGAATATTTCATTGTGGCCGAGCTGCTGCTGGTGCCATAGGTAAACGCTTGGCCAGTGTGGGTACCTGTGAAGTTGCCTGTGTAGTAAGTGGCTGTGCCGCTTGTTTCAGTCTTCAGGGTGAAAGTCAAGGTAGACCCTGCGGTATATCTTTCTGCAGGGATAGAGAAGTTGTAGTTGCTGCCACTGTTGGTGCCGGTAATGTCGTAGCCGCCAATGGTCAGCGTGGCAGTGGTGGTATTGTTTACGCCCTCAAATGTAAAGGTTCCACTTGAGCGCACGATAGTAACCTTTATATTGTCATACGCATCCAAGTTTGGGGAAAAGTTGTTGTAGCCACCAAACTCTCCGCAATCACCGCTTGTTGCGGTCTTGTAATTGTCCCACGGACGTATTACTTTGTCCCATTTGTCTTTGTTTACGGTGTTGCTGCCATCATCGAACGCTCTACTTGTTGCGATAACAAAAGAACCTCTTATGCCAGAAGTTTTGTAGGGATTTGCAAAAGTCACGGTGAGTGTGCCATTGTCGTCGGTAAGCTGATATTGCTTATCATCCGACCATGTACCAGACGAATTTGTGCCGACAATCCAATAGCCATCTGCTTCAGCTATCGTCTGTCCTGCATAAACTGCTGTTGCCTTGATCAATATAACCAAGGTCAACGATAGATAAGTTAATAGTCTTTTCATTTTCTTGTTATTATAGTTTTTGTCATTAAAAGTCTATTGTGTTTTCTGCAGATAGTAAACGAAATGGGACTTGCGATTAGGAACAGCAGTTGCTTTTTCGTTTGATACAAGAATAGTCGTGCTCCTAATCACTGAAGAAAAGACGTAGTGTGTTGATGGCACGGCAATAGCAGAACAGGGTTTGTGGCCCTCTTCTGCCATGCTGCTGCACACGCAGGTGTGCGTCTTTGAAAGATGGTGATTGTATTCGCCCATCATAGTCACATTTTATTCTCCGTTTTTATATTTATAAGCACTCCCCAAAGGGCGTGCATCCATCATCGTTTTGATTTTTATGCGCTGCAAAGGTAGCTTTTATTCTTGATACGCGGCAACTGTTTTACATATTTTAACTATATTTTTATCATGGGAACGTGATTGGTGAGCTTGCTTGAGTTCCCCCTTTGTCTCTCTCTTACCTTATAAAAAGTGGGCACATCGCTTCGGAAAACTAATAAATCTGCTACCTTTGCGCAGTGGAACGGTGAGTGGCGAGCTGCCTTTCACCTCGCACAGACTACAAAACAGCTACGTTATCATGCAGGCGATTTACGAAGACAACCACCTTATAGTGGTGAACAAGGAGAGTGGAGAGATAGTGCAGGGCGACAAAACCGGCGACCGTCCGCTGTCGGAGGTGGTGAAGGACTACCTGAAAGCCGAGCACCACAAGCCCGGCAACGTGTTTCTGGGCGTTGTCCACCGCCTCGACCGTCCCGTGAGCGGTCTGGTGGTGTTTGCCAAGACCAGCAAGGCCCTCACTCGGATGAACAAGATGTTTGCCGACGGCGAGGTACACAAGACCTACTGGGCTATCGTTTGTAATGAACAAGTAATAACTAATAATGAAGAATTAGCTTCTCACCGTGCTTTCCATCAAAACACCCCCTTGGAAGAAAACTCTTCGTATACTCGTCTGACCCACTGGTTGGTGCGCAACGAGCGGCAGAACAAGAGCTATGCCTACGACCACGAGGTGCGCGGCAGCAAGAAGGCCGTGCTCGACTACCGTGTGCTTCGGCGTGGCGACCGCTACAGCCTTGTTGAGGTGCGCCTGCTCACTGGCCGCCACCACCAGATACGCTGCCAGTTGGCGGCTGCTGGCATGGTGATACGCGGCGACCTGAAGTATGGTGCGCCGCGCAGCAATGCCGATGGCAGCATCTCGCTGCTCTCGCGGCACGTGGAGTTTCAGCATCCCGTGTCGAAGGCTGTCGTCGCGCTCGATGCTCCGCTGCCTAAGGATGGGCTGTGGGAGAAGCTTGGAGGGGGGAAGGGATAATTGCCGCGCAA
>DLBF01000061.1 GCA_002494215.1 Prevotellaceae bacterium UBA7028
ACTGATGTGGGGATCGGACTATCCTCGCACCATTACCGCCATCACCTATAAGATGTCTTACGATTTTGTGAGCAAAAGCACAGAACTGACAGACGAAGAAAAAAGATTGTTCCTCTGTGACAATGCCAAGCATTTCTTCGGCTTTGGCAAATTGAAGGAACTCCCCTACATCAAGAATATGAGTGAATAAGTATTACAAATTGTACAATAGCTAAATTCGCAAATAAATTGTAAATAGTAAATAGTAAAATTGTAAATAGATAAGATGAAAGCATTACAGATTACAGAACCTTCGGTGATGAAGGTGGTTAACATTGAGAAACCTCAATGTGGAGCAGACGAGGTGCTGCTGAAGATACATTATGTAGGATTCTGCGGAAGCGACTTAAACACCTATCGCGGTCTGAACCCGATGGTGAAGATGCCCGTAATTCCTGGTCATGAGATTGGTGCAGAGATAGCAGAAACAGGTGCCAACGTACCTGCTCACCTGAAGGCCGGTATGGCAGTAACCGTTAATCCCTATACCAATTGTGGACACTGTCCTTCATGCAAGAACCGTCGTTATAACGCCTGTCAGCACAACGAGACACTGGGTGTTCAGCGCAATGGTGCCATGCGTGAATATATCGCTGTTCCTTGGCAGAAAGTCATTCCCATTGGTAATATCACAGTAGAGCATGCAGCCATCATAGAACCTATGTCTGTAGGTTTCCATGCAGTCAGTCGTGCTCAGGTGGTAGACACCGATACCGTCATGGTAATTGGTTGTGGTATGGTAGGAGTTGGTGCCGTAGTACGTGCCATCATGCGTGGTGCTAAAGTCATTGCTTGCGATATGGACGACGAAAAACTGGCTATTGTTCGCGGTTTAGGTGCTGAATATACCATCAACTCTGCTAAGGAGAATGTACACAATCGTTTGCAGGAGATAACTAACGGCGCAGGTCCTGATGTCGTCATCGAGGCTGTTGGTGCCCCTGTTACTTATCAGATGGCGGTCAATGAGGTAGCCTTTACTGGTCGTGTGGTCTGCATTGGTTATGCCAAGCAGGATGTACAGTTTACCACCAAGCTTTTCGTACAAAAGGAGCTCGACATTCGTGGTTCACGCAATGCCCAGCCAGAAGATTTTGAAGGTGTTATCCGTTATCTCGAGAAGAACAACCCGCCCTATGACATCTTGATTAGCAATGAGGTAACGCCCGAACATGCCGAGGAGGCCATGCAAGAATGGATGGCAGCTCCCGCAAAGGTATTCCGAATCCTTGTAAAATTTGTATAATGATGAAAAAAAAACTATTCATTACTGGTCTGTGCCTTATGTCCTTTATTGGTCTTATGGCACAGACTTTAAATGTAGCTTCGCCTGATGGCAAGTTGCAAGTGAGTATTGTCTGTCAAAACGGACAGGCCTGTTATAGTGTTAATTACGATGGAAAGAACATGGTGACACCTTCGGCTCTCGGACTGAAGGCTGACATCGGCGACTTCACTAAAGGACTAAAGCTGAAAGACAGCAAGGAGAGTCAGGTGAACAAGAATTACACCATGACACGTACCAAGACTTCTTCTTCTCACTTCGTAGCTAATCAACTGGACGTGAACTTCGAGAACAAAGAAGGCCTGCCCATGACGGTTACCTTCCTCGTAGCCAATAACGACGTGGCTTTCCGCTACACCTTATTAAAAGGAAAGGGTGAGTTCTGTGGCAATGCCGTCATCAAGAAGGAGGCCACTGGCTTCAACTTCCCCGAACAGACCACCACTTTCATCTGTCCACAGAGTAAGACCATGGTGGGATTTGCACAGACCAAACCCTCTTACGAAGAGGAGTATACCCCCGACGCTCCGATTGCTAAGCCTTCTGCTTTTGGCGAGGGTTACACCTTCCCCTGTCTGTTCCACATTGGTGACGACGGCTGGGTACTGGTCAGCGAGACTGGCACCAACGGACAATATGTTGGTACACACCTGAGCGACTATGAAGCTGGCAAGGGTTATACTATCACCTTCCCCAATGCCGGCGAGATGAAAGGTCAGGGCAGTCGCCATCCCGTCATCCCTATGCCCGAAGGTCATACCCCCTGGCGCACCATTACCGTGGGAAGTACCCTCAAGCCCATTGTTGAAACAACCATCCCCTATGATGTCGTAGAACCTATGTATGAGGCTTCTACCAATTACAAACCCGGCCGTTACACTTGGAGCTGGATACTCTGGCAGGACTCCGCCACGAACTACGATGACCAGGTCAAGATGATTGACCTTGCCGCAACTATGGGTTATGAATACACCCTCGTCGATGCTCTGTGGGATACCCAAATTGGTCGCGACCGTATGGAGCAGCTCTCCAAGTATGCCCAAAGCAAAGGTGTCAAGCTGTTGCTGTGGTACAACTCCAACGGCAATTGGAACGATGCGCCTCAGGGACCTCGTTACGGCATGAGCACAGCGATTGCTCGTGAAAGAGAGATGG
The DNA here is from genome assembly GCA_002494215.1 of Prevotellaceae bacterium UBA7028. The sequence continues at coordinate 2,480 of DLBF01000061.1, forward strand.
CTTGGATGGAACGTATCGGCGTTGCTGGTATCAAGGTCGATTTCTTTGGAGGCGACAAACAGGAGATGATGCAACTTTATGAGGATATTCTGGCTGATGCCAACCGTCATAAGATACAGGTTATCTTCCATGGTTGCACGCTACCTCGCGGTTGGGAGCGCATGTATCCTAACTTCGTAGCCAGCGAAGCCTTTTTAGCCTCTGAGAACATCTTCTTCTCAGAGTACCATGCTAAGAAAGAAGGTTTTGAGTTGACGATGCATCCCTTCTCTCGCAATGCCGTAGCCGCTGCCGACTGGGGTGGCGTCCTCATGAACCGCCACATGAGTCGCGACAA
>DLBF01000073.1:0-213 GCA_002494215.1 Prevotellaceae bacterium UBA7028
CTTGCGGGTGCGGTTGCTCTCGACAATGGCGGACATCATGTTCTGAGGTACCTGGGCGTAGTTGGCGAGCAGCTGCTTGGTGTCCTTGGGCAGACAGTAGCCGCCGTAGCCGAAGCTGGGGTTGTTATAATGTGTGCCGATACGGGGATCGAGACAGACACCGTCTATGATGGCTTGGGTGTCGAGACCTTTCATCTCGGCATAGGTGTCGAG
>DLBF01000073.1:386-17040 GCA_002494215.1 Prevotellaceae bacterium UBA7028
TTGAACATTGAACATTGGCCATTGGCTGTTGGCCATTGGCAAATGGGGAATTGGGGGAGGAGCCTATGGCGCCTTCGACCAGGAGGTTGGCGAAGGTGTGAGCGGCCTCTTCGAGGGTGGGGTCGTCGAAGCCGACGATGATGCGGGAGGGGTAGAGATTATCGTAGAGTGCCTTGGATTCGCGAAGGAACTCGGGGGCGAAGATAATCTTGGGGGTGATGACCTTGAAGCTTCCGTCTGCCTGACGCTCGCGATAGCTGTACTTCTCACGCACACTGACGGTATAACCGACAGGGATGGTGCTCTTGATGACCATCACAGCATCGGGGTTGACACTGAGGACGAGGTCGATGACATCCTCGATATGATGGGTGTCGAAGAAGTTCTTGACGGAGTCGTAGTTGGTGGGGGCTGCGATGACAACAAAGTCGGCATCCTTATATGCTGCCTTGCCGTCGAGGGTTGCCACGAGGTTCAATTCCTTCTCCCTCAGGTACTTCTCGATATACTCGTCTTGGATGGGGGAGATCCTGTTGTTGATCTTCTCCACTTTCTCGGGGATGACATCTACCGCTGTTACCTGGTTGTTCTGTGCCAGGAGGGTTGCGATAGAGAGTCCCACATATCCTGTTCCTGCAACTGCAATTTTGATCATAATCTTTTCAAGTTGAAAATTGAAAATTATTTTGTATTTATTTTTATTCTCACACAGATTTCGCGGATCCCACGGATTATTTTAAGTCCCGCAGAAATAGCGGAAATCGCAGAAAGTTTTTTAACAAAAACCGCGAAAACACTTTCCTTGATTTCAATCTTTGTCAAGATTATGCGTTTGCTGCCGCTGATGCCTGATTGTAAACGAGTTTCCATCATTCATCATCAACAACATACGCAGCATTCCATGCTTTGAAATCAATGAAAGCAAAACACCGCCCTGCGGGCTAAAAAACCATCATTTTTAGATAAAAGAGAAAAATTAAAAGATAAAAGTGAGACGCCAGAGGCGGGAAGACTTTTGTGGAATTGCGGTTCATCGCTGACACATTTGATATCAAAATTTTTGATTTCAAATCGCGTAACACGCTGAATTCCAGTTCGAGGTCGCGAGCGCTTCTGCATTCAGGTTTCAATCCGACAAACGATTATCTAACACTCAATAGCCTATAACAGTAAACCGTAAACAGTAAACCGTAAACCAACTCCCAACTATAAACTATAGCGAAGCGCCACTGACTATAAACTATACACTATAAACTATCAACTTTATTGTGCTGCCTCTCATCTATTATCTAGAACGTGATGAGGGTGTCGGTGGCCCAATCGGTATTGAGGATGAGGGAGACGCCTGTTGTGGTGGTGACACCGGCGAAGAGGGCGTCCGAACAGCAGGTGATATATTTCTGCTGCATGGGGATATCCTTGTAGATGCGCTCGAGGAGCACATTGTCGTGACTGTCGTACACCGTGACACGCAAACGGAGATTGCCCGATGTGCTGTGCAGGAAGGTGTAGAGGTCGAACTGCTTCTGTCCTGAGGTGAGGTCGAAGGTGTGCTCCTGTCTGCTGTTCACACATCCCAGACCCGTACGGGCATCGAAAGCTCCGCTGCCTCCGGTATAGTAGAACTTTATCTTGGCGGCCCCGGCCGGGTATTCGTCTGTGACGACGAAACGGCAAAGGGAGGTGATGCGGTCGAGGGTGACCTGCATATCAGCAGGCTCGTCGGTTACGGTAACCTCTGTGCTATACATGAACGTGTCGGTGAAGCCCTGGGCATTGGTGAACCGGATACTGGTAGGGTCCTTCATCGTGGGGTTGCCACCGCTGCTGTGTCCCACAACAACCAGCCTGTAGTCGTCCTCCTCCAACTGGAAGGCGCACTGGCCGAAGGTGGGCATATCGGATGTTTGGTTGATCTGCTTGACGCGCTCTCCGTCTAAGGTGTATATTGCGTAGTTCAGGCGGGTGCAGGATTCTATCTGGAAAACTCGGACTATTACGTTGCCGTCGAGGGGCTCGTCTGCGGGGTCGATGTCTGGGATGGGGTTCTCGCATGCTGCTAATAGAAGCAGGAGGGCAATGGCCGTTCTAATTGAGAATTTATTGAACATCGAAAAACACGAAAAACACGAAAAATTATAGGTCCCGCAGAAGGCTGCGATTGAGCGAGAGCAATGATAAGCTTGCTTAAGCATTGCCGAGCGTGAGCAGCCTCGACCGAAGGTCAAATAGCAGAAATGGCAGAAATTTTTAACTGCGAAAACATATTATATTCTCTAAATTAGAGAAAGGAAAAGAGAAGCGCCGGAGGCGGAGCCGCAGTTAGCGGCAGTTTAATGCGCCGGAGGCGGGAAGTCAAGGGGCGGTGGTGCTATATGGGGGATGACAGGCGGTCGGGGATTCTGGCTGGATTCTGGTAGTTATTACATATAGCCAGAATTGTTACTCGATCGGGCTGAGGCGAATAGAACACCGTTACATGACGAATCACTAGTTTGCGCACCTCGCAACCTTTATATGTCAGATTCGGATATATAGCTCCAATCTGCGGGAAGGTTTCTAAACGGCTTACGTGAGTCTTGATCTGCAGGAAAGCTTTGCGTGCAGCAGAAAATCCAAACTCGCCATAAACATAGGCGATTTCAGCATCTAACTCATTCTGCGCACCTTTGAGCCACTCAATCTCAAAAACCATATTTGGTGTGGATTGAGTCAAACACTACCTGATTGGGGACGAGTTCTTCTTCTCCTGCCTCGGCACGACGAATGCGCTCTGTAAGGATGACATGCATCTCTTCGGACGTGTGAGCGTTGGGCGGAGTAGCTAGCAAGTGCGAAGGTCTTGAGTCGACTTGTGTTCGATGGGAAGGACGCACGTTGTAAGCAACAGCGGGTTCTTCCACCATTGAGGTGGGTTCCTCTTGTATATTGTATTTTTTGCTCATAATCTTTTCAAGTTGAAAATAACAATTTAACTTTTTTACTTTATAATCCTCCTTGAGGGCGCTAGCATCTTATTTGTTTGGCTATAGACAGGAAACGGCGGATGGCTAGGGGGCAATCGGGGTGAGCCTTACGCCAGGCTTTGGCTTGTTGGCGGAGGAGAGGGTCGTGATTGGCGATGAAGAGCGCTGTAATGAGATAGGCGGCTACCTCGTTAAGAGCCTCTCCCCAACCCTCCCCCGTGAGGGAGGGAGATTTATGTGAAGAATCTTCCATCTTACATCCTACATCTTCCTTCTGACTTCTTACATCAGACTTCTTTTCTGCACCTGCCTCTAATTTTGAATCTTTAATTTTGAATTTTGAATTGGGAGTCGGACTTGGTGCCTCTGGCGCCTTGTTCGACTCCAGCAAGTCTTTGACTTGCTTGGAGCGTCGTTTGATCTCCTTCTTGTTGCCCATAAGGTAGACGCAGATGAGCATTAGGGCGGCGAACTTGGCTCGGTTGATGGGATTGTCCTCGAAGATGATGTCGGAGTACTGATAGAGGAACTTGAGCTGCTTGCGGTCCTCCGTGCTGAGCACCCTGGTGCCCTTTCTGCCATGCAGGTGGCAGAGGAGCTCGATGAGCTCGTCCTCGAAATGACTGATGACGGGGTCCTGCAGCAACTGCTGCGTCTTCTGAACCTTCAGCCTGACATCCGCAAGATCAACACCCGGGACGGCAATGCACATCTTGTTCTGGAACATGGAGAACTCTATGGTGAGGAGAATACGTCCCTCGCGTTCGCGAATCTGCACCACCTTACCCTCGCTGCCTGCCATTGGGCCACTGATGACAATGACCTCATCGCCCTCATGGACATCGCTGGAGGGCTCTCCGTTGACAATCTGGAAGTCGTAACGCTTGATGACGGCCTTGAACCGTTCCATCTCGGCATCGCTAATCTCGATGGGAGAACCTTTCTCGTTCTTATAGACATACAACCTGTTACGGAGCACCTTGACCCAAGGGGCATCCAGGAGAGAAAGAACCTGTTCCTTGGTGACTTGCAGGAAGATGAAATGATGGAGATCGTTGCGGAGTGCCCGCTCGTCGAGCATGGCATCGTAGGGGTTATAGTCATCGTTGGCGGTGGAGTTCCTTTCGATCGGCTTCTGCTTCAGGTCCTCGAAAGGGATGAAGAATTCGAAAGGCGGAAGGGGGCAGCAATCGTTGGTGTCTGAATTGTACACTTTACGGTCGCCACGGAATATCTCTGCTATCAGATCCGAGTCGGCATGACGGAGAATACACCACCGTTTCCCCGGATTTTCCAACCTACTGTCCTTCTTATCTTCCATATTTGTGAATATAAGCTCCGCTATGTCCGTGCAGCTGTTTTGCCGGACATTTTCTACTTGAGTGTTGCAGTAACACTCCTACCATTGGCAAACCTGGCTATTGCGTAATCCCTTGTGAGTCTATGAGATAGACCTTCAGTACGGCAGCCCCGTTTCCCTGTCTTTACAACATAGCGCCTGTAGCGCTCCGGGAGAAGCGTTCGATAACAGATACTATTTGCTTTGCAAAAATATGGATTTTAATTATAAGAACAAAATTTTATAAAAGAAATTATCAAATTGAGAATTGAAAATTGAAAGTTGAAAATTATCAAATTAGCCTCACACGGATCCCACAGATTTTTTTAAGTCCCGCAGAAATAGCAGAAATAGCAGAAATTTTTATTGAACATCGAAAAACACGAAAAACACGAAAAGCCTTTTGATCAGGTTTAGGCTGCGCCTTTGATGCCGTAAACATAGGCTTTCCCTCGTAAGCAAGCTTCCAGGTAAAGTCTATATTCACCCCATCCATTCCTACAGAATTTAAACCTGCTCAAAAGAAAAACAACGCCCTTCGGGCTAAAAAACAATTTGGGTTCAAGTTTCAAGTTTCAGGTTTCAAATTAAAAGAGAAAAGAGAGTCGCCGGAGGCGGAAAATCAGTTTGCGCTTAGAGATGATAGATGATAGATGAGAGATGATCGGTTATTGGTTAGCGGTTAGTGTTCAATTTTGAATTTATAAATTTTGAAATTTGAATTTAAATTGTGGGCTTGCCCCCAATTTATGTTTTTCTTCTGTTCTGGATGAAATCTCGCAGAGATTGATGGTGTGTCTGTGAGCTTTTATCTGGATGCTTGCATACAAGGAAAAGAACACAGACACTCCATCAAAGACGAAGTCTCAGCCTGAACGGAAGAGCTTTTCGTGTCTTTAGTGTTTTTCGATGTTTATTTTAGTTTACGGTTTACGGTTTACCGTTTACGGTTTTTTGGCCGTTGATTATGTAGATGCCGTTTTTGGATTGAACATTGAACATTGAACATTGAACGTTGACCTTGCGCCCGCTCAAATCGTATATTGAATGCTCGTTATTTTGAATTTTTAATTTTGAATTTTGAATTGGGGAATTTATTCCATCCGGGTCTTCTGGGGTGATGGGTTCGATGGTGATGCCTTCGAGTTTGAAGGCGTTGATGCCGAAGCTGGATTGGCCTGTGAGGTTGACGATAATGCCGAGGGATACCTGGGTTTCTTCTTCGAGGGTGAAGTTGACAGTGCCGTCCATAAGCTTGCACCAGGCGAGGGCTTTCTCCTCGCATTCGGCATCGCTGACCATGGTCTTGCCCTTGCAAACAACCAAGCGGCTGGTCTGCATATCGTCCACATCACCGGGGGTGATACTGAAAGTATATTTGCCTGCGGGAAGGGTGACAGCCTGCCAGAGGCGGTAGTCGAGCAACGGGGTGGCAAAGCCGCTCCACTGAGTCTCGAACTGGATATCGTTGTGATGGGAGGTGTCGATATGCGCCCCTGTGGTGATGCTGCCAGAGACTACGGCATTGGCATCCTGCCACTTGGAGCGAGTGGTCTTCATGGCCAGTTTGAGGAAGCGGCTGCTATTGTTGGGGTTGACCGTACCCGAGGCGGTGATGAAGGGGTTCTTGTAGTTGGTAAGGTACTTGGAGGATATATCGCCATGCATCAGGGCCTCCGTGTCGAGGGTGAAGACACCCAGGGCGGAGTTCCAAGCATCACCATCCGGACCAAAGCCTATACGCTGGGCGTTGCAGCCCGATGGGGTGCGGTCGATGACATCGCCACCATTCTGGTTGAAATCGTAATACAGCAACAGGTCGTCCGCCGTCTGAGCAGCAGGAATATCGCTGATATGCTGGTTGCAATAAGCCTTTATCTTATCCTCGGAGAGGGCTGTGCCCCAGAGACGAGCCTCATCGATCTGGCCCTTGAAGCCATCCTGACCTATGGTGATCGTACCCAAAGCAGGCATACGTGTAGCCAACTTGGTAGAGGAGGTGTTGAAGAGCATGCCATCGCGGAAGAACTTGACATTACCCAGGTTGTAGGTAACGGCATAATGGTGCCATTCGCCCGTGATGATGAAGCCCTCGGCAGACTGTGCCGTCTTGGTACCCAGGACGATGCTGAGCATACCCTTGCTATCGACAGACGTTGAGAGGTTACCCTGTGAAGAGGTAAGGCTCACACTGCCCTGATACTGCTGTGGACGCATCCACCAGTCCCAGGTGAGTGTCTTCTGCTCCTCGGTAAAGGGACAAGGGAGCTGGAGGGTCTCGGTACCCGTGAAGTTGAGGCAGGAGACAGGATCATCGTTGCTGACAACAAGGTAACGCTTGCGGGTAAGGGTGTTATCGCCCAAGGCGTTGGTGACATGCAGACTGATATCATAGACACCCGGTGCCGTAGGAACGACATAAGGTGACTGCTCCTCGACCCTGAGGGCACGGCTGCCGTTGTTCATCTCCCACTGCCAAGCAAGGGGACTATAGCGACTGCCATCGATGAGCTGTACCCCTTCTCCCAGCATGATAGCCGTCTCGGAGAGGTCGAAGCGGGCATTGGGAGCGGACTCGCGTACCGTAACCTGCTTGGTGATGCTATCAGAGCCATAGGGATTGGTGGCAGTAAGGGTAACATCGAAGGTGCCGACAGCGGGATAGAGTGCCGTGGCGTTGGTGCCGCTCAGCTGCTCCACCTCAGCACCTGGCATACTCCACTGATAGGTACAGGCGGAGCCCGAGCTTTGGTTAACAAAGCTGAAGCGATCACCCGCGGGGAGAGTGTCGGACAGGGCTGTAAAGTCCGCAACCGGACTTTCGCCCTGCTGCACTGTTACTTCTTTGCTTTCTGTCAGCTCGCTGCCATCAGCATAAGTAACCGTGCAGGTAACATTGTACTTTCCGGGGGCTGGGAAATTGAACATTGAACATTGACCATTGAACGTTGAACTTTGATCATTAATTTTCCATTGCCATGCTATAGCGCTGAGCATAGTATTGGCCATAAGGGTGAAGGGGATGCCGGCGTAGTGGGTGGTTTCAGATTCCGTGATGGTGAGGGTTGGAGTGGCGGGAGTGCTGGTGAAGGGACCGGGGGTTTCCTCTACCTGGTGGGTGCCGGTGGTGAGGAAGGAGGCGTTCTTGCCACTTACCCATTCGTGCAGGAGGGTCTTGCCATCCACCTGGATGGTATCCATGGGCAGATAAACGAGGAGGTCGGGCTGCAAGGCGGGGGCAGCAATGGGGACATACATATTGTTCTTTATCTCGGCCTGCGTGCGGACAGTCTTCCAGACACGAATCTCGTCGATATCCCCATTCCACCACTGATTATCGCTGGAATGGCCGAACTGGAGGTCGCCAAAGGCGGTCAGTCCGGAGTAGGTCTTGGAGGTAATGCTTCCCTTGCGGACACCATTGACATAGAGCGAGAGCACATTGCCATTGATGACGATGGCTATATGAATCCAGCGAGGTATGGAGTTGAAGATATTGGAGACATTCAGGCGGTCGGTGCTGTTACTCTCCCACCCCACGGAAACCGTTCCGCTGTTGTCGTTATGAAAAAGGAACTTGCCCCATCCGGGACCCACCTGATGGGTATAGCTGACATTCTTGGTGCTACGCATCCAGAACTCGATGGTAGCCTTGTTCAGAATCTGAGAGATAGCATTGGGGATGGTAAGACCACCTTCGGAGAAAGATGCTATGCAATTATTACCCTGCTGAGGAAGTTCGAGCTGCACGGCATTAGAGGCGGCAGACTCCATTCCATACTGCCCTGTCTGATAGACAGCCTTGACAGTGAAGGGGTCGTCTGTAGCAGACGCGGGGGTATAATAAGTCTGAGTGGCAGAGAGCTGAGCCACCAGCTTGCTACCCTGATAGACATGATAGCCCGTGAGGGTAAGGCTGGAAGTCTGAGGAGCCGACCATGCCAATACACCATCCTCGACAAGGAGATTATAAGGCGGATAAAGCTGCTCGCCTGGCACGATGACACTGATAATGGTCTCGCGACCCTTGTTGCGAATCTCGACATCCTTCTGGTCGAAAGGAATCTCGATACCCTCGTTCTCGACCTCGTAATTAATGATAGAAGCATTATAGATATGTCCTGTGCCAATAGCATTGGTCTTGGTCTTGACAATAAAGAAATACTTCAGGGGCTTGGTGCGGTCCACGGTAGCCGTGAGGTCCGTGAGGTCGTAACCAAACTCCATAGGCTCGGCATGTATGCCATCCACCCAACGGCCCAGCATAGGCACCTCGGGGGCAGGGTCAGCGCCCAAGGTGTTACCTGCATAGCGGAAATGCTCGAAGGGGATAGTCTTCTCTGGTTTGGTAGCGTTCACGTTCTCGGCAACACCGGCAGAGAGCAACAGCTCGCTACGATGGGTATAGTCCATCAGCAGCTTGATAGTACGCAAAGGACGGTAATCCTGACGGATGATATGGGCGCCGGGACTCCAGGACCAGGTGTCCTTACCAACCGAATAGCTGTACTTATAGGGACAGTAGATGAAACCCTTGTTCTCCCAGCCATCGCCCCATGAATTGGCGATAATCCAGGCACCCACTTCATCCTCGTCCACCTCGCCAACGATACCATCGCCATCCAGGTCGAACTCGATGCGGTCGTCATATCCGCAGACAGTAAGGGCATGGTTGAAGGTATCGCCCCAACTATCGACATACTTCATGCCCACGACACCCGCCTCCTTATTGGCAGCGGAAGAAGGGATGGCCTTCCAGGTACCATAGGCAGCCACGCCAATACCAGCTACACCGCCACCGTGCATGGTGGCATCACCGCTGTGGTTATAGAGCCACTCCTTGAGTTCCTGCCGTCCCTCGGGCGTGTTGGTTGGAGCAAAGGAGAAGTCACGACTAATCTTGTTCCACATAGCACTGTACCACTTGTCGTAGCCCTGCATCCAACCGTAGTCGGGATCGTCGTGCGTCTGTGAGCCAAAGAGTCTGCTGTAGGTTCGTCCCCCATAGGTGGGAACATTGGGAATGCCTATGGAACGTGCCATACCCTCCGTGTCGCTGGTCTGGTAAGCCAACAGCCAAGTGAAATGAGAGGGATACTGGTTCTCGGGCAGAGAAGCGTCCAGGTCGCGATAGCTGTCCATCTCGTGCGTGAACTGGTAGGCGATAGCAGCTGCAGAGCCGCAGGAGCCACCATCCTGATTGAAGATGGGAGGGAAGTACTTGTCCTGTCCGTTATAGACATACGGGGGCAGTTGGGGCTTTACCCTACGTGCCTTACGGCGAGCGACATAGTCGGCGGGCTGTGCCTTGGGGGTGATATCGTACTTCAAATTGGGAAAGACACTACGGTCAATCTTTACGACCTTGCCGTCAGGCAGGGTATAATCCTCGATTTGAGCGTGACCGTTCATGGAACAAGCCACACATGCTATCAGTAGCAAACCAGTTGTTCTCATTCACTTTTAAAGTTTATAGTTTTAAAGTTTAACATCGAAAAACACGAAAAACACGATTTTTTTATGTCCCGCAGAAATAGTAGAAATAGCAGAAATTTTTAACAAAAACCGCGAAAACACTTTCCTTGATTTCAATCTTTGACAAGATTTGCGTTTGCTGCCGCTGATGCCTGATTGTAAACAAGTTTCCATCATTCATCATCAACAACATACGCAGCATTCCATGCTTTGAAATCAATGAAAGCAAAACATCGCTTCGCTAGAAAATATTTATTTTATCCTCTTAAAAAAGAGAGAAGATAGTCGCCGGAGGCGGAAAATCAGTTTGCGCTTAGAGATGATAGATGATAGATAATAGATGATAGATTAGCGGTTAGCGGGAATAACTTTCCACTATACACTATCGAACTGACTATAAACTATACACTATAAACTATCAACTTTATTAAAATGACGGTAAACCGACATTTTTTCCGATAAAATCGGTGATTATAGCAAAAAAGAGGGAGTATCCGGGATACCCCAGAACTCCCTCTATTTTTGCTCAATATTCAGTTTACCTTACCTGTATCTTTACTCCGTTGAGGATGTACATACCCTTGCCCAGAGCCTTCAGGCTGTTGAGGGTAGCATTGGTGCGGAGCAGCTTACCATCCATGCTATAGACATCACCACCCTTGGCAATGTTCTGGATAGCAGCAGGAATATTCTTCACTGCATCTGTAACATCAACACCAGCTCCACCCAGCCAAATGCTGTAGTCGATGGTTTCTGCTGTAGGATCAATCACGGGACAGTCTTCCAACTTCAGGATTGCACTGCACTGAGTAAGGGTAGTAGCACCGTCGGTCTTAGCATACAGAACATCCTTGCCATCGAAGTAGATGTCGTTCTCCTTGACTGAGTACTGTGAGATACATCCCTTCAGACCGTTCACTGTAGCGCCCTTCAATACCATCTCGGGCTCGCCAGGCATGGTGAACAGAACAGGTTCCATATCGTCTACATCGGGCTCGTAATATGTAGAATCACCATAGATGAAGAGTGCGGGATCACCAGCGGGGATAGTCTCGACAGTCTTCAGAGCCAGATATATAGCTGCATCTTCGCCCTCACCCTCGGTGTACTGTCCGATAGCCTTGTAAGCATAAGCACCGTCTGGAGCATCCTCGACAGTGATGCTAACACTGTTACACCAGTCAGCAATGCGACCGGGCTTAACGTTCCTATAGAACGAGAAGGACTCGGGAGCCTCATAAGGCTCGGCAGCCTCGACGAGAACAAGACCAGAGTTAGAGTCAGGAGATGTAGCATTCCATGTTACGAAGCGGTGGTCGAAGTTCTGAGAATGCAGGTAGCTGCAATCTACGCTATCGATTCTTACACCATTCATCAAACTACGCTGGAAGCCGATAGCCTTGTAGTTGAAGAATGTAGGAATAAGCTCGAGAGAGTTGTTGGCATTGTTAGAGCCCTTACAGTTAACGAAGAGACCTGTAGCCTTGTTCTGGATAGCATAGACAGGAGCAACCTTGTCTGCACCCTTAGGCAGGACGGGCTTGCCAGCCTCGACATTGAACTCGGAACGATAAGTTGCATAAGCCTGAGCAGCGTTAGCTACATCCTCGGCAGAAGCATCCTTGAAGAGAACCTTGTTGATTGTTGTGAAGGCATTCTGGAGAGCCTCAGCACTCTCGCTCAGCTCAGTATCGGGAGTTACAGAATAGATCTGGAACTCGGCAGCATGGAAGTAGGTCCACAGCTTGTTATACTCGTCGGCACTTGTTATCTCAGCGAAGGGATCGAATTCCATGTTACCACCACTGTCTGTACCATATCTCTTGGTCAGGATGAAGCGCAGGTAGCTGTAAGTACCGCCCAAGTCAACAGGCTGACTGGTAACAGACTCGTTCTGAGATGTAAAAGGAGTCTCGATGTAACCAACTCGGGTCCAGTTCTCGCCATCATTACTACCCATAATATACATATGGATAACATGACCGTTAGTAGCACCCTGACGACGTGTTACATCAATCTCGATAAGTCCGGAAACGGGCTCGTTGAGCTGAACCTGCAGATAAGCGGGCTCCAGCACGTTCTTGTGGTAATCGCTGTGCCAGTAGGTAGATTTCTCACCATCGATAAGGCTACCGATGTTCTTACCCTCGCTACTATCGCTGGCGTTACTTGAGAGCTGAGAAGCATCTGTGATCAGAGGCTCACCCTTGGTATAGGTAGTAGACAAATCGAGAGCCATAGACATATTCTCCTTGGTCTCCTGGAGCAAAGCCTCGGGCTTAGCCCACAGATTCTCGTGCTCTACGAAACGGAACATGCTGACATCCTGATCCTCGAGATCCTTGGGATTAGCGAAGTACATATACATACCAGCACGGGCATCTTCCTTAGAAGCAAAGTTCAAGAAGTAATTACCAGTAGCCTTGTCATCAATATCCTTCTCGTCGGTTCTTACACCAGGTACTACATAGTAGCCGAACTGGAGAGAGTCGCCAACAATCTTGGAGTTTCCGCCTGGTAAATTGGGATCGAATCCATAGTCGGTGTACATCTCCTTGGTGGGGAACATAATGTGATACCATGCGTCGGTCTTAACACCGTTAGCCAGCTCCATAACGCTCTTAGACATAGACTTGAGCATTACAGCATACTTATGGTTCTGTGCAACATTGTATCTACCAGCCTCGTCATAGTCCTTCACCTCCTTATAGAGTTCATCATAGGCTGTAGCGATGTCGGTGCTTGTCCACTGACCAGGATTAGTACCTTCTACAACACCCTTAGTGAGATCTGCATATGTCTCCAATGCATTACGCAACTCGGTAGGATCGACCATGCCGCCCAGGAAGAGCTTGTATGCATCCTCCAAAGCCCTATACATCTCGGGGGTAATGTCGGCATCTGCAACAGCAATATTCTCCTTGTAGATTTTCTCCAGGTTCTCGGCAATCTCGCCAAGGGCAGCAAACTGAGAGTTGGGGTTCGGTCTGACCGTAGAAATCTGCAGTTCGGATGCATGCCAGAAGTAACGGTAGCTGATGCCGTCACTGGCGCAGTCGGTATTCGTACAGATTACACGGATGTAGGGGTAAGCCGTCTCAACTGTAAACGGAATATAATTCTCGGCACCTGCTGAATAGTCGGGGACTTTCAACTCGGCAATCAGAGCCCACTCGCTGTCATCGGCCTTTGTATTATCAGCACCTACGATTCTGAATTCGGTAGGACGGTCGTTAGAAGCACCTGCTCTCTCGCACAGATACAGCTCGCACTCGCCAACCATATCCTCCATATCGGAGATCTGAATATAATGAGGCTCCTGCGGGGTATTAGAATAAGCACTGTGCCAGTAGGTGGTCTTATCACCATCAATCAGGACACCGTCTGAGAGGTTACCGCCGTCTTTTCCGCCAAAATCGTTCTGGCTGTAAGGTGAAGTCATCTGGCTGCCGGAAGTAATCAGCTTAGTCTTGATTACATCCTTTGCCACCTCCAGGTCAACCTTGACCTTGGCACGCAGATCATTGTTCTGAGCGACAAGAAGGTCATGATTCTTGATCATCTCGAAGTTCTCAACGAGTTCCTCTACTTCACTTTCAGGAACAGGCTCCAGATACCACTCACTGGTCCACTTGTCCTCCGTTCTGTCTGTGTTATAGGTTCTTGCCCAGTAAGAGAATTCCTTATCTTCGCCACTATCGGTCTGATAATAGCCGAAGGGCGAATTGTCATCCTTATTTCCTGTACCGTGCGCCATCTGATGAACGTAGTAGCCACCGCGGGGCTGGAAGGCAGGACGGATGGCAAAGACATTTCTCTCTTCGATTGTAGAGTTAGTTTCACCACCTTCTACACCAAATTCCACTGGCAGGAAACCTGCGAAGTCAAATACAAAGTAGATGGCATCGTTGGGATCCTCTGTCATATCAATACCATCATTGTCGTACGATGACTTGCTGACGTAAGTGCCCATACCAACATTATAAAGCGTCAGGCTGTCGCCAGTCTCGCTCTTAGTAATCTTCCAGACGAAGTTGGCCTGGTTCTTCTTGACAGTTCCATAAACGCCCTTGTTGGCATGAGCCTTCTCGAACGAAGCAGCCCAAGCCTTATCTACGTAGCCAGTCTCGTCGAACTTAGACTTGTAGCGCTCGGCAGTATAGATACGGTAATAGCCGTTCTCGGGAACATAGGCAACCTCGCTGTCAACGATTTTCTGCCACATCGAATCAGCGTCAACACTCATGACCTCAGCCTCATTTGGAGTGGGACATTCACCGGGGTTGCCTATCCATGTGTAGCCTGCATCAGGATCGATATGTTCGCAGATATCATTAATTTGCTGAAGCAGAGTCCAGAATTTGCTCCATGTATCGACATCGGAATACTGTCCATAGTTTGGACCTATATTCGTACCCTCACCACTTTCGTCATCCCAGAGTTGATCGGCATATTTATCTAGAACAACACTTAGACCAATATATACCTGTGCAACTTCTGGGGCCTGATCAATCGATTTTCCACTCTCGTCTTCCAACACCCAAATGAAAGCAGCATCATAAGAATATCCAGCATAAGGCACATTGCCACTTGCTTTTACAACCCAGAAAGCACTACCTACCAAATTCCAACCACTGGTGCCAGTTGCTGCATTGGTAGTACGAACCGCAAATTTTCCTTCATTATCGAAGAAAAACACCTGAGCATCCCAAGTAGTACGGCAACCCTCAATTGAATGGGTGTTAAGCTTGGTGTCATTAATGTTGGCACTGGACGCAGGGTTGCTAAAATAAGTATTAGCTCCACCGTCGAGATAGAATCCATAGGTCTTGAACTCTCCGCCACTTGTCTTTGAGAACGTGAAAAGAGGAGCATCATCTTTTGATTGTGTCAAAGTACCTCCTGCGGTCAAATAATACTTGGTGCCTGCATATTCCGTCGTAATATAGTAAGAACCGAGGTCTTCTATAGCGGCAAGAGCAGCACTGTACTGAGCATCGGTCTGTGCATGCACACGACTCGACGTAAACATTGTTGCTAACGGGAACAACAACATCAATAAGAATAAGTAACGTTTTCTCATTGTCAAAAAAAAGCTTTAAGGTTTATAATTAATTTATGTTTCTCTAGTTGGTTTTCTTGTTGGTTAAGCAATATAGTTATAGCTGTCTCGTTGGTTATTAGTTAAAGATTATAGTTCAAAAATATACATAGTTCTATCTTGCAAAGATAATCTTTATAGCAATACCCCTCCCTATAAAAGCAACAAACTTTTGTGTTTATAAACATTTTTTAACAAAAAATATAAAAGAAATGGCGTTTCGCTGATAGTAACATATCGAGTTACTGACAGCAAAACGCCGTTTTACTTCTAAGAGGTAGGCGTTAGTCCTTACTCTCCCAATTCCTTGACCAAATTGTCTGCCTTACCCCATTTATCGATAATGAAAAGGACAAAGCGGATATCGACACCTATGCAACGCTGCAGAGAGCTGTTGAAACTGATATCGCCCGACATAGCCTCCCAGTTGCCATCGAAGGCAAGGCCTATCAGTTCGCCCTTGCCATTGAACATAGGACTGCCCGAGTTGCCACCCGTGATATCGTTGTTGGAGATAAAGCACAGGTGCATATCGCCCGTATTCTTATCGGCATACCTGCCCCACTTGCCCTTCTGCATCAGCTTAACGATATCATCCTCCAGTTTGTAATCCTCAATCTCGGACTGCTTGGCTGCCTTTTCCAACAAGCTCTGGGCATCGGTATAATACTGGAAGTGCTGGCCCTGAGCGGTATAATCCTGGATGAATCCGTAGGAAAGGCGCATGGTGAAGTTGGCATCGCTATAATGAGGTGTCTCCTGATCCATCTCGAGCAAGGCCTGCGTGAGCATACGCTCGTTATACTGGATGATATTGTTGTTATCGCGCTGTCTTCGATAAAGCATCTGGGTGATTTCGGGAACCTCCTCGGCATAGCGCAGGACAGGGTCTGTCTCGCGAAGCGTGCTGTCCGCCAGCAGCTTATCGATGCAGGAGATATCCTTGCAGATGGTCTTGCTGAAGATGTCGTGGGCAAAAGCCTTGCAATCGCCATTATAGAGGCTGTCAATATCCTTGTAGCAGGAAGGCCAGTACTTCTGGTCTGTCACCTGCTCGCGATAGTTCTGTAAAAGAGCGGCTGTGGTAGCCTCGTCAAGGGCTGCATCATAGTCCTTGAAGAAAGCCTGAAGACCCTCGCGAACAAGGGCGACCTGGGCAGAATCAGCATCCTGAGGCATGTGACTAAGCTTACTGCCAACAGTGCCTATCTCGATACCCCTATTGAACGTCTCGTTATAGAAGCCCTGGGCATAGACATCCTTCCTGCGGTCGGCATACGCCTGCTGCAGTTTCACGAATACAGAATCGAAGCGTGCCTTCAGGTCCTCCCTGCCGCTGTACCACTGGCGGATCTGCTCCTCCAGCTGCTGCTTCTGGGCAATGACGCCAAGGTCGGCAATGGCCTTGTTCATACCAATGGAGTTCTTCCAGTAGTTGCTGCTACCCGCCCATTTGCTCGCATATTTGATGGCCACGGCACGGTCAGCATCCATGAACTTCTTCCAGACCTCCTGCTTCTTGCCACGCACCTGAATGGTACTGACGTTACGTGCATTCACACGTTCGTCGATACCCCACGAGCTGAGGTATCTGCTGGTGCTACCAGGGTATCCCACCGTCATGCAGTAATCACCAGGCTGATAACCATCCATACATATCCGGGCGTAGCGCTTGGGGTGGAGAGGCTGATTGTTGGGACTGTAATCGGCAGGTTCGCCATTCTCGTCGGCATAGATACGGAAGACACTGAAGTCGCAAGTCTGGCGGGGCCA
>DLBF01000073.1:17096-34160 GCA_002494215.1 Prevotellaceae bacterium UBA7028
GGCCACATCCAGTTGTCCGTATCGCCTCCGAACTTACCCAAGGTGTTGGTGGCGGTGAAGACCAGTCGGATGTCGCGATATACCTTATATATACTTACATAGTAGGCATTGCCTCCGTAGAAGCTCTTTACCTGACAGTCCATGCCCGGGTTAGCCTTCTCGTAGTCCCTCTCTATGGCATTGCAGATGCTGTCGATATGGTTTCTGTCCAGCTTACGAGGCTCGACGTCTGGGTTGGCACGATAGATACTGTCGAGTGCCATCATAACACGGGTGCTACACTCCTCTGTTCGTTGCAGGAAGCGGACGAAGAGGCCCTCGGCAGGACGTTCCTCGGCATAGGAGTGCGCCACAAAGCCATTGGCAAGGATATCATCCTCGGGGGTAGAGAGCTTCTGGATAGCACCATAGCCGCAATGATGATTGGTGAATACCAGTCCATTGGGACTTACCACAACGCCAGAGCAGAAGTCGCCAAAGTCCACCACCGCATCCTTCAGGCTCACGCCATCGGGGTTATAGAGTTCGTGCGGTGTAAGCTGCAGTCCCAGTCCCTTCATAGCCTGAGCCGTCTTGGCATCTATTCTGTTCAGCATCCACATGCCTTCGTCTGCTTTTGCGTTGTCAACGCAAAAAACAAAACCCAGAACAGTAATAAAAAGAGTAATTTTATTCATAATTTATATTTTTAATCTTCATTCCCCTCCTCCTTTGGGGGAGCTGGAGGGGGCTTTATTTCTTCTTGGGTCTTCTTCTCGCCCATCCCTCTTCGGGGTGCAGGAACTGCATCCAGTCGGATTTGTCGAACTTCTTGGTGTTCTTCTCATCTCTTTTTGAGGTGCTCTTCTCCTCCTTTACTCTTTTGTCTTTTTTGAATTTTGAATTTTGAATTTTGGAGTTCTTCTCCCCTCTCTTGGAGGGGGCGGGGGAGGCTTTTCCCTTGCCAGCAGGTTCGCTTCTGTCTACTACTACACTGCGGCCTTTGATGGTGACACCATGTTTCATGGCCTTGATGACACGATCGGCATCTTCATTTTTCACCTCCACAAAGGCAAAGCTCTTCATCAGGTCGATACGACCAATCTCCACCTTGTCACCCTTGACATTGGTGTTAATCAGGCCCATAATCTCGCGTGCATACATTTTGTCAATCTTTCCCACGTTCAGGAATAGACGCGTATAGCCCTCCTCGGGGGTGTGGTCGCTTTTCTTACGAGAACCCTTTTCGCCTTTTTCGGAGCCAGAAACGGCCTCTATCTCCGGTGCATTGGCGTAATATTGAAGGAAACGGCCGAACTCACGACTCAGCACACGCTTGATAAGGTCATCCTTATCCAGCCAAGCCCAACGCCTCTGTACCTCGTCCATGAAGGGAGCAATCTCCTCCTCATCCACTTCTACACGTTCTATATCGTCTATCACATGATAAAGTTGCTTGCTGCAAATCTCGCGAGGTTCGGGCAAGGTGCCTTTCTCGAACTGCTTCTGTATCACCTTCTCCACCTGACGGATACGTCCTCTCTCCCTGAGGTTGATGATACAGAGGCTGGTGCCCTTCTTGCCGGCACGACCCGTACGACCACTACGATGGGTGTAGTTCTCCACATCATCGGGCATACCGTAGTTGATGACATGCGTCAGGTCGTCCACATCCAAACCTCTGGCAGCCACATCCGTAGCGACGAGCAACTGGGTGCGATGCTTGCGGAACTTCTGCATGGTTAGGTCGCGTTGCTGCTGGGAAAGGTCGCCATGCAAGGCATCCGCATTATAGCCGTCGCGAATCAGGTTATCTGCCACCTCCTGTGTCTCCATTCGGGTGCGACAGAAGATGATGGCATAGATACGAGGATAGAAGTCCACCAAGCGTTTCAGGGCCAAGTACTTATCCTTGGCATGCACCATATAATAGATGTGATTCACGTGTTCGGCACCCTCGTTGCGGCTGCCCACCTGAATCTCGCGTTTCTCCTTTAGATAGTTCTGCGCTATGCGCTCTATCTCCTTGCTCATGGTAGCACTGAAGAGCAGGGTGCGGTGTCCCTCAGGAACACCTTCGAGGATAGCATCCAGTTCCTCCTGGAAACCCATGGAGAGCATCTCGTCTGCCTCATCCAGCACCACGTACTGAATCTGCGAGAGGTCGGCAGCTCCACGTTTCATCAGATCGACCAATCTACCAGGGGTGGCAACAATGACATCTACCCCAGCCTTCAAGGCACGAATCTGCGGTTCAATGTTGGCTCCGCCATACACAGGCAGGATGGTCAGGTTAGGCAAATATTTGCCAAAACCCTCCATATCATCGGAGATTTGTATGCAAAGCTCACGTGTAGGAGAAAGGATAACGGCAGAAGGGGACCCCTTCCCCTCTATGGGGAGGCCTTCATCAGAAAGGAGATGTAACAACGGTAAACCGTATGCGGCAGTCTTACCCGTTCCCGTTTGGGCAAGGGCAACCAAATCTGCACTTTCCTCTTTGTTCAACAAAAAGGGGAGAACGGCCTCCTGAACAGGCATAGGATGCTCATATCCCTGTTCCTCAATAGCTTGCAGGAGCTCTGAGCAGAGCCCCAATTCTTTAAATGTACTCATATTCGGCGGCAAAGTTACGATATTAAGTTGAAAATTGAGAATTGAAAGTTGAAAATTAAAAGTTATTTTATAATTTTGCGGGCATGAAGAAAGGATTGGTTTTAGAAGGAGGTGGCCTGCGGGCGTTGTTCACTGCAGGTGTAACCGATGTGATGATGGAGAACCAGATAAAGTTCGACGGACTGATTGGTGTCTCTGCCGGTGCAACCTTTGGGTGTAACTATAAGTCGGAGCAGATTGGTCGTGCCCTACGTTATAACATTGCCTATAAGGACGACCCCAGGTATATGAGCTGGCGCTCGTTCCTGAAAACAGGTGATCTGGTAGGTGCCGAGTTTAGCTATCATGTTCTGCCCAATGAGTTGGACATCTTTGATTACGAAACCTTCCGTCGTAATCCCATGGAGTTCCATATAGTCTGCACGGATGCGGAAACGGGAGAGCCCGTGTATAAGCAGTTGGATGATATGACCAGCGAGGGGCTCGACTGGATTCGTGCCTCGGCCTCTATGCCCATTGTCTCTAGGCCTGTTTGTCTGGGAGGAAGAAAGCTTTTGGACGGTGGAATCGTTAATTCTATCCCTCTGAAACATTTTCAGGAACTGGGTTACGAGCGCAATATCGTGGTGCTGACCCAGCCCAAGGGTTTCTTTAAAAAGCGTACCAAGCTGATGCCCCTCTTCCACCTGACCATGCGCAAATACCCTGCTATCATAAAGGCAATGGGACGCAGACACCTGATGTACAATGAGCAGCTTCGCTACTTAGCAGAGGAGGAGCGCAAAGGCAATACCCTGCTCATCTATCCGGAAGACACTCTCCCCATCGGGCGCACAGAACAGAACGAAGAAAAAATGAAAAAAGTCTACATGTTAGGTAGAAAATGTGCTGAAGAAAACTTAGAAAAAATAAAAAAGTTTTTCAAGGCCCCTCTCCCCGCTCCCCCAAAAGGGGAGAGCCCCGTATAGCTGGTAATAGCGTTTTAAGTCATCCCAGTTTTCGATTTTTACGTTATTTCGAATGGCGTCCAATTATGAATTGTGGATTATGAATTATGAATTAAACAAAGTACTTGGAGTCGGTGAGACTATTCTTGATATCCTGTTTAAGAATAATCAGCCGGTGGCAGCTGTGCCTGGTGGCAGCAGCTTTAATAGTATTATCAGTGTGGGAAGGGCAGGCGTTCCCTGTGCCTTCGTAGGCTATACCGGAGCAGATGTTGTGGGGCAGCAGACGGTAGATTTTATGCACAAGAATGGCGTATCCACCGAATATTTTGAAGTCAGAGAGGAAGAGAAAAGTGCCGTCAGTCTGGCTTTCCTGAACGAAAAGGGAGATGCCAACTATGTCTTCTACAAACAGCCACCTTTGGCCAAGCCCGACTGGAAAGCACCAAGCCTCCAAGCTAACGATATTCTGCTGCTCAGTTCGTACTATGCTATCTGCAAAGGAACACGCCCCATGATAACCCAACTATTGGAGGAAGCGAACAAGGCAGAGGCTATCGTATATTACGATGTGAACTTCCGTCCGAGCCACGTTCACGAATTAGAGGCGCTGATGCCCAACATCCATGGCAACTTCGGGATGAGCAACATCGTGAGGGGTAGTGCCGATGACTTCGAGACCATGTACGGGACTCGAGATGCCAGCCTCATCTACCAACAGCATATACAGCCACACTGCCCCATCTTTATCTGCACAGCTGGAGCAGGGAAGATAGAGGTGCGCACACCGGGGAAGGGTTATACCTTCGAGGCACCACATATAGATAATGTAATAAGTACAGTTGGGGCAGGTGACAGCTTTAATGCGGGCTTCTCCTGTGCCCTTATCTGGATGGGGATAACAAAAGAAATGCTCCCTAACCTAACGGAGGAGCAATGGAAAAACCTTATCAATATCGCCTGCCAGTTTGCCGGTAATGCTTGCCAGAGTAAGGAGAACTATGTTTGCGAAGGCTTTAAGCCTTCTTTGAATGAAGAATGAAGAATGAAGAGTGAAGAATGAAGAATTTGCTACCGCGGCAGATATTTCTCAATTCTTCAGCCAAACAGCCAATCTACTAAACAGCCAAATACACTTAAACAGAAATCTCGTCCAGATTAACCAACCCGTTTACCAAGGCATAGATGGTGAGGGCGGCGGGGCTATGAATCTGCAGCTTACGACTGATATTGCGTCTGTGCGTCATAACCGTATTGACAGAGATGAACAAGGCATCGGCAATCTCCTTATTGGAAAGTCCCTTGGCCACCTGCACCACAATATCCTTTTCGCGTTCGCTTAGGTCGTTTGAAGATGGAGCATTCTTGTCATCATCCTCCTCTTCGCTCTCGACCTCTGTGCCACCTGCCTGACGAACTTTGAATTCCAACCTGCGTACGCACTCGGCAAAAAGTGTATCTTCCATGTGGCAGTGTGTAAGCAAATCCTCCTCGGTCATAAAGATATCCATCAACACTTCGCCCATCAGCTGAGCCGCATTATCGTTGGGATAATACTTGATGATGATGTTCTTCAGTTCAGCAATACTCTTTTCTAGTGAGGCGTGATTATCCTCGTGCTGACGGACTACCACATCGAAGGTATCCGCACCTACCTTGCCACTGAGCAGATTCTCGACGAAGGGATGCACATGAGAATCCTCGTAGCGCATGTGACGCCCCACCTCGGCAGCATACTCATCATAGAATTTGAGTATCAGCATGGCAATCTGGTTGGAGGAAGAGCAGTCGATAGCCTCCAAGAGTTTGCGACGGATATTAGGTAGGCGGAAGTCCACGAAGTAAGAGTGCGAGTTCTTGAGGTAACGCATCAGGCAGGGCAAGTCGATCTGCTCCACCATCTCGTTGATGTGTGCATGAGCCGCATCCTTCACGTAGTTTACCACCGTGAGGAAGGTAGTTACATCTACTCCGGCTTCCTTACAAGTCTCTCCCACTGTCTTATTACCAAATCCCAGTGTAATGCCAAAACGTCCAAGCATCTGCAACATGCGATAGTCATCGCTGATGACATCGCTCATAGGGTCCAGCTCGTGATATTTCTCTGTCATCGTATCAATTGTTTTTCTGGTGCAAAGTTACAACAAAAGTTCACAAAAACCACTATTATTCATTATCTGAATGCTTCACGCATCCGCAAAATCATCAAAAGTGGGTAGGTACCATTTCCGTAATGAAGAAGCCGGAGAGGCTACGCCTGCTTATCAGACCGACCCGCTATTCATCAAAAATGGGTAAAAAGAAAGGACGTTTCCTGAGATAGATTTCATAGAATTTGTGTATTGCGGGACTTCAAAACACGACGTAACTTTGCACCCGGAAACCAAAACACATGCAAATGATGAAAAGATTATTACTTACATTATTATTAATAATTGGCGTATGCCAATGTTCAATGTTCAATGTTCAATGTTCAATCGGAGTAGCCTACGCTCAGTGGAACAACGATTCTACAGAGATGGATTCCTATAACCGGTATCGCGTTGGCGGTTACGGAGAGATTCTGGGACAGTTCAAGAACTACGGTATTAACCGCTTTAACGGGACGGCACAGGGCAACAGCGACTTCAAGCGCAATACTATCTCTATCCCCCGATTTGTGGTAGCCGGCGATTACAAATTCAACAAGCACTGGAACCTGGGCGTAGAAGTGGAATTTGAGGCTGGAGGAACAGGCAACGCCTACGAGATAGAGAATACTGAGAACGGCGAATACGAGACTGAGGTGGAAAAAGGCGGCGAGGTGGCACTGGAACAGTTTCACCTGACCTACCGCCTGAACAATGCCTTTATGGTACGCGTAGGACATCAGATAGTACCCGTAGGATTAACCAACACACACCACGAGCCCATTAACTTCTTTGGCACAACACGTCCAGAAGGTGAGAGCACCCTATTGCCCAGCACTTGGCACGAGACAGGTATCAGCTTTATCGGTGAATTGGGAAGAAAATGGGCATCTCTCGACTATCAGGCAATGATTGTTGCAGGACTCAACGCCAACGGATTCGACCGTAACACATGGGTAGCCGGTGGTAAGCAGGGCTTCTTCGAGACGGACAACTTCACCTCGCCTGCATACGTGGCACGCATAAATTACAGAGGTGTTCCCGGACTACGCTTAGGTGCCTCTGTCTATTACCTGAACAATGCCGCAGCCAACAGCGACAAACCTCAGACCTACAACTTCAAGGTCCCTGTTACGATATGGTCGGTAGATGCACAATACAGACACAAATACTTTACCGTCCGTGGCAACCTCCTGGGAGGACACGTGGGTAACAGCAGTCTGCTGACAGCCAAGAACAACCGCCTGAGCAGCAAATCACCTTACAGCCGTCTGGCTCCTATAGCCGAAAGGGGCGTGAGCTATGGTGTGGAGGCAGGCCTGAACCTGAAGGCCTTCCTGAAGAATGCCAAATACCTGGACTTCACTCCCTTCTGCCGCTACGAATATTACAATCCTCAGGAGAAGGTGATTGTGGATGCCAACAACCTGAAGGAGGCTGACAACAGACTGAAGACACAGATGTGGGTAGCCGGTCTGAACTACCGTCCAATCCCCAACATCGTGGTAAAGGCAGACTATACCTGGCGCCGCATCGGCAATGGCCAGTACAAATCAGAGAACGAGTTCGGCATAGGCGTGGCCTACGTAGGATGGTTCCTGAGAAAGTGAAGAGTGAAGGCTGCGATTAAGCGAGAGGAGAGTGATGCTCGCATCAACTATCCAGAGCGTGAGCAGGCTCGACCGAAGGTCAAGAGTGAAGAATTCGCTAACCGCTAACCGCACAATTTTGATATTGAATTATACAAAAAACATACAATAATATGAGAAAACATTTGATTTTGATTAGCCTGCTGGCTATGAGCGCAGGTTTTACCGCCTGCAACAAGGAGAACGAGAATCCCGGAACAAGTATCCCTGAAGGTACTGCCGATGTGACGATCGAGGAGAACAATGTGGATGTAACCCCGGAGAACATCACCACTTGGACACAGTATGCAACAGCCGTTGCCAACCTGCTGGTTAAGGATGCCAACGACCTGAACAAGGCATGGAGCGTGAGCTACAACGACGGTGAGCCCTATGCCCAGACCTTCAAGACCTTTGGCGGCGAGTATCAGAGCGCCGTTGCCTGCGTACAGCAGATTGTGGACGGTTGCATCGACATTGCCGGTGAGGTTGGAACAGCAAAGATTGGCGAGCCTCGCGACCTGTGGGAGGCCGGCAAATATACCGAGGCTGTATATGCGGTAGAGTCCTGGTACAGCTGGCATTCTATCGATGACTACAGCAACAATATCATCAGTATCCGTAACGCTTTCAACGGCACCCTGAACAACAGCGAGGCCGCACACTCACTGGCCGCCTTCACCAAGGCTAAGGACGAGACACTTTATAACAATGTAAAGGGTAAGATTGAGGCTGCCTACAATGCCATCAAGAGCATGAACGCCCCCTTCCGCAGCCACATTGGCAGTCCCACCGTGACAAGAGCACAGAATGCCTGCGCTGAACTGGTGGATGTGCTGGAGAAAGACCTGACAAGCTTTGTAAGTCAGAACGCCGATGACGAGGAACTGTCGAACATCGTAACAACCTATGTTGACCAGGTTGTGCTGCCCACATACACCAACCTTGTCAGCACGACAACCGCATTGCGTCAGGCTATCGTAGCCCTGAGCAACAACCCCTCATCAAACGCCTTCAAGAATGCCGCCAACCTGTGGATTGAGGCCCGCGAGCCCTGGGAGACCAGCGAGGCCTTCCTCTTCGGTCCCGTTGCCGACCTGGGTCTTGACCCCAACATGGACTCATGGCCCCTGGACGTAGATGCCATCAAGGATGTGATGGAAAGCGGTAATATAGAGGAGCTGATAAAATGGGAAGGCGAGTATGACGAGGACAACGAGAACATTGAGGCGGTACAGAATGTCCGCGGCTTCCATACGCTGGAATTCCTGCTGTTCAAGAACGGTAAAGCACGTACATATTGATTAGATGAATTATAGATTGTTTTGGTTAGTCATTCTCACAGCTCTCTGGGGTTGTGAGAATGACGGTTTAGAGGTGAATGATGTCAGAGACATGGAGGTGCCGGAGGGATTTGTCCTTTCAGCCGGAACCTCTACTATATTCAAGAATTCCAGCTACGCCTACGACACGGATGCCGACTGGGTAGCTGACATCCCTGCCAACTCTAAACGATTCACGCACGGTGACCGCCTGTATGACAATCCCCTGAACTCGGGCAGTGGACTGGGCCCGGTATATGCGGGTTACTCCTGCGGCTCGTGCCACCGTAATGCAGGCAGGACCAAGCCGGGCGTATGGACACAGAACGGAACGGACCCTGACGGGACACCCGTTTACGGATCAGGCCAGTATGGTTTCTCAGCCATGCTGGTTTATGTTACCCGTAAGAACGGAGCTTTCTTCCAGGACTACGGCCGTGTAATCCATGACCAGAGCATCATGGGAGTAACAGCCGAGGGCAAGCTGGAATGCCGCTGGCACAGTCAGCAGTATGAGTTCCCTGACGGAGAACCTTATGAACTGGTATATCCCGAATACACCATTACGGATTGGTACAAGCCCACCTATAGGGACACAGACGAGCCAATCCGACCGGAGGATCTGTTCTGTACGGTAAGAATACCCCTGCGCCATGTGGGAATGGGACAGATGATGGCCCTTGACCCCAACGAGATAGAGGCATTGGCCAGGAAATCCAACTATCCAGAATACGGCATCTCGGGAAGATGTAACTACATCACAGAACGTGGACAACTGCGTTTGGGCCTCTCCGGCAACAAGGCGCAACATGCCGACTTGACCGTTGAATTGGGATTTTCCAGCGATATGGGAGTTACCAACAGTCGCTATCCCGAGGAGATTTGCGAGGGTCAGAGCCAGATGCGGCAGGGCTCCATGATGGGATTGCTGTATGACAAGCTGGAGATATCCACCGAGGATATGGAGGATGTGGATTACTACCTGCACGGATTAGGCGTTCCGGCCCGAAGACTGGGAAGTGCTACCACGCAGGTTAACTACAAGGGAAAGCGTATATCGGAGCGCAAGCTGATAGAGACAGGCGAGCAGAAGTTCTTCGAGGCCAAATGCCACCTGTGCCATGTAACGACATTGCATACAAAGCCCCGTGGCGCCACCCTGCTGAACGGCACAGAGCTACCCTGGCTGGGTAATCAGACCATACATCCCTACAGCGACTTCCTGTTGCATGACATGGGGTCGGAGATTATGGGCGTAGGACTGAACGACAATTATGTAAGCGGTCTGGCCCGTGGCAACGAATGGCGTACAACTCCCCTGTGGGGCATCGGCCTGCAGGAGAAGGTGAATGCCCATACCTACTTCCTGCATGACGGCAGGGCCCGTAACCTGCAGGAAGCCATCCTGTGGCATGGCGGTGAGGGCGAGGCATCCAAGAACCTTTTCAAGAAGATGCACAAGGATGACCGGACAGCATTGATCAAGTTCCTGGAAAGCCTTTAATCTTAAGTTCATAATTCATAGTTCATAGTTAAAACGATAAACAGTAAACTCATGATGAAACGAATAATATTATTACTGATTCTTCACTCTTCACTCCTCACTCTTCACTTGCTTCGTGCACAGGATGCGCCAAACATAGACATGGAGAATGGCGTGCTGGGCATTGCCGACGACCGTGGATTCACATTGCAGTCCAAGAACGGCAAGTTTGTATTCAAACCCTACCTGTTCCTGCAGACACGCGGACAGGTGAACTACTATGACGACGAGGGGCTGGACAAGGCCTATAACCAGGACAATGTGGCCAACTCGGGCTTTGCCATTCCCTACGCCATCCTGGGTTTCACCGGCAAGACCTTCGGCCGGCTCGACTACAACCTGTCCATCAATGCGGCAGCAAAGGGTGCCGACATCCTGCAGCAGGCATGGGTGGACTATCAGATTAAGCCTGAGGCCCGCTTCCGTGTGGGTAAATTCAAGACACCTTTCACACACGCCTACCTGACTACCCTGGGCGAGACACTATTCCCTGTACTGCCCTCTTCGCTCACCACCTCCACCATCATGCCTCATGTATTGAATGCCGTTACACCCAATATAGGAACGGGCTTCGACATAGGCGTGGAATTCCATGGCGTAGCCAAGCTGAACAAGAGGCAGGACAGTTGGATGATAGGGTATGAGGCAGGACTGTGGAACGGCAGCGGTTCGTCGGTAAACGGCGCCACCAAGACATTCTCGGACGACTGGCACATCCCGGCCCTGTTGTATGCCGGCAGGATTACCTTCATGCCCTGGGGACTGATGCCTGCCACACAGGGTAATGCCAAAATGCTGAATGGCAGGCACATGCTGT
The DNA here is from genome assembly GCA_002494215.1 of Prevotellaceae bacterium UBA7028. Next base: position 28,078 of record DLBF01000073.1, read on the forward strand.
TCGGTGTCAGTGGCGGTCTGAATGTGGAGAGCGAGAGCGAGAGTACCAACGACGCACGATTAGGGGCAGAATTCTCGATGCTGCTGAACCGCTGGTACTTTGGCGCAGAAGCCTACTGGTTGCACGTTGGTTTTACCAAACGTCAGAAGATAGAAGACACATTCAATTACTGGGGTGCCTATGCACAGGTGGGTTACTTTGTGACACCCGTAGTTCAACTGGGTGCAAGGTACGACTTCATGGATCGTAACGGCTCTACCAAGGACGGATTCCTGAATATGCCTGCTGTGGTATGCAACTACTACATTCCAAAGGTTCACCTGAAGCTCTCGGCCATGTACCAATATACTGGAAGGTATGGTCATAATACCCAACTGGATCGCGACAATGATGACCTAGGCATATCCACACACTACGGTTCTGTTCAACTTCAGTTCAGCTTTTGACAATTCATAATTCACAATTCATAATTCATAATTGAAGCTGTGCATCGAGCCTGCTCACGCTTGGGAAAGCTGATGCAAGCATCGCTTTTCTCTCGCTCAATCGCAGCCTTCATAATTCATAATTGGAAATTCGTAGTTCAAAATGCAGAAGAAGATTAAATATATCTCACTTTTATCTTTTATCTTTTCTTTTTTATCTCTTCATCTGGTTTCCTGCGACTCAGGGGATATTGCCGAGCAGTCATATGCCACATCCGACCGCGGACACATAGTGAAACTTACGGGTACCTTCACAGGTATCAGCTCATGGGAAAGCAAATATGCCGTGTCACTGGCCGGTTTCAGCACAGGAAACAACTATGCCCAGGTGGTACGTACCATCCCCAACACCACGCCGGACGGCACAAGGGTGGAGCTGATTCAGTCAAATATCGGAGAGGATATCAACACCGTAGAGCTGGTCATCACCAACCGCCTGCGTGAACGTATCATAACCCTGGCCTGTGTCAATATGGACGATTTCACCGATGAAAAGGACACCATACGCCTGGATGTAGGCAACATAGACGTCAGACGTTTCAGCGCCTTGCAGACGGGACTGTTTGACAAGGCCTGCATACAATGTCACGGAGGAAACGGAGGGGCGGGAGCCGCCGGTCTGAGCCTGACAGAAGGAAAATCATACGCTAACCTCGTAAACACTCCCAGTACACGTAAGGAAGGTATGATGCGTGTGGTAAGTGGCAATGCCCAGGAATCTCTCATTCACCAGATGATGGCAGAGGGGGGAGAAAACCTGTTACACGTCAATCACACTGAGATCCTGAGCAATCAGTTCAAGGAAAACCAGAACGAGGTCAGAACGCTCATTGACGAGTGGATAAACAATTTAGGGGAGAATAATGAATAAATTATTCATTCATCCTTAATTTAGTCGATTTTTTTGTACTTTTGTACCCATGAATTATAGAAAACTACAATTTGAGGAACTTGAAGTAACCGCAGAAGTAGCCGCTTACGAACCCAAAGAGGGAGTAACGGAGTGGCATGTAATATTGCACGTCAACAACAATCAGCTGCCCTTCGGGGAACAACTTGGCAGACTCTACGAGGCAGAAGACCGTCTGCCAGGAATGCCTGAATTCTGGGGCGCCCAATATATAATGAAACGCTACTTCCTGTCTGACAGCACCAATCAGCAGCCGCTGATGCGCCAGCAGAAGAACATATCTGTCAGCCTGATACAGCAACAGCCGCTGGACGGCACCAAGATTGCCGCATGGCTGTATCTGCAAAGCGGCGTAGAGGTGAAGGAACAGAATGGGGCCGTAGTAGTGTCACACAACGGATACCGGCATCTGTGGAAGATGGGAATGGTAAATAACCAAGGCGACAGCGCCCGTCAGACAGAGGAACTGCTGACTGAATACGAGGCCATGCTAAGCAAGTTCAATGCCACACTGGCGGAAAACTGCATCCGCACCTGGTTCTTTGTCCGTGATGTTGACACCAATTATCACGGCCTGGTGGTTGCCAGAAGGGAGAACTTTATCCAGCAGGGACTGACAGAAAAGACCCATTACATCAGCAGCACGGGAATCGGAGGCTCACCGGCCGACACAAAGGCACTGGTACAATTGGGGACCTACGCCATAACAGGACTGGAGCCCGAGCAGCAGCATTATCTGTATGCCCCCACGCACCTGAACCCCACTTATGAATACGGGGTCACCTTCGAACGCGGAACCGTTGTGGAATACGGCGACAGGGAACATGTCTTCATCTCCGGAACGGCCAGCATCAACAACAAGGGCGAGGTGGTTCACGTAGGCGATATCGTCCTGCAGACCCAACGGATGTGGGAGAATGTGGAGGCGCTGCTGAAGGAAGGAGAGACCGGCTGGGAGGACGTGATGCAGATAGTGGTATATCTACGTGATACGGCTGACTATGAGGTGGTAAGGCAGCTGTTTGCCGAACGTTTCCCCCATATACCTACTGTAATAACGCTGGCTCCTGTATGCCGTCCCACCTGGCTGGTGGAGATGGAGTGCATAGCCGTTAAAGAAAAAGTGAATGAAAGGTTCCGCAACTTCTAAACTGCCCTTTGTACTGTTATTCATGATTGTGGTCGGCATAGCCGCCGCAACTGTCATCGAGAATCACTTCGGCACCGACTATGCCCACCAGCATGTGTACGGTGCCTGGTGGTTTATTGCCCTGTGGGGATTACTGGCCGTTAGCGGCTGCTACCTGATGTACAGAAGGAAGATGTGGAAGCAGCCGGCCGTATTCCTGCTGCACATCAGTTTCCTGGTAATCCTGGCGGGGGCTCTGACAACACACCTTACCAGCCGGCGCGGAATGGTTCATCTGCGCGAGGGGGAGGCAGTATGCACTTACTGGACCAAGAACGAACAGGGAGCCTATGTCCTGACCGAAGAGCTTCCCTTCTATCTGGCGCTGCGGGACTTTGAGGTACAATACGATGCCGACGGAGTCACTCCCGCCGACTATGTGAGCCATGTGCTTATTTCCACCCGTGAGGGAAAGGAGGAGACAACCATTTCCATGAACAACATCGGCAGAGCCAAGGGTTACCGAATCTACCAGACCTCCTTTGACGATGACGAGGCGGGAAGCGTGTTTACCATCAGCTACGACCCCTGGGGCACAGCCATCACATACGCCGGCTACCTGATGCTGGCCATTAGCATGATATGGGTATCGCTTGGGCGAATGCAAAATTCAAAATGCAAAATTCAAAATTTAGGAATCAAAGAGAAAAAAGAAAAATTATCCGAGAGCTCTAAACTCTCAACTCTAAACTCTAAACTCTCAACTATCTTACTGGCTTTCTGCGGAACAGTCATGGCCTCCTATATGGTCATAGCCATATGCAGGAGTCCGCTGGTTCCCATATTGCGTTCCCCCTTCCTGGTAGTTCACGTTGGAACCATTATGCTGAGCTATATCCTGCTGGTAGTAAGCATCATCAAACGGAGCGTGCTCAGGCCGGCCGTATTCCTGCTGGCCACAGGCATCTTCCTGGGTGCCCTGTGGGCCAACGTATCATGGGGAACCTACTGGAGCTGGGACCCCAAGGAAAGCTGGGCCCTTATTACATTACTGGTATATAGCGTACCCTTGCACAGCAAAAGCCTGCCCTGGCTCAACAGCATACGCAACTACCGCATCTACTCCGTACTTGCCTTCGCCTGCCTGCTGATGACATACTTTGGTGTAAACTTCCTGCTGGGCGGTATGCACAGTTACGCCGGATAATCATCCACAAACATAATACCTGATGAAAATTAGATTGATTTCTCTTTTACTGACGCTGTCAGTTTGCGGAATTGCCTTTCCGAAGAACACGTTTGAGGTAACAACAACAAGTGCCGACGGCAAGGTACTGCTGAGAAAGCAAACCGTTAAACCGGGCACGGCCCGTGGAGCGGCCAACAGCATCATTACGCTGGATGCCGAACAGAACTACCAGACAATGGACGGATTCGGCTTTGCCCTCACCTACTCCGCCTGCTATAATCTGATGAGAATGACGCCCAGGGGCAGGCACAACCTGTTGGCCAGGACCTTCTCAAAAACCGATGGATTCGGGGTAAATTACATCCGCATGAGCATTGCCTGCTCCGACTTCTCGAGCGAATGCTACACTTATTGCGAACAGAAAGGACCGGATGACAACCTGCTGGCTAACTTTGCCCTTCATGATGACGAACTCTCCTACGTCATCCCCGTTATGCAGGAAGTGCTGGCCATCAATCCCGACATCAGGATTATGGCTGCCCCCTGGACGGCTCCCAGATGGATGAAGCAAAAGAGTGTTACCGACGCTTCCCCCTGGGACCATTATGCAGGAGGCGTGCTGAACCCCGACTATTACCAGGCCTACGCACAATACTTTGTCAAGTTCATCCAGGTGATGAAGACCTACGGCATCAACATCTATGCCGTAACACCGCAGAACGAGCCGCTGAATGCCGGCAACTGCGCCTCAACCTATATAAGCGCTAGGCAGGAGGCCGATTTCATCAGCCATCTGGCACCTGCCTTCCATGAAGCCGGATTGACAACAAAGATTTACGTCTTCGACCACAACTTCAATTATGACGACAAGCAGGAAGAAACGGATTACCCCGTACAGATCTACAAGGCGCTGAGTCCTAGCATGCCCGGCTATGACCTGGTGAAGGGCTGTGCCTGGCACGACTACGGAGGCAGATATACCGAGATGGACGACATACAGGAGAAGGCTCCCCGTATGGAGCAGATCTTCACGGAAACCTCCATCGGCAAATGGAACGATGGCCGGAACCTCAGTAAACGCCTTGTGGATGACTTCAACCGCCTGCTTATCCATTTGATTAACCGGGGTTGCAGGGCCACCATTGTATGGAACTTTATGCTCGACCTGAACTACGGTCCCTATACACGCGAAGCCGGTTCCTGTACCACCTGCATGGGCGCTATCGACATCGACCAGCATGATTACAGCACCCTTCACTACAACAGTCATTACTACCTCATCTGCCATGCTGCCCAGGCGGTAAAGGCCGGAGCGTACAGGATAGGCAACAGCATATCCCAGGCACAGGACGGACTGTTATACTCCACCTTCCGGAACCCGGACGGGACGTATGCCCTGCTGCTGAGCAACAACAGCAGTAATGATTATATAATAGGTATAAGAAGCAGCAGCCAGGCACTCGTCACACAAATTACCCTGCCTGCCAAGAGCGTGGTATCCGTTGCACAGAAATAGAACACGATAATATGGGACGTAACAAATTCTCACAGAAGGAAATAGACAAGATAGGTAAACTCCTAAAGTTGAAAAATGCTGGCACCCGTTACCAGCAGAAGATGATCAGGCACACCCTGCGCGTAGATTATGAGTTCAATATCTCCGACTTCAACGTGCAGGGAAAAGCCTTCGGCTATGACGAGCTGCAGGAATGTATCCGCAGACAGCGAATCCTTATCCTGGACGATGCTACCATCGAGGCCATGAAGGCCAAACGTGCCCGTGACAAGGCCCGTGATGAGGCAGCACGTCAGGCAGAGGCAATAGCCAGCGGTAACGCCGTTGACTGGCAGGAAGTTCAGAAGGAATGGGAGGCTTACTATGGAAATGAAGAATGAAGAATGAAGAGTGAAGAATTTGCTACCGCTGTGAGAGTGAAGAGTGAAAAGTGAAGAATCTAAGTTACCTGAAACTTGAAACCTGAAACTTGAAACCTGAAGGCTGCGATTAAGCGTGAGCAGGCTCGAAGCGCAGCTTCAAACCTGAAACCTGAAAGATGGGGGAGCTCACTTCTTACCTCCGCCCTTTACCAGACGTTTGATTTCGTTGAGTTTGTTCAGCGCCTCGATGGGGGTTAGGTTATTGATGTCCAGATTGATGAACTCGTCACGGATCTGCGTAAGAACGGGGTCGTCCAACTGGAAGAAGTTCATCTGCACGCCCGTATCCGACTGAGGGCCGGCGGCAATACCCTTCCCTAAGTTCTCATGATCCATATTGTCCTCCAGCTGCTTCAGGATTACATTGGCACGCTTTACAATGGTGGAGGGCATACCGGCAATCTTGGCCACATGGATACCGAAGCTGTGTTC
>DLBF01000081.1 GCA_002494215.1 Prevotellaceae bacterium UBA7028
GATTTAAGGTTAACAAAGGTTGGGCTACAGCGGTAGCCCTTTTTTTTGTCTTTTTTCGAAAAAAAACACCCTCTTTTTTCACTTATTTTTTGCAGTTTTTCGAATCGCAAATGATGGTTTGTCATTACGCGATACAGGAAAAAATTCGTTAGGTTCAAAAAAAGTAATCCGACATTTGAGGAACTTCGGTTCCAAACACCATATTTTAAGCCTGCCCCCGTCATATACAGACAAGGGCAGGCTTAATGTTAACGGACACTCTTCCGTTCGTGTTCTTTTTACTTATTAATGGTTTTCCCCACTACAACTCCGTATGCTCTACAATCTGACCGTCATACAGGTTAATGATGCGGTCTGCATAACTGGCATTATGCTGCGAATGCGTCACCATGACAATGGTAGTGCCCTGCTCGTGCAACTGGCACAGGAGATTCATTACCTCACGGCTGTTTTGGGAATCCAGGTTACCCGTAGGCTCGTCAGCCAGAATAATCTTAGGATTGGTCACAACGGCCCGTGCCACAGCTACACGCTGCTGCTGTCCGCCTGAGAGCTGACAGGGATAGTGTCCCCTGCGATGGGACATAGCCATGCGGTCCAGTATATCCGTAACACGTTTCCGCCGTTCGCTGGCCGGCACACCCATATATAGCAACGGCAACTCAATGTTCTCATAGACATTCAGATCATCTATCAGGTTAAAGCTCTGGAACACGAAGCCGATGGTCCCTCTGCGGATATTTGTACGCTCCCGTTCCGTAAGCCGGCTCACCTCCTTACCGTTCAGCATGTACGTCCCCTCAGTAGGTGTGTCCAGCAAGCCCATTATATTTAATAAGGTAGTCTTGCCGCAGCCTGACGGGCCCATGATGGCAACAAATTCGCCGTCCTTTACTTCCAGACTCACTTCGCGCAAAGCCCAGGTGTCAATCTCTTCCGTACGGAAAACTTTTTTGATGTTTTGTAACTGAATCATAACATTAACTGAAATTTAAGGTCCCTCCCCCCTCCCTCCCGAAAGAGGGAGGGTTAACACTGGGACCTACCCCGTCCCTACCAAGGAAGGGGGGCAACTTTATAATTAACTTAAAACTCTCTCAACTTTATACACTAAACTGACTCTCAACTCTAAAAACCCCCAACAGTCTTTTATTCTTTCTTAATTACGTCGGCCGGATTCAGCTTTGAGACTTTATAGATTCTTAATCCTACCGTCAGCAGGGTTACCAGGCCTACGAAAAGGATGGAATACAGATAAGGTACAGCAAAACTGCTGAAAGTTGCCTTACCGTCGAAAGTAGTGTAGCCAATAAGAATAAAGACGAAAGACACAATGCTGCTGATAACCAAGTTCCTGGCGTACAGTTTGCCGAAGAGCCACAGAATCTGCCTCCTACCGGCACCATTCGCCTTACGGATGGCAACTTCCCGCAGCCTGCCTCTTGTATCAAGCGAGGCCGAGGAATAGAGCGTCATCACCATACACAACAGGGATACAAAATATATTACCACCAGGACTATAATTAAAATCCCAATCGTATACAACTCCGGAAAGATTTTCTCCACCATATTGTCAACAGGGGCATTGACCGAGGTATATATGCCTATATGATGGTAGAGGTCATTCAGTTCCCTGACAGCATCCTTGTACTCATCATGCTTTGCTTTTAATATGATATGGGGCTTCGAATACCATTCTTTGAAATCACATCCAGATTCATCGCAAACCCTAAGGTATAAACTGTCCTGCAGAAGGAAATCCGTATCACATAAATAGTAGGCCCGGGGAAGGGCATCATATCCATGCCTCAGAATGGCCCCATACGAACATGAAAGCCTTGCAATGGCCCCAACCTTGATGTATCCCAACTTCCCAGGCTTACCCACCCAGGGCATACCCCGATATACAGGAACCAATAAGTCGCTCTTACATTGCTTGTCAGTAGCGGAAGGCTGCAGTTCCTGTTTCAGAATATCCAGGAGATGCTTATCCGTAAGCACCACATCACCCTTTACGAAAGGCCGGAAGTCCTCATCATAACAGGTTTCTTTACTCTTCTTCTCCCCCTCCTTCAGATAACGTTCGTAACGAATAGTAACAAAAGGGGCAATGCCCTGTATATGCTTCAAGTGCTGCACAGAATCCGGGAACTCAGCGCGCCACTGATTTTTATCCGTTATCATACACTCCTCCCAACGCTCTATATCATTATCTACTTCTGCAAGAAAATGGAAGCGTTTCTCCCAAGTTTCCTGGCGGGCATTGATTTCCGAATGCGAAGCGTTCTGATACATATAGATGCCAGTCATGGGAAGACTGAAGATTATCTGGCAGATTACCATCTGTAGCACAATAAACAGACTGTAGCCACGGGTCAGTTTACGCTGGCCCTTCCCCACCACCTCGCTAAGCGGCCTGGTAACCACCTTACGGACAGAATAGACAGCAATAAGAGCCGTAACAACAAACACCGCCAAGCAAATCCACAGTTCCGTGGCATAAATACGCGGCAAATCTACTGACAGGAACCCACCCGAGCTCATGCTGCGCAGAATAGGTTCAGAGGCTGCGACCAGCCAATAGGTAAACAGCAGGGTAAGAGGGGTTATAAACAAAAAGATGATAGCCACCTCCCATATCAGCATCCCGAAGAGCTGCCCCTGATGTGCGCCCAAACACTGGCGCAGCCCTATTTCGCGCTGACGAAGCAGGAAAAGCTGAATCTGCATTTTCAGGAAGCCGAACAAACCGATAAACAAGACACTTCCGCCCATGAGCAGCACAAGAAGAAATCCTTGTATATCCGAACCGCTCTTCTTGGCGAGGAACTTAACCTCATATTCGGGAAGCACCTTATGCAGGTCCCTCTTCAGGTCCGCCTCAGTTTTCCCCTTAGCCTGAATAATGTTAAGTTGTGACATACCGTAACCTCCATCCCATGAGGCATCAGACTCTTTCAGCTGGTCGGTAACAACAAACATCCGGTCTTCGCAGAAGAACCAGTCCCCCATATCCACAACATCCGCAATAACATTACGGGTAGAATCAACACAATGATGGGAATACGGGTTACTCCTGTCAATCGTAAAGCCTATGGGGTTCACCTCCTGACCGAAGGTACGCGCCAGCATACCCTTGGTCATAACCATATCACCAGGCTTCAGTACAGGAATGCGCTTGCCCGTAATGGCCGACCGCAACCCCAAGTAGTGCAAGTGTTCCGGACTGATCCAACTCCATTCCGTGGAAACCCGGTATTGTTTCCCCTTAGGATCAACAAAGGTAGTAACGGTACTGCAGGCCTCCAAGTTAATGTCTATAAAACCGATGCTGGGAAGGTGACGGCCTTCAATACGCTGCAAAATGTCAGGCGTAATATACAAATTGCTATTCTGCTTAAAAAAGGACACAATAGTCCGTCGGCTGTCACCAGCATGCTGCATAGCCTGCCATGATCTGTACGTAGAGATAAATGTCATGCTGAAGACAACCATGCCCACCGCCAGGCAGAGGACAGAGATGATGTTCTGCACCTTGTACTTCATCAGATTGCGCCAGGCAATACGGATGTTGAGTAAAATCAGTTCGTAATTCATAACTAACAATTCTTTTAATTGGTTTTCTGACACAAAAATACAATGAAAAATAATTCTTCACTCATCATTTTTCACGCTAAACTCCAACATGTCCAAACATTATACACACTTGTGTCCAATTATTTGACACTCTTTAGTAGTTTCGTCCCTTCTCGGGACAAAAATTAAGAATGAAGAGTGAAGAAAGAAGAATTAATACACTATCTTTGCACTCAAATAAATGGTAAATGTAAGGTGAAATACGGAACAATACTTGTCATAGACGACAATCCTGCCATCCTGACGGCTGTGAAGATATGCTTAGCTGGCACGTTTGAGCGTGTTGTAACCCTCGATTCGCCTGAGAAAGCGTTGGTGACCATTGCTCAGGAGAATCCTGCCGCCATCCTGCTGGATATGAACTTCTCTCTGGGCGTAAACTCTGGGCAAGAGGGTATGATGTGGCTCTCGGCCATTCATCGCAAATTCCCCGACATCCCCATTGTGCTCATCACAGCCTATGCCGATGTTAAGTTAGCTGTTCGTGCGTTAAAGAATGGCGCAGCCGACTTTGTGACCAAGCCGTGGGACAACGACGAGCTTATCCGTGTACTGAAAGACGCCATCGATAAGGCAGGCGAGATTGTTCCGCTTGAACAGTTGGAGACGGAACATGTGCGCAAAGTGCTGAACAAATGTGATGGCAATATGAAGAAAGCTGCCGACCTTCTGGGCATCAGCCGACAGACATTATATAATAAGGTGAAAAATGAAAAGTGAAGAGTGAAGAATGAAGAGTGAAGAATTTGCTACCGCCATTATTATAGTTTGCCTTGTTGTTGCCATTGCTGCCATAGCTGCTTTGGTATATTGGTATCGGCATCAGCGTCTGCTCCGAGAGCGGGCACAGATAATGCGCGATGCTATCAGACACAGGGATTTCTCGTTCCGCCTGCCTACACGAGGACTATTCTTTGGAGAAAAGGCGCTGCAGGAGGTGCTGAATGATATGGGGCAGGAAATTCAGAAACTGGTGGCACATAGCGAGGTGGAATCGTGGCAACGACTGACACGTGTGCTGACGCACGAAATTATGAATGCCACCACTCCCATTCAAAGCATAAGTCAGGCGTATCTGAAAAACCCCAACATCAAAGGTTCGCCCTACGAGGAGGGCATTCAGGCTATTCATGATACCAGTGCGGGATTAGCTGCTTTTGTGGAAAGCTATCGCAAACTTACTCAGTTGCAGGAGCCTGTGATAGCGGATGTAAATATGTTGGGATTCTGCAAACAGATAGCTGCGCTCTACCCCACTCTACAATGGGATATTGACATCCCTGCCGACCTGACTCTACAAGCCGACGAGAACCTTCTGCGTCAAGTTTTCATTAATCTGACAAAGAATGCCATAGAGGCTGAAGCAGGAAAAATAGGCATTAAAGCCCCCTCCACCTCCCCCTTTGGGGGAGTGTTGTATATGGCCAACGATGGTCATGTAATCCCCCTGGATGTAGCGCAGGAGATATTTATCCCCTTCTTTACCACCAAGCAGACGGGGACAGGTATCGGCCTCTCCCTTTCCCGCCAGATCCTGATGAAACAAGGCATGACAATAAGCCTCGCAGAAAATCCCCTACGAGGCTATAACGTCACCTTTGTTATCGAAAGGAACTGAACTTATTCCTTCTTTTTAATCGTTTTATATCCAAGGATAAAAGGGTTTGTCCTGATGACAAATTCTTTTCTTGCTGATGCATAAACAAGAAATCCCTGTAAGAAAATTATTCTCACATCGAGAGAATAAATTCTCACGGTGTAAAAATATATTCTCACGTTGTGATAATTTATTCTCACGACGTGAGAATAAATTTCCTTGCCCAAAGAAAGAAGTATTTTCCGAGGTCTAAACTCTTTTCCTTCGGCAACGCTCGCCTTTTTGTAGGCTTAACAATAAAAACTCCCACGTTTCGCAACGCAGGAGCCATTTGGTACCATCTTGTTATTAACTTAAAACCAATCTGATGCGATTCAATTCTCGCGTCTGTTTTCTCTTTCGGCAACCCACCCTTTCATCTTACTAAGGATGGATTTCCTGTTCATATATTATTCGATATTAAGTGTATTTTGTGTTTCTGAATTTTATGTACCTCCACTTATTATAACGCAGAAAAAACAAAAATGTAACAGACAGGAAGTGTTAAATAAACTTAAAGCCCCCACGTATACTCAGCGCAGGAGCTTTATTTCTATAGCCCTAAGAACAGACTGTCCATTTTAGTGTATCCCGAAGGCGTATCATCTGGCCGGGAAGTATCAGCGGCTTTACTGGGCGTATCATCTGGCTGGGATATATTTGTGACTTTATTGTTATGAATGCACTTTACATCCCACCAGTATATAGGAATTGCCCAACGTCGAGCGCCCTCCGACTCGACTTCAAGAATCCAGAAATAATCTCCAAAAGATACCACCGAAATCAAAAATACGCCTCGACCTCTTTTATGGACATGGAGGCTATGCATCTTTTCTTGCTTTTTTGATCCTACTTTATATAAACATGAATTATAAGAAGCACCCAAAATAGGCCGTTCGGTAATCAACTTAACCACGCGTTTGGTAAGGTCTGCAATTACAGAGTCGCTACGTTTCTCATCCCCTACACGAATCTTGTAAAGGGTACCGGTGGTCCTTGTTGCTGGCAACGAATCAGGAGGTGAAGTTTTCAACCTATTACCAACTATACTTTCAGCAAAAGGAACACCCTCATCCCACTCATAACAGACATCGTACTTTTCCACATTTTTCTGCTCTGAAATGAATTTCCGCATTAGAACGCGAATGGGGGCAGGGTCATATATCTTGGAGGAATACGTAGCAGGCCTCAACGTTGTATGGGCAAATCTTAATATATCATAGCCATTATCATGCCTATAACGCTTAAAGTTTACCAATTCCTTAGGCTCATTATTCAAGGTGATACTGTAATCCACAGAATCGTTAGAGGAGTAGCGATAATTGTTCACCGCTGTTTTGCATAATCTATCCAGCAGTTCCGGCGTTTTGTCTGACAAGAAAAGCCAAGTATCCTGATTCTTCTTATCGTTGTTGTCAGAAAAAATGTAATATTGATCCTCATACACATTATCGTAAGCATTATTAAAGTACATGTGGTGATTTACTGATTCTCCCCTCTCCATCAAGCTATCCAATAATTCGCTGACGGACTCAATCTGATGCTCAGGTTTAGGCTGAGTGCATGAGGCAATGCTCAGAACAGCGAGCACTACATACATAATGTGTCTGGTTTTCATATCTTAATAATCTAATTCGGGATATGCCTGCTTTTGGATATAGGCAGCAAGACGTTCGCCCTTCTTCTTTATTTCCTGCTGATGAGCCAACTGGGCTTCCATAAGCGACTGCCCTTCTTCAAACTGGAAATACTCAATTGGCATCTGTGAAGTAATAGTTGGTTCCTCCGAAGCGCTCGGATGCGGCTCTTCTGTCAATTTTGGCGGAGCAAGGAAAACAACAATGACGGCAGCCACGCAAGCAGCCGCGGCAAAAAGCCCCCATCCAAACCTCCCCCCGAGGAGGAAGGCTTTCTTGCCTGGGTCAGGGGTGAGGTTGTCCTTCAACTGGTCATACTCAGCCTCGGCATTGTCCAGTTCGTTGGCTGAGGGCAGTTCCCACGAGTTTTGTTCCATGGGGTGACGGCCTTGCAAGTAATCCTCTATGATTTGTTTCTTATCCATCTATGTATCCTCCTTCTTTCAACAGTTTGTAAATACAGCCTCGGGCGTGGCTGAGCATGGAACTGACAGAACGCACGTTAATCTCCGTTATGGCAGCAATCTCTGCCGCAGACATTCCTGCCTCGGCAAACAGACGCCACATACGGGCTTCTGACTTAGGGAGCGTACAGGCAGCCCGGCGGATGGCTTCCGAGAGTTCATCCCCTTCCATCGGTTGTGCGTTCTGTGCCATCGGGTGCGTTGCTTCCGTTGTCAGGCTGAGTGAGGTATGAGGCCTGCTCTGCTCCCTTCGCCAGGCATTTATGCACTCATACTTAGCAACCCTTACGGTCAGACGTTCGGCTTCCTGCTCGGATGTCACTCCCTCCCATGCCTTCCATAGTCGGATAAGTGTCTCCTGCGCCACATCCTCTGCCTCTTCCTCGGAGGCAAAGAACGACTGGCTGACAGCCATTGCCCTACCTCGTAATTGGGGTGCTAATCTTATGAACTCTGTCTGTTCCATACACCTTTATAACGTAGCAGAAAGGACAATGTCAAGTAAAATTAAAGGTTTTTAACATTAAGGGCAAGCATGATGGCGACGATGGCTTGCTTCGTTGTATTATTTATATGTAATCCTGAAATAGCCAAGTAATGATTTGTATTGGTCTTGGGCGGTGAGACAGGTGTCCGTCAGGAAACCATTGATGTGTCCCCACTCTTTCAGGCCACGATAATAAAATAGTTTGATATCGTCGGTAATGATGAAGGGGACAATACCGTTTGCCAGACATTCCTTGAACATTAGTAGGCGCCCTACGCGACCATTGCCGTCTTGGAAAGGGTGAATCTGCTCAAAGCGAACGTGGAAATCAAGGATATCTTCCAGTTTTTTCTGCTTATTATGATTGTAGGAACTGAGTAATGCCTTCATTTGCTTATGAACCTCTTTGGGTGGGCAAGTCTCCTGACCACCTACTTCGTTGGCTAAAAGTTTGTAGTCACCCACAGCGAACCAATTCTTGCGGCTGTCTGATGTTCCCGTTTTCAATAGCAGATGAAGCTGCTTGACAAGGGTTTCAGTCACAGGCTCCTCAGCATGGTCGATGATGTAGTCGATGCAGCGGAAGTGGTTCACTGTCTCAACAATATCATCTACATTCACCGTCTCATCCGAAATACCGATGGTGTTTGTCTCGAAGATATAGCGTGTCTGATCGTGCGTCAACCGGCTACCCTCAATATGGTTGGAGTTGTAGGTCAGGTCAATCTGCGTGCGATGATAGATGCCACCCTTCATTCGAGAGTCTTTTTGTTCCCTCAGGGCAGTCAGCAGGGGCGACACCTTCTTTTTGGCGGCTCCACGCTGTGGAAGAGCAGCATCCACAGGGATATTCCATGTTTTTCCTGTTAGGAAGGCTCCCTCAATCTTTCCGCTCGCACAGTAATTGCGGGCCGTGCGTTCCGAAATGCCGAATTTCTCGGCAAACTGCATAACTGATATATACTCCATTGTCTTCTATCGGCAAGATTTTATTCTATTTCCACCGCAAATATATTCATTTTTGCCGATACCGGCAAGTTTGAGGCGGATTTTCTATCTTTAGCCAGTTCGTGTCGGGGGATTGTCCGGAACACAGCCGGCCCGTATTCGGTTAACAGCTTCTGGCAGGCAGCAGGCTGGTGCTGCCGCAGATTGTTTATGAGGGTGTCTGTTTCTTGTTCCATTTTCGTGGTCTCTTCTACCTATATATACACGCAATCTCAGAAATTATTGCACTTGGGCAGAACTTTTTGCCGTTTTTCATAAAAAAAAGTGGCCAGCGCCACTAAATCTGTGTGGTTTTCTTTATCCTCCTATAGCGAACTAAACGCCTCAATAGGAGTTGATACGACAACCCACACCGATAATCATATCCAGGTTGTAATAGGCGATGTCACGTTCTACCTTTCTTTTGCCCTCTGCTTGAACTGTTGCATTTTTTGCAACAACCACTTCTTTGTTCAGTTCTCCCATCTCAAAGATAATTTAGAGATGCAGTCTCTAAGTTACGAATAAATCACACCTTACCCAACTTTTCCTTTAAAGAACTTTCTGCACTTCTGCTTTATACTTGCGTGAGACGGGATTTAGTCAGGCGAGGTCCGGCTCCCAGAGGTGCCGGGCCATATCCACATGACCGTTTGCCTTGAAGGTAACACCCTCTTCCTCCAGGAGAGGGCGTTGCCATTTCCAGCCGGGAGCGGTACGCCCCACCTTGTTCACAACACGATGACAGGGGAGAAGGGCTGCCCCGGGCGTATATCGGAGGGTACGGCCTACCATACGTGAATGGCTGGGCCAACCGGCCAAGGTGGCAATAAGACCGTATGTGGTAACTCTGCCCCGTGGAATCTGCCCCACAATACTAAGCACAGCATCCCTGAATGCCTGCGCCTCCCCAGCCGTCATCTTATCAGGAAAGTCCTTCATCCGATTGATTGTTGGCATATCTGTACACGTTCTGCTATTTGCAAGGACAAAGATATACAAAAAGTGAAGAATGAAGAGTGAAGAGTGAAGGATTTTTGCTATTAAACACCTTTTCGTCCGCTCCAACCTGATACCCACTTACAATTACGCTACACAATTTCCATACGCGTGAAAATCATCGGATTAGGGTATTTCCGGTATGAGGGAATAGCTGTACCTTTGCAGCCGAAAATTTAAACCATAAATAATTGTGATACAGGTAAAAAGATTAATGGCCTTGTCGCTACTGGCAAGTGCAACAATAGTCGTTATAGCTCAGGATGATTCACTCAAGACGGTAACGTTGAAGAATGTGTCGGTAACGGCTAAATCGAAGGTAAGAGAGCAAAGTGAGCAAGCCTTTGCCGTGAGTGTTGTGGATATGAAAGGCGAATATGCCAAGTCGAAATCCCTGAATAAGATGTTGGAGAACGTATCGAGCGTGAAGATTCGCGAGACAGGCGGATTGGGCAGTTCGTTCAACTTTGCCCTGAACGGATTCAGCGGCAATCAGGTAAAGTTCTTCATAGACGGGGTGCCCATGGATAACTTCGGAAGCAGCTTTAACCTCTCTACGCTAACAGCCAACATGGCAGACTACGTGGAGGTGTACAAGGGTTCGCTGCCCGTTACCCTTTCGGCTGATGCGCTGGGAGGAGCCGTGAACATCGTTACACGCAGGAAAGCCAACTATCTGGATGCTGCCTACAGCTTTGGTTCGTTCAACACACATCGCGCAAGTGTAAACGGTGCCTACACCAATCGTAACACGGGATTTACCCTGAAGGCTAACGCATTCCTGAACTATTCGGATAATAATTATAAGGTATATGCTCCGATTGTTGACCTCTCTACGGGATTACAGAAAGGGAATGAATGGGTAAAGCGCTTCAACGACGGATACATCGGAGGCGGCGTCAGAATGGAAACAGGACTGGTAGGCAAATCGTGGGCTGACTATGCGCTACTGACCTTTATTGCCAGCGGCGACAAGCACGAGAACCAGACGGGTGCCACGATGGATGCTGTTTATGGTAAACCCAAGACAAACAGCCTGAGTATCGTGCCAGGATTGAAGTACAAAAAGAGGGACTTGCTGACAGCCGGACTGGACCTGGAGGCTTACCTGAACTATGCTTATGTGCGTACCCACAACGTGGATACAGCTGCGCTGAGATACAACTGGCTGGGCGAATATGTACCTACCACCAGTAGAGGCGAGGGCTACCTAACGGATGCCGAAATCAGAATGCATCAATGGCAGGGAAATGTATCGCTAAGCTATCTGCTGGGCGAACATCAACGATTCCTGTTGAACCATCTGGTAAATGCCAACAAGCGCATGAGCGATGACCGCGAGCACAGGGACAATCCGATGAACGATGTTCCACAGTACCTGACAAAGAACATTACGGGTCTCTCCTACCAGTTGAGATACGACCGTTGGAACGTGAATGTGTTTGGCAAACTGTATGCGCTGAATACCTCCTGCAACAAATTACTGGATCAGTTCCTCTCTACAGAACGCTGGGAGACGGTCAAGGCCAGCCAGACGAATTGGGGCTATGGTGCTGCAGGCACATACTTCTTCCTGCCCTGGCTGCAGGGTAAGGCAAGCTTCGAGCAGGCATACCGCATGCCGGAACCTGTGGAGATGTTTGGCGACGGATTCATTCAGAAGAGCAATACGGACCTGCGCCCAGAGATGTCGAGAAACCTGAACATCGGAATGATGATGAACAAACAAATGGGCAAGCACAATATTGCAGCAGAGGTGAACTACATCTACCGCAACACAAGGGACTTCATCCTGAAAGGGGTAAACCTGACAAGCGACCCAACAACCTCGTACGAGAATATCGGCAAGGCCGTAACACATGGTGTGGAGGGTTCGCTACGCTACGATTACCAGAAAACGGTTCACGTAGGCGGTAGCATTACCTATCAGGATATCCGCGACAAGGAAGAGTTTATCACAAACAACAACAGTTATGTGGGAACAGAGCCTACAGCCAACGTATCATACGGCCAGCGTATGCCTAACATCCCCTACTTCTTCCTGAACGCTAATGCAGGATACGACTGGCACAACGCCTTCCACAAGGGTAACACCCTAAGCGTGGAGTATTCAATGAGCTATACCTACGAGTATTACCTCGGCTTCCCCGGCCTTGGCCGTCCCAGCAGCAAGAAGATGATTCCTACACAGACGGTGCACAATATTGCAGTAGGCTACACCCTTGCTAACGGCAAGTATAGTATCTTTGCTGAGTGCAACAACATCGGAAACGAGTTGCTCTACGATAACTATCGTCTGCAGAAACCAGGCAGAAACTTTAACGTAACATTCCGTGTTTATCTTCCTAAAATGTAAATTAAACAATGAAAAATATAACCAATTCGATATTGACAATGTGCCTGAGCGTGGCACTTCTGACTTCTTGTGACAAGGATATGGGCAGCATGGAGGTGCCCTTCGAACCTTATGTACTTTCGTTGGGTATCACATCAGCAGGTACCACCACCTACTATGTGGTAACGGCTGAGGATCTGATGAGCCAGCAGACTATTAATGCTTATGCCAAAGGATTGGAACAGAATGGCTACCGCGACTACCAGCGGGCCGAGGGAACAGTATTCTCGATAGGCGGAATGGGTGTAACAAGCGCCACGGGAATACGACGCGACGCCAATGGATTCCTGCAGGAAATGGGCGACTTTGTGTTCAACAACACTCCTATCGGCTTCTGCCAGATAGACGCCAACACGATGGCTGCATTGGAGCTTCCTACCACACCCGAAAAGGGGCAGAATCTCACCTTCTACACAGTAGATATCCAGACGATGGCGCTCACACGCAAGGTGGAGACAACGCCTGTGGCTCCAATGGACGATGTAGACTGGCCCAGCGTAACTGGTATGGAGTATGCAGGCGGAAACATTTACGTAAGCTACGTGCCTATGAACCAGAATACATTTGCCACACCTGAGGTTACAACGGCTTATGTGGCTGTATTCAGCTATCCAGAGTTTCAGTTCCAAGGATTAATCACAGACAACAGGACGGGCAACATTGGCAGTTGGAATGCCTTTAACGGTTTCCAGAAGGATGAGAACAGCGACCTATACTGTATGTCTAACACCTCGCTGACAAACGGTTTCTCACAGACTGCAGGACATAGCGGTTTTCTTCGTATAAAAGCTGGCGAGATGAAGTTCGACGAGAATTACTTCTTCGACTACGAAGCTCTTACAGGACATAAGGTGGCACATTGGCTCTACCTGGGCAACGGCAAGGTGTACGCCGAAGTTTCGACCAACCAGAATGCTGGTGCCTGGAGCGATGCCGAAGACAGATGCGTGATTATCGACCTGAACAACAAGACAAGTAAGACAATTGAAGAGATTCCCCTGCATAGCGGAATGGGAGGACGCCGCTTTGTTGCCCTATGTGAAGGAGGGTATGTCTATGCTCCCGTCTCTACAAGCGATGGGCTGTGGATTTATCGTACGGAGATTGCCACGGGCAAGGCTGTACGCGGTGCCAGGATAGACGCCACCTTCGTGGGCGGTCTGTTCAGACTACAATAGTCAGCACAGTAAGGAAGTGGGCCATGGCTCCCAGCAGGACGAAAACATGCCAGATGGCATGGTAGCCCGGTTTGCTGTCGTGCGCAAAAAAATAGGTTCCCGAGGTGTAGAAGATACCCTCGGCAACCAACAGCGCCATAGAGATAGGAGCAAGACGCTCCATTACGGGCTTGAATACTAATACCACACTCCATCCCATCAACAGATAAAGGGCCAAAGACAATTTGGGCCACTTGCCTATGGCATAAATCTTATAGAAGGTTCCTCCCAGAACAACTGCCCAAAGGAAACCGAAAACAGTCCAACCCAACCAGCCACCTACCACACCCAGGCAGATGGGAGCATAGCTGCATGCTATCATAACATAGATGCTGATATGGTCCAGTTTGCGCATCACTTGCTTGACCTTACCCGGCCTGAGCCAATGATAAATGGTGCTGCTGAGGAACATCAGAAACATTCCCACAATAAAAAAGATAACTCCCATAGTCATCTGCCAACCAGAATTGACGGCAGGCCAGATAACCCACATGGAAGTGAGTGCAAAAACAGCACCTATAAGATGCGTCCAAGTATTTCCTTTTTCTCCTTTACACATTTTTTTCAGTATTATTGTTTACTGTTTACCGTTGCAGGGGTTGGTTTTCTATCCCCTCGCCAACGAGAGAGGAGCTGGGAGTAAGACTCTTATGCGTCCAAACAACGATGAAAGCAAAAAATATTCTTGTTGCTAATATCCAAAACACAGAGATACCCGTCATAGCCATAACGATAGTATCCTCGAGCATGGAATGGTTCATAATTAGGTGGTAGTTGACGGCATTGGCATCCCGACGGGTGACGTAACCTTTCTCCTCCATATCCAGCATGACAGCCGATCCGTAGCTCAATCCCAAAACATTTCCTACTAGCCACATATAGGCTGCCTGACGGGGAAGACCAAAGAGACGCATCAGCGGAGCCAAGAATCGTGACAGCGGTGCTAACAGAGAATAAGCCTCTATCAGACATTGTAGCACCATCAGCGAATAGATAATAAGGAACACTATTATGGCTATCTTAATCTGCGAAACAGCCCACGTTAGCAAAACCTCTGCCATAGAACTCTCTGCCGCGGCCCCCATATATATATAAGGTACTGACATTTCAGGCAATACCTGATTCAGGCACATAGCAGCAACAAAAGCCATAAGGATGCGTATCAGTCCCATTTTCCAGAAATTGGAACCGGTCTTGTGGTTAACCGTACACTCCATAGGCAGAGCGTGACAAATAAGAATCATAATGCCAACTATAGTGGCTTGCCTAAGCGTCAAATGCACAGACATCATAGCTGCCACACCCGCATAAGTGCCCGCTGCCGCTCCACTAATAAAGAGGACAGCCGACTCGCCCGGCAGTCCCATCATAGAGAACAGGGGATTAAGATACCTGGCTATCCATGCCAATACACCCCAATGCTGTAACAGGGCTACAGCAAGGGAGATGGGTATCATAAGTTTCAGCAACCAAGAAGCGCTCTTCCACGTAGTAGGAAGGGCACTTCTAAGCGATTGCATGACTTTATCAAGCAAATCACTGCCTATCATGCACTAATCTTTAGTCTTTGAATACACGATGACGGATGAGAGGATCTCCCTCACGGGAAGGCAGGACAGCAGCTCCCTCAGGAATCTTCTCGATAACCTTTCCATCCTGTGCAAAAACAAGAACCTGTTGGTCAAAGCGCGCACGGGCGAGCAGACGCTTATGAGCCAATTGGATGCCGGCGTCTATCAGACGCTGCATCTCGCGAACTTCATAATCCGTCATTTTTTCTTGCCCTCCTCCGGCTTATAGTATTTCTTTTTCAATTCAAGATAACGTTCCTTTTCGAAAACCTCAATCTTCTCTACCCCAAATCCGCTGGCTATACGCACAGCAGGACAGTTGCTATTATCGTAGAGCGTCCAATAGTCGCACACTGGCATATAGAGTTGGAAGAGGTTCTGCAATCCAGCCTCGTAACGACGTATAATCACATCGGTGGGGATGTTATGCCCCCCCATGCTTACACGCTGAGCCACACGGCGCATAGCCTGCTCAGCACTACTCAGCGAGAAGAAGAGTAGCGTAACAAAGTATCCACGCTTCTTGGCCTGCTGAATCAGCTTGACATACGAACGGGTGGCAAGGGTTGTCTCGAAGGCAAAGGTCTCTCCGTCCTTGAGCAACTGGATGATACGGTCTATCATCAATCGTCCCGCCTGAATGGCTACGCCTTCGGGGTTGAAAGGCGAGATACCTGCGGCAATCTCATCGGCATTCACAAACTCCCTGCACTTCAGCATCTCGGGCAGCACGGTAAAAGAAGCCGTTGTCTTTCCAGCTCCGTTGCAACCCGCAATGACGTACAAGTTCATTTTCTTCTTGTGTTCCATAACTCTTACTTTTTATTCAAAAGGTCTGGACGTAATCTTTTTGTTCTCTCAAGGCTCTGCTGCAACTCCCATTCCTTTATTTTGGCCTCATGACCAGAAAGAAGCACATCAGGCACACGCCCCCAGTCTTTGTACTCAGCAGGACGTGTATAAACGGGTGCTGCCAACAAATTATCCTGGAAACTGTCCGAGAGGGCGCTTTGCTCATCTCCAATGACTCCAGGAACGATGCGCACGATGGCATCCGTCATCACAGCAGCAGCCAACTCTCCGCCCGTCAGCACATAGTCGCCTATGGAGACTTCCTTGGTTATCAGCTGCTCGCGCACACGATAGTCGATACCCTTGTAGTGACCACATAATATAATAATGTTCTCACAGAGCGAAAGGCTGTTGGCCATAGGCTGAGAGAATTGTTCACCATCAGGGGTAGTGAAGATAATCTCGTCGTAATGGCGCTCACTCTTGAGCTTGCTGATACAACGGTCTATAGGCTCGCACTGCATAACCATACCGGCAAAGCCACCAAAGGGGTAGTCGTCAACACGGCGCCACTTGTCCAACGTGTAGTCACGCAGGTTGTGGATGTGAATCTCAACCAGCCCCTTCTTCTGCGCTCTGCCCACAATACTCTCCTGAGTAAAGTTCTGCAGCAGCTCGGGCAATACTGTTATGATGTCTATTCGCATATACCTATTATATCTTTTACGCTCTTGAATCCATGACGGTCCAGATAAGCATTAATACCTTGGGCCACCTTAACGGTGACGGCAGGGTCAAGGAAGTTGGCAGTTCCTATCTCTATCGCCGAAGCGCCAGCAAGTAGGAACTCTACTGCATCCGTTGCACTACTGATGCCACCCAATCCTATAACAGGAATCTGAACGGCATGAGCCACCTGATAGACCATTCTAAGGGCAACAGGCTTAACGCATGGACCGCTTAGACCGCCTGTACCTATGCTAAGGATACGCTTACGCTTCTCAACATCTATAGCCATTCCCATCAGTGTGTTGATAAGGCTGACAGCATCGGCACCAGCATCCTGGACAGCCAAAGCAATATCCGTAATACTGGTTACATTGGGCGACAATTTCACTATCAACGTCTTCTTATAAGCATCCCTAACGGCCTTAACCACACTGGCAGCGCCTTCTGTGGTTGTTCCAAAAGCCATTCCACCATGCTTGACGTTAGGACAAGAGATATTCAACTCTATGGCAGGAATATTCTCCAGCTCGTTGATACGAGCGGCACACTCGGCATAATCCTCGGGACTATTGCCTGAGACATTCACAATCATGTTGGTGCGGATATCCTTAATCTGTGGATAGATATGCTCACAGAAGTAATCTACGCCCTTGTTCTGAAGACCTACACAGTTCAGCATTCCCTGAGCAGTCTCCGCCATACGAGGGTAAGGATTACCCTGGCGAGGCTGCAAAGTTGTACCTTTTACTATAATACCGCCTATCTCTTCCAGGTTCACAAAATCCTGAAACTCCAGACCGTAGCCAAAAGTTCCACTGGCGGTCATTACAGGGTTGCAGAGCTGTAGACCAGCTATGTTAGTTCTTAAATCTGCCATTTCAGTTTCTTTATGTCAAATACCGGACCTTCTTTACACACACATACATTGCCCATCTCTGTGTCTTCTACGCAACACAAACAGGCACCCAGTCCGCAAGCCATCATATTCTCAAGGCTCACCTCGCAAGGTGTATTCACAGTCTTTGCATAACGGGCAACTGCCACCATCATTGGCTTAGGACCACATACGCTAATCTGAGTGAACTTCTCCTGCTGCAGAAGGCTATGCTGGGTTACAAATCCCTTCTCACCTTCAGAGCCATCTTCTGTAGTAACAAACACACGTCCCAATGCCTTGAACTTATCCTGCTGTAATAAATCGCCAGCACTGCGGGCACCCAATAGGAAGGTTGGCTCCATGCCTTTCTCTTTCATAACAGCACCCATATACAATAAGGGAGCCACGCCAACACCACCGCCAACCAACAAGACGCGGGAAGAGGCATCTGTAGGCATAGTAAAGCCGTTACCCAAGGGCAGTACCACATTCAGCGAATCCCCAACCTGCATCTTAGCAAGCTGGCGGGTACCATCTCCTACCGTCTGTACCAAGAACCATATCTGATTCTGCTGTCTGTCTACATAATGTATGCTAATAGGGCGGCGCAAGAATGTCTGCGCACTACCTTTTATCTCTAATTGGGCAAACTGACCAGGCAACATCTCTGGTAAAGGGTTCTGGGTATCCGTAGCCTTTAACAGCACGTATCGTTCATGAATACGGTCTACAGCGGTCAGTGTAAGATCTAATATATACTTCTTCATTTGTTATTCTGCCGTATTTTTCTGCGAAGGTATAAAAAAAACCTGAAACACGGGGAAGGGTTTCAGGAGTTTTTTCATTTAAGATGAAAATGTTTCGAACGTTCCATCATCATAAAAAACACGAATTTCTGTTATCTTACGTTGCGGTTTGTCAATATATTTTACTACTTCTTGAATTTGAGGTGCAGGAGAGGGGGACGAATTTACCTCTGACGAAGGGGATGCTGCACCAGCAAACAGATCAGCCTGTTCAGAAGTAGTTCCCGCATCCTGAGAGGAAGCACCTTCCAGAAGCATATCTCCTTCGCCAAACATTAGCCAATTAATACTAATATGTGGGAAGCACTCATGTATGGCATTAACGATATTGTTAGTGGGACGTGTTCTTCCTGTGAAGATACCAGAAAGGGTGCCTTCAGCAACACATAGTGTAGCAGCAAACTCTTTTTGCGACATACCCTGATATTTCATCAACTGATAAATCCTATCTTTCATCCTTTTTATATCTAATTAGTAGGGGCTAGCCCTCCGATTTTAATCTCTAAACTCAGTGCAAAGGTAGAAAAACGGATTTAAACTTCCAAACTTTTGGATTTAAAATTTGAAATTTAAATTTCTGCCGGTATTCGACTTTACAAATATTTACATTTGTGAATCAAAATATAGATAAACATGCAAATCCAGCCAGATTCATGCAGAAATGCAAATTTCCAATATTAAAGTAAATCGTATAGGTGGAAAAATCTATAAGCCTGGCTTTCTTTGCATTATAATACACAGAAACAATCAAAAACACTCCAAAAGCTCCAAAATAGTCCCGTATTCAAAAGTATTTACATTTCACTAAAGCTGAATAATGTAAGATTTGTATTAAATTACTGATTTATAGTTTATTATACAGAATCATGAATTATGCATATTATTCGGTTTTATAAATAAAATTGCATAATTCAGAAACGTAAACAAGGAATAGAATTTATGAATTTACATTTGTATATTTGAATTCATACCTTTAGTTCAGACTTTCGAAACGAACAGGTATGTTGTTTTTGTAAATTCAATTTGCAAACGCAAATTACAAATCTAAACTCAAAAATCACAAAAATGGCCATTTTTGACCAATTTTGGAATGCTTAAAGAATACACGTACAGCATTAAATCGCGCGATTTTACGCAATTCTCAGCGCATAGAAAAAGGCCCTAACTTACTATTTTTCAGAAGAAAGGGCCTTATTTTTCGTGTAAGCCAAAGCTCACAATCTAGACAAAAATCAGTGTAAAATAAAGTAAATAAGCTCTTGCAAAAGCTCCTCTTTTGGAGTTTTACATCCCCCTACCCCTTTACCTTTGGCGTCAGTTTTGCGTATTTCAGATAGAATCTGCAAAACCTTCACTCCTTTATAATTCCGGTAGGCGGGAATAATATCTTTTCTGGCTTGCCATTCTGGCATGCCCAGCCATGCAGCAATTCCTCTATCACTTTTATCGGGCGCATAATATGTCATCAAAACAGCCGAAAAAAATGTAAATAAATTGGAAAGTGTCTGCGGCAAGGCAAATTTTTGTTGTTGTCCTTGATAGTACTTTACTATCTGCATGCTCTTGAAAACGTCCTTTACGGCTAAAGCAGAACGCAATTCAAAATCATTGAATTCCTTGCTCATTCCCGTAAGCTCCTCTACCCTGCTTGCTGTTACGCAATTCTCAGATCCTGCAAGCGAAAGCAAAAGCTTGTCCATTTCGGCAGATAGGCGACACAGATCAGCACCCACATGCCCAGCCAGCATCTGTACTGCTTGGGTCTCTATCTTCACCTTCTTACGGCTAAAATACTGCGTAATGAACTGAGGCAGCTGGCTATCATACAGTCTCTTGCTCTCATAAATCACACCTATCTGATCAATTTGCTTCGTTACAGCCTTGCGTTTATCCAGCACCCCGTGCTTGTAGCAAATAATGAGCACCGTAGTAGGTGTATAATGCTGCATATAGGCCTCCAATGCATCTAACGAACGCATAGCCTGGGCTTCGCGCACCAGAACCACACGACGGTCAGCCATCATAGGATAGGCCCTTGCCAATTCCACAACCTTGTCGGCCGTTACCTCCAAGCCATATACAACATCCAGATTAAAATCGCGCTCCTCCGGTTTCAATAACGTATCCGTCAGGAAATCGCTCAGTTTGTCTATATAATAATCCTCAGCACCCATCAACAAATAGACGGGCTTTACGTCTCCTGCACGCACAGAACGTATAATATCTTCGTGCGTGATTCCTCCTTTTGTCTGTGCCATTAATAGTCGAATTTCAAGTGACGAACAGTCTTCTTCTCCTCCTTAATCATCTCCAACGCCTGAATACCTATGCCAACATGATCTTCGACGTATCTGCTTGTCACAATTCTATCACTCTCATCGGTTTTAACACCTTCAGGAATCATTGGATTATCACTTACCAACAAGAGAGCACCTGTAGGAATATGATTGGCAAATCCGCAGGTAAAGAGCGTTGCCGTCTCCATATCCACAGCCATAGCACGTGTAGTGCGCAGATAATCCTTAAACTTATCATCGTGTTCCCAAACACGGCGGTTAGTGGTAAATACCGTTCCCGTCCAGTAATCAAAGCCTCTGTCTCGGATGGTACTGGAAATGGCACGCTGCAGCATAAACGCCGGCAAAGCAGGCACTTCTGGTGGGAAGTAGTCGTTACTGGTACCTTCGCCTCTGATGCCGGCAATAGGCAAGATAAGATCACCACGCTGTGTCTTGGTAGAGATACCACCACACTTACCCAAGAACAAGCAAGCCTTGGGCTTTATGGCACTCAGAAGGTCCATAATAATAGCCGCATTGGGACTTCCCATACCAAAGTTGATAATGCTGATACCATCCGCTGTAGCAGAACGCATATTAGAAGTGTAGTCTGGTGCTTCTATACCAAACTTCTCGCAGAAAATATCCACATAATTATTGAAATTGGTTAGCAAAACATATTCGCCAAACTCCTCCAGATGCTTATGCGTGTATCTGGGTAACCAATTTTCTACAATCTCTTGCTTGGTTTTCATATTTTATATAATTTTGTAGGCAAAGATACGAATTATTCTCATTATTTTTCGAATGGAAGTGCTGAATTTACCAAAAACAGACCTAAAGTTACAAAGAAAGGGAAACAGACTGATGGTTTTTGACATCATACGTAAGAAAATGATTACCCTTACACCCGAAGAGTGGGTCCGCCAGCACTTTATTCATTTCCTTATCAATCAAAAAGGATACAACGCCTCTTGCATAGCCAACGAAGTTGCCCTCAACCTGAACAACACACAGAAGCGTTGCGACACCGTTGTATATGACTCGCATGCCCTACCAATTATGATTGTCGAGTACAAAGCATCTCACATTCCGATCGACCAGAAGGTTTTTAATCAGATAAGTAGGTATAACATTAAAATGCACGTCAGATGGCTTGTTGTTAGCAACGGAATGCAACATTATTGCTGCAGAATTAACTACGAAGACGGGACATATGAGTTCATGCCCGACATCCCCTCGTGGCAGGATCTTCGTCCATAAATGAAATATGCCCACCCCTATACAGGATGAGCATATTTGTTTTATATTGAAATAACGTTTCTTTAATCCTCTGCCTTTTCGTCTGCCTTCTTGCGAGTAGCTCTTCTGCGCTTTGGCTTCTCCTCTTTTCCTACCAGTTCTACACCAGCCAGTTCTGGGTCAACCATAATACGACCACAGTATTCGCATACAATAATCTTCTTACGCATACGAATGTCCAACTGACGCTGAGGTGGAATCTTATTAAAGCAACCGCCACAGGCATCACGCTGTACATATACAACGCCCAAACCATTACGGCTGTTTCTACGGATACGCTTAAAGGCACCAAGCAAACGGGGCTCAATGGTCAACTCCAAATTCTTAGCCTTTTCACGCAACTTATCCTCGTCAGCCTTGGTCTCAGCAATAATTTCCTCCAACTCACCACGCTTAACATCCAAATCTGCACGTCTGTCGTTTGCCAACAGGTTGCAACGAGTAATCTCAGCTGTCTTGCTCTCAACCAATGACTTTGCCTCGGCAATCTTCTTCTCGTTCAGAACATTGTCCAATTCAGCGTACTCAATCTGCTTGCTCAGTGTATCATACTCACGATTGTTTCTTACACTGTCCATCTGAGTCTTATAGCGCTCTATATTGCTGTTATTAACCTCAATATCACCATTACGCTGGCTGATTTCGCGCTTCAACTCAGCTACCTCAGCAGTAATTTTATCTACACGGGTAGCCAAACCTTCTATCTCATCTTCCAAATCCTGAACCTCAAGAGGCAACTCGCCACGAAGAGTCTTGATTTTATCAATCTCCGTCAGCAGTTTCTGCAGTTCATACAAGTTCTTCAGTTTTTCTTCCACGCTCAAATCTGCGGGATCCTTAGCTTTTTCTCTTGCCATAATTATATTTACGATTTGATATTATTCTATTTTCTCTCAACTGTAAACCGTAAAAGGTAAACAACAAACCAAATCAAAGGTACTTAATCGGATTCGTACAAACGGTTGTCTTGAAGAGAGCCAAATTGGGGAACTTATCCTCGATTACATTACGGAATATATCCGTCGTGTACTGCTCACTCTGATAATGACCTAAAACACCTATCTGAATTTGCTGGGCATGACCAAAATACTGATGGTAATGCATTTCGCCTGTCAGAAAAGCATCTGCCTTCAGCCTTAAAGCCTCATCCAGAAGGAAATCGCCTGCTCCACCACAGATAGCAACACATTGTATGGGACGCTGCAGCAATTCATTATGCATCAGACATTCCACGCCAAAGGCCTGCTTCACCCTTTGCAGGAATACCAGAGAATCCTCTCCTTCTGTCAGATAACCTATTACTCCGTTTCCACCCAATACCATACGCTCCTTTGCATCTGTCTGAACGGGAACTTTCCGTTGCTGCATCAATTCTACATCAACTAGCCCCAAACGCTCTGCAATAGCGTAGTTCACACCATCAACAGCACTGTCCAAGTTAGTATGGGCAGAATAGATATTGATATCATTCTGGACAGCCATCCTCACGCACCGCTGAACCATATCGGTATCAGAGAGCATTTTCAAGCCTCGGAACAATAATGGATGATGGGACACGATCAGGTTACATCCCAAATCTATGGCCTCAGAGATGACTTCCTCAGTCACGTCAAGACACAATAAAACCCCTGAGACTTCCGCCTCTGTCAGTCCAACCTGCAAGCCAGCATTATCATAACTTTCCTGCAAGGGCAGAGGCGCGAA
>DLBF01000133.1 GCA_002494215.1 Prevotellaceae bacterium UBA7028
ATGGCATCATCCACCACCGTACCGATAACCAGCACGAGGGCAAAGAGGGTAAGCAGGTTCAGGCTAAAGCCTATGAAGTAGAGTACGGCAAAGGTTCCTATCAGGCTGACCACAATAGCCAGCGAGGGGATGAAGGTGCTCTTCAGGTCTTGCAGGAAAATGTACACCACCAGCACCACCAGGATGATGGCTTCCAGCAGGGTGCGTACCACGTTATGGATACTGGCATCCAGGAAGTCCTTGGTGCTCATCACATCCACCAGCTCCATGCCTGGGGGCAGCTCCTTCTGAATCTCCAGAGCCGTCTCGTCTATGCGTTCGATAATCTCGTTGGCATTCGAACCAGGCGTCTGCGCAATCATACAGTTGGCACCCGCGTGTCCGTTGGTGCTGTTCTGGATGGTATAGTTCTGGATACCCAACTCCACACGTGCCACATCCTTCAGGCGAAGCACACTTCCATCGGGCAACGACTTGATGACCATATTCTCGTAATCGCGTTCCTCTTCGTAGCGTCCTCTGTATTTCAGCACATACTGGAAGGTATTCTCCGCATCGGCTCCCAGGGTTCCCGTGGGAGCCTCTATGTTTTGCTCTGCCAACACATTATCTATATCCGATGGCATCAGACCATAGGAAGCCATCCTAAGCGGATCGAGCCAGATGCGCATACTATAGCTGGCACCCCAGATATTCACCTCGCCCACACCAGGCACACGCGACAAGCGAGGCTCGATGTTAATCTTCATGTAGTTGGTCAGGAAGTCTGTATCATAGGCATCCGTAGGGCTATAGAGCGAGAGGCTCTTGATGTTGCTGGTCTGACGCTTACGGACCGTCACGCCACTTCGGGTTACGTCGGCAGGCAGCTGTCCCTGCGTAGAGGCCACACGGTTCTGCACATTTACCATAGCCATATCGGCATCGGTGCCCTGCTTGAAGTAAATGCTGATGCTGCCCGATCCCGTATTGGTAGCCGAGGAGGTCATGTACATCATGTTCTCCACACCATTCAGGCTCTCCTCCAGAGGAATAATTACGCTCTTCTGCACCGTCTCGGCATTGGCGCCGGTGTAGTTGGCACGCACGCTAACGGTTGGTGGTGCAATCTCGGGGAACTGCTCAATGGGCAACTGCAATAATCCTATCAGTCCCAGCACCACAATGAATACTGAGATTACACCAGAGAGGATTGGACGGTCTATAAAGGTCTTTGGTGTCATTTTACTTCAACCCCCTCCTTGAGCAATCCTGCTCCTTCGGCAATAATGATGTCGCCTTCTGCGAGACCTTCCTCCACGATATAGCTGATGCCGTCATCCAGGGGAGCGACACGGATTTCCGTCTGAGCCGTCTTGCCATCGATGACACGATAGACGAAGACCTTGTTCTGCAACTCGAAAGTAGCTGTCTGGGGGATGACAATCACATTATCCCGGATAGTAGAAACCACTACCGTTCCTGTGCCGCCATTACGAAGAAGATGCTCATTATTGGGGAATACGGCACGCAGGGAGACTGCACCTGTGCTGGCATCCACAATGCCGCTTACGGCATCCACCCTACCCTTCTGGGTATATTCCTTACCATTACTCAAGAGTAGAGATACATCGGGCATACCCTTCATGAACGCCTCCAGGCTGCCGTATTGTAGGGTCAGGTCGGTCACCTCACGCTCGCTAAGGCTGAAATAAACCCACATCTCGCTATCATCACATACAGATATCAGGGGTTCGCTAATATTGCTGCTAACCAAAGCCCCTACGTGGTAGGGAATCATACCAGCCACACCACTAACGGGACTCTTTACAGTTGTATAGCTAAGGCTGTTGCGTGCATTTGCCACCTGGGCCTGGGCCTGAGCCACCTGAGCCTGGGCAGAGAGCAAGGCCTGCTGGGCAGTCTGCAAATCGTAGTCGCTAATCACCTGCTGGGAACGCAGTTGTTTCTTGCTGTCGTAATTGAGTTGGGCCGTAGCCTCGGCAGCCTTTGCCGACTTCAAGGCGGCCTCTGCCGTGTTCAAAGCTTCCAGATAAGGAACCTGGTCAATCACAAAGAGCGCCTGCCCCTTGTGTACCTTCTGCCCCTCGGCAATCAATATCTTTGTTATGAGGCCGCTCACTTGAGGTCTGATTTCCACAATCTCCTTGCCCTTCATAGTGGCGCTGTAGTTAGCCTTAACGGCCTGACTGGTGCGTTCCACCTTCATGGTTTTATACACAAGAGCATTCTTCTCCTGCTTCTTGTTCTGGCAAGAGAAGAATAACAAAAGGGCCGGCAAGAGTGCCCAGAAGGTCTTCCTTATCATTGTTGAATGGTTTTATCGGGTGGATATACTATCGAAAAAGGGATAACGTTAAGATTTCTCCTTTCCATGGAAAGACTTTACCTTCATACCCAACTTGTTTGGCATGATGGCATTGAGGAAGATACCAACAATGGCAGCAATGGCCAAACCAGAAAGGTGGATGGGACCGATGGCGATATCATCGTTGGCACCATACTTAACACCAATGGCCAATACAAGGATAAGGGCTGCTACAAACACGTTGCGTGAGCTCTTCAAGTCAACCTTCTCCTCTACCAAGTTACGAACGCCCACAGCAGAAATCATACCATACAGGATAAGGCTGACTCCACCAATGGTGGCAGCTGGCATCAGCTGAACGAGGCAAGCAAACTTGGGACAGAAAGCCAAAAAGATAGCCAGACAAGCTGCTATGCGGATTACCATGGGGTCGAACACCCTGGTAAGGTTCAGCACACCAGTATTCTCGCCATAGGTGGTGTTAGCAGGAGCGCCAAAGACAGAAGCAACGGCTGTAGCGATACCGTCACCTGTTAATGTTCTGTGCAAACCTGGCTCGGTCAGATAATCCTTACCAACCGTTGAACTGATGGCAAGCATATCGCCAATATGCTCCATGATGGTAGCAAAGGCAATGGGCATAACGGCCAGAATAGTCGAGAGCATCAAGGTTGTGTTTCCATCTTCGAAGACAGCCAGAATGGTGTGATCCCTCTGGATGGGGAAACCCACCCATGAAGCCTGACCAAGAGGAGTAAAGTCAACTTCACCCATACAGGCTGCAACGGCATAAGAAATCATTACACCCAGCAGAACGGGAATAATCTTGATAAGGCCCTTACCCCATACCGATGAGGCAATCACGGTAACAATGGAGATGATGGCCAGCAACCAGTTGGTCTGACAATTAGAAATAGCCGAACCAGACAGCACCAATCCAATGGCAATGACAATAGGACCGGTCACTACGGGTGGGAAGAAATGCAATATCTTCTTGATGCCGAAGGACTTTATCAATGCTGCCATCACAAAATACATAAATCCTGCACAAGCAACACCCAAGCAGGCATAATCCAAGGCAAGTGTCTCGGAAAGACCTTGTGACACACCCATTTCCTTAACAGAGGCATAACCGCCTAAGAAGGCAAACGAAGAACCTAGGAAGGCGGGTACATTCCACTTGGAAATAAAATGGAAAATCAGGGTACCGATACCGGCAAACAGCAGGGTAACGGATACATCCAAACCAGTAAGCAGGGGTACCAAGACCGTTGCGCCAAACATGGCAAACAAATGTTGTACACCCAGTATCATCATTCGAGGTGTGCCCAGCTGACGGGCATCATAAATGGCATTTTGTGGTTCCATATAGATTTATGTGTTTAAAAATTTCCGTCAAAGGTACATATTTTTTGTTAAAACTGACAAAAAAAACTGTATGCCAAGATAGGAAAAAGGGGCAAAAAAGAAGGAATAATCCAGAAAAAACATATTTTTGCATTCGCAAATAAACAAAAATGACAATACTTTTAATAAGATGAAGAGGTTTTTCTTAACTTTAGCATTACTGTTGGCATGTAATATCAGCATGCAGGCAGCAGAAAAGAGCCTGTACCAGTTGCAGCAGGAGTTTGTGGATTTGCGCTTTGGCATGTTCATCCACTTTAATATCCCTACCTATTCGCCAGAAGACTGGCCCGACCCTGACCAGCCTGCCTCTACCTTCAACCCTACCCGACTGGATTGTCATCAATGGGCCAAGGCAGCTAAAGCGGCCAATATGTCGTACGGATGCCTGACAACCAAGCACCATAGCGGCTTCTGTATCTGGAATACCAAGACAACGGATTACAACAGTATGAACTCGCCCGTACACAAGGATGTGGTACGCGAATACGCGGATGCTTTCCGCAATGAGGGCCTGAAAGTGATGCTCTACTACAGCATTCTGGATACACACAGCCGATTGCGCCCTGGGCGTATCGATACCAAGAAACATACTGCCATGATAAAGGCACAACTAACGGAACTGCTGACTAACTACGGAGAGATTACAGCACTCATCATCGACGGATGGGATGCCCCATGGTCACGCATCAGCTACGAGGATATTCCCTTCTACGAAATATACCAACACATCAAGAGCTTGCAGCCCAACTGCCTGGTGATGGACCTGAATGCAGCCAAATATCCAAGGGAGGCGCTCTTCTATACCGACATCAAATCCTACGAGCAGGGAGCCGGTCAGAAGATCAGCACAACAGAGAACCGTCTGCCTGCCCTTGCCTGTCTGCCCATCCAGCGCACATGGTTCTGGAAGGAGAGTATGCCTACAGACCAACTTAAGGATGTGAACTGGTTAGTCAAAGAGAACATTATACCTTATAATAATGCGTACTGCAACTTTATCCTGAACGTAGCTCCCAATCGCGATGGTCTGATGGACGATAATGCCGTGGAAGCACTCCGTCAGATTGGCAGTATATGGAAGAACGAGGGACCCACACAGCCCATTCCCGAGTGCGACGCCCCCATCATCACCACCAATATTGCCAAGCATCAGCCCACAGAATACAGTTGGAGCTACGACTATGGCATTGGCGACTTCGCCAATAACGATAACTTCTCGGATGCATGGACATCTCACCCTTTGGTGAAGGAACCATGGTGGGAAGTATCACTCGACAAGAAGCGTGCCTTTAACCGCATCACCATCTTGGAACAGCAAGGAGAAGCCATTCAAGAGTACCGTTTGGAGTATCTGAACGGCAAGAAATGGACTACCCTGTTTGAGGGTCAGGCTGCCCCAGGCCGCATAAAGCAACACACATTCCCAGCCGTAAAAGCTGAGAAGGTGCGTATTACTGTTCTACGTCACAATGGAACGGTAAAGATTGCTGAGTTCGGGGTATATGCTGCAAAGTAAAAAAACAGCCTCTCCCCAAAATTTTATCAATATTTTTGTAATTAAGGGTATTTGGTTTTGCCACTCGAGGGTCTTATAGACAAAAAGAGACCCGACAGACATTATGGATTATAGTAAACAAAAGTTTGAACGCCTGTTCAAGGACAACTATCCGCACATGTATCGCATGGCTTTCTCGCTGGTAGAGAATGCCGACGATGCTAAGGATGCCGTCCACTAGGTGTTCGCTCAAATCTGGCGAGGCAAACCACAGATTAGCGAGGACAGCTTCAGAGGCTATCTGCTGGCTGCCACTCGCAACCAATGCCTGCACATGTTGCGCTCCAGACAACTACAACGTAAGATGGAGGAGGAACTGCAACGCGAGACAGAAGATGCCCAGAATGAGGAGCGCGAAGAGTTGCTGCAACAACTCAGGCAGGTTATTAATGACAACCTGACGGAACAAGACCGACGGGTCTTGCAACTGCATTACGAGGACGAGATGACCTATCAGGAAACAGCTTCTGTATTAGGCATCAGCACTTCGGCAGTCAACAAACACATCACGCGTTCGCTGTTCAAAATCCGTAAAACCCTAAAAATCGCTAAGTAAGATGAAAACCGAAGATATTGATAAAAAAATAGGCATGCCCGACGTGGACAAGGAATGGGCACGCTTCGAGCAGGAAGTCATTGGCAAGGAGCCAAAGGCTAACAAGCGCTCTATATATTCATGGATAGGTGGCTTAGGGATAGCTGCTTGTCTCCTACTCTTCTTCCTTATTAATATGGGGGATGAACCCAAACCTGCAACACCTGTTGTAGCTGAGCAAGCAGAACCAGAGCCCGTTCAGCAGCCTGCAACAAAAGAGAATAAGGAGGAACCCGTCGTTCACATCGTTAATACGCCCCGATTCAAGAATGCTCTACGCAAAGAATTGGCTTTAGCTGAACCTAAGCCAGCTACGCCTGTTGTAGCGGAAGAGGCAGAACCTGAGCCCACTCAACAGCCAGCAGAAGAAGAGGTTAAAGAAGAACCTATCGTTAACGTCGTTAGTACCCCCCAACCCAAGAAAGAACCGGTTTTAGCAAATAACGACACTCCAGCTAGTAAGGGACTTAAGACTTCTGCCCACGAGTATACAGGTAAAGTTCAGAAGTTTAATATGGACGACGTGAAAGACCTCGCTTTCGAATCTGTTGACGAGTCATTAAAGGATGACGGCCGCGAGTTTCACGAGGTTACCTCTTTAAAAGAGGTTCCCCTATCCCTGCGTCTGCGCGGAAGATGTGACAAAGAAACAAACAGCTATCCACTTGTCCTTGTCAATGGCGAGCCTCTGCCCGATTCTTTGATCCAACAGGTTCTGGAACTCGACGACATTGACACCTACATGCACCGATACTTTTACCAGCAACACTTGCTGCTTGACGAAGTATATGTTTACAAAGATTCTGAGATTACAGAAAAGTTTGGTGAACGTGGCAAGCATGGTGTAATTGAATTAAGGACCGTTCCCGACACTTTTTGCGACGATTATGTCAAAGCACACCCACGTATGAAGAAGAAATATCGTCGCATAGAAGGTTACGTCGTAGGTACTGACAACAAGCTATTAACGAAGGCATGGGTATACATCAAGGGAGAGCCCGATACAGGCGCAGCAACAGACTCCATGGGACACTTTGCCTTCTGGGTTCCCAAGAAAGATATAACGCTCTGCGTAGACCACCCAGGCTACAAGCGCGCCAAGTTCCAGCATTTCCAATTTATCTACCGCCTTGAACCTGATTCTAACGTAAATGACCAGAACTTGTGGCTTCGGGGGAATCCAAAACCGACGTCAGAATCACAGGGACAAATCGCCGGTTCGCCTGACACTCCGCCCAATGACTCCATTCTCTACCTTATCAACGGAAAGCCTCAACCTAAGGAAAACAACAAGTGGTTGAGCAAAGACACTTATCTCGACTACTTCAAAAAGCAACATCTGCATGTTGAAAGAGTAATGGATTACACGAATGTTAAACAACGCTACATCGAGAAGTTTGGTGAGGCAGCAAAGTATGGTGTCGTGGAGTATATATGCGTGGAGGACACCCGTGGAGACTACTATATGGAGCAGCACGAGGAACTGAAAGCAAACCGTCGCCGCGTTTCGGGCGTCGTTCTTGACGAGAACGACAAACCTTTAGGCAATACCACGATTTTCATATTGCATGATAAAGGGATATGGGGAACCGAAAAGACTGATTCATCGGGAAACTTTGCCTTCTGGGTTCCTCGCACAGACGTCAAGTTGGACCTCACACACTATGGCTATAAGCCTGTTGTCGTCGAACCAACCGATACATTCCAAACAATCCATCTTCTTCCCACAGCTACCATGCAGAGCACGAAATGAAGAATAAAAACTTACAAATATGAAGAAGCAAATCATTACATTAGTGACGTTTCTAATGGCGGCCGCCATTGGCGCACAGGCTCAGAGCAGGCTGGAACCCATGACACAAACTGATCAGAAGCTGTGGGGAGAAAAGTATTTCGAGACTTGGCTTTCCGGGAAGGCAAGCCAACAGATGATTAAGTTCCCTACGCCCATGGAAGACTTCCCCTCCGCCCTGTATGTGTATAGCGGTTATGGGGAAATAGAGCGGTTGCAGGTAAAAAGGTGTGTGATGAACAAATATGCCAAACGAAATGAGCCGAAGCTGAAGTTGGGCTCTACAGAAATCAAGACAGACAAGGAAACGACATTGGCGTTTTCCAACTTAATTAAACATGCAGTCAGCACATGTATGTTTAATGACAATCGATTAGGATTCGATGGAACCACTTACTTCTTTGGTGATTATAGTCGTGTAGCCAGAATATGGTCGCCAGATTTCGGAAGCAATTGCAGGAGACTGACAGATGTGTTGGAAAAAGCAATGGCAGCCGTCAAGGACCAGAACAAAGATGAACTGAAAGGATTACTGCCCGAGGTTAAGTCCCTAACAAAGGTATTCGAGGAACTTTATCCAAAAGACTTAGACAGGGAGTGGGAGAAAATCGATAGCGTTTTATCGGCCAAAGCGAAATTGTAGACTTTAGCCCCATGAACATAAAAAACGAGCACCCGATATGGATGCTCGTTTTTTTTATAAGGAGTTAATCTGTTTTATTCGTTGGAGTTTACTCCTCAACATCTTTCTCGACGGCGCGGAAATTAGCCAGATCCTCAACCTGGAATGCCTTGATGTAAGCACTCTTACCGAAGACATCCTCCTCGGTCATGCGGACATA
>DLBF01000071.1 GCA_002494215.1 Prevotellaceae bacterium UBA7028
CTCTAAACACTCAACTCTAAACACTCAACTGAACATGAACCACGGTTTTGTAAAAGTAGCATCGGCTATCCCCTCTGTGAGGGTGGCCGATTGCCAGTATAACGTAGAGCAGATAGAATCGCTCATCGTTCAGGCAGAAGGACATGGTGTGGAAATCATCTGTTTGCCAGAGCTTTCGCTTACGGCATACACGTGTCAGGACCTTTTTCAGCAGCAACTTCTCTTGGAGGAAGCAGAAATGGCCCTCATCCAACTGATGAATTTCACCCGTAGTTTGGACATCATCAGCATTGTCGGCCTGCCTGTGCCCTACAAGGGCTCGCTGCTCAACTGCGCAGCCGTTATTCAGAAAGGCAAGATTCTGGGTATGATACCCAAGACCTATCTGCCCAACTATAAAGAATTCTACGAGAAACGTTGGTTCACAAGTGGAATTGACATTGCTGCAGGTACGCTTCTTATCTGCGGACAGCAGGTACCCCTGAATCAGTACATTCTCTTCCGTACCCCATCCTGCACCTTTGGTGTTGAGATATGCGAGGATGTATGGGCCCCTATTCCACCCAGCAGCTATATGGCTATGCAGGGAGCAGAAATCATTTTCAACCTAAGTGCCGACAATGACCTTGTGGGTAAATACGATTATCTGAAGGGCTTACTAGCCCAACAGAGTGCCCGTACCATATCAGGCTACGTCTTCAGCAGCTGTGGGTATGGAGAGAGTACGCAAGATGTGGTCTTCAGCGCCAAAGGACTTATCTACGAAAACGGCAATCTCCTTGCCGAAACACCCCGTCATGAGCTGAGCACTCAACTTTTGGAAACAGAAATTGATGTGGAGCGCATAAGAATGGAACGTAGGATTAACACCACTTTCGCCACCTGTGCATCAAACTCCAGAAAGGATTTGGCAACCATCATTGAGACGGAAAGAACGGAAACCCGCGAGTTCGGTCTGACACGAAAGATAGATGCTCACCCATTTGTTCCAACAGGAAAGGACCTCGACGAGCGCTGTCAGGAAATATTCAGCATCCAGACCGAGGGGCTTGCCAAACGAATCAGTCACACTGGTGCACAGACCGTTGTGGTTGGTATCAGTGGAGGTTTGGACAGCACTTTGGCACTGTTGGTGTGCGTGAAGGCTTTCGACCGTTTGGGAATAAGCCGCAGAGGCATCGTGGGCATAACAATGCCTGGATTCGGAACTACCGACCGCACCTACACCAATGCTGTCAACCTGATGAATCTGTTAGGTATTACCATTCGCGAGATTAGCATCAAGGATGCCTGTGTCCAGCACTTCAAGGATTTAGGTCATGATGCAGAAAACCACGATGTCACATACGAGAACAGTCAGGCCCGCGAGCGTACACAAATTCTGATGGATGCAGCCAATCAGATGAATGGCTTGGTAATCGGAACTGGCGACCTCAGCGAGTTGGCTTTGGGTTGGGCAACCTACAACGGAGACCACATGAGCATGTATGGTGTAAACACATCCGTGCCCAAGACGCTCGTTCGCCATCTGGTTAAATGGGTAGCCGATAGTATCGAGGACGATAGCACCAGAACCGTCCTGCATGATATTGTTGACACTCCTATCAGTCCCGAGCTCATCCCCGCTGACGAGCAAGGCAATATAACGCAGAAGACGGAAGACCTTGTTGGTCCGTATGAGCTGCACGATTTCTTCTTGTACTATACGCTCAGATGGGGATTCAGACCCAAGAAAGTTTACTTCCTGACCAAGGAAGCCTATGGTACAGCCTATACCGACGAGACAATAAAGCATTGGCTCAAGACATTCTATCGTCGATTCTTTTCGCAACAGTTTAAACGCAGCTGCCTGCCAGACGGACCTAAAGTCGGAAGTTGTTCTCTCTCACCACGCGGTGACTGGCGCATGCCAAGCGATGCATCTTCTGCCATGTGGCTAAAAGAATGCGAAAACCTGTAAATCCAGCATCATGAGTCAAGATTTGGAAGATAGAATACAACGTGCCGTGGAGCTTTTCATGAGCGGATATGGTTGTTCGCAAAGTGTAGTGGCTGCCTTTGCAGATCTTTACGGTTTAGACGAGACAATGGCCAAGCGTATTGCAGCAGGCTTTGGTGGAGGCGTTGGTCGAATGCGTATGATGTGCGGCACTGTATCCGGACTGGTGATACTGGCAGGTCTGGACTGCGGACAGACGGAAGGTGACGACCGTGAAGGAAAAGCAGCCTGCTATAAGGTAGTGCAGGAACTTCTCGAAACCTTCAAGCAAAGAAACGGCTCCATCATCTGTGCCGAACTGTTAGGATTAAATGGTTGTCCCGTTGTGAAAACCACCTATGTACCAGACGAAAGGAACGCAGAATATTACAAAAAACGTCCATGCGCGCAAAAAGTAGAGAGCGCTGCGCGTATTTTTGCCGAGTATCTGGAGAGGAAACGGACATAGCGGCTTAATAATTGCAAAAATAATATAAGGTAGCACACAATTTATGCAAAATAATTGTGTGCTATTTTATTTATTGCTATCTTTGCATGCAAATAAGCAAATAAACCTAAAAAATGAACACTAAAACCACGCAAAAGATGACCAACTATAGATGGGTCATCTGCACAATGCTCTTTCTGGCTACAACCATAAACTATATGGACCGCCAGGTACTTTCTTTAACTTGGAAGGACTTCATAGCACCCGAATTTCATTGGACGGATGCCGATTACGGAAACATAGCAGCCATCTTTGGCCTTGTATATGCCATTGCCAATCTATTCTCTGGCCGTTTTATGGATTGGATTGGCGTTAGGAGGGGTTATCTATGGGCAATAGCCATTTGGTCTCTTGGAGCTTGTATGCACGCATTGTGTGGTTTGGCAACCATGTGGCACCTGGACATGGGTAGCACAAAGGAACTTTTCGAAGCAACAGGCTCTGCTGCAATAGCTGTCAGCACGGTAAGTGCATATTGTTTTATTATATCACGTATTGTATTAGGTATAGGTGAAAGCGGAAACTTCCCTGCTGCCATCAAGGTGACAGCCGAGTATTTCCCCATGAAAGACCGTGCCTACGCCACCAGCATCTTCAACTCAGGAAGTACCATTGGTGCATTGGTGGCTCCTGTTAGCATTCCCTTGCTGGCCCGATACTTTAAGGACCTTGGCATTGGTAACGGTTGGGAAATGGCATTTATCATCATAGGTGCTCTTGGATTCATCTGGCTTGGTTTCTGGATTTTCATATATAAGAAGCCCGAGAGATGCAAGGCTGTCAATGCGGAAGAGCTTGCATACATCCGGCAAGACACACAAGCAACATCTCCTGTCGAGGCGGGACAGAAACAGAAGGGAATTCCTTTCCTGAAGATGTTTACCTTCCCACAGACATGGGCCATCTTCCTGGCTAAACTCATAACGGACGGTGTATGGTGGTTCTTCCTTTTTTGGACACCAGCCTACATCAGCGATGTCTATAACCTGCCATCGCATAATCCTGTGGCCATGATGCTTATCTTTGTGCTTTATGCCATCACCATGCTTTCTATTTTGGGTGGTAAACTCCCCACCATTATCGTCAATCGCACTGGGCAGAATGCCTATGATGCACGACTGAAGGCGATGTTGGTGTTTGCCATCTTCCCCCTTTTCACCCTCTTTGCACAACCCTTGGGAGCATATAGCTACTGGTTCCCCATTATACTCATTGGTATTGCAGGAGCAGCCCATCAGGCTTGGTCGGCCAACCTCTTTTCTGTGGCCAGCGACTTGTTCCCCAAGAGAGCCATTGGCACTATGACGGGAATCAACGGATTGGCAGGAGGTATCAGTTCGTATGCCATCAATAAGTTCTCTGGTAATCTGTTCCACTATGCAGCACAGACCAATATGTCTTTCCTTGGCTTCGAAGGCAAACCTGCAGGCTACTTTATCATCTTCTGCTACTGTGCCCTTGCCTATATGGTTGGATGGTGCTGTCTGAAGGTGCTGGTTCCCAGATTTAAACCTGTTCAACAATAAGAGACAAAATAACAATAACAAAAATATATTAACACGATGAAAAATTTATTTGACATTAAAGGAAAGGTAGTCGTACTGACTGGCGGCTGCGGTATTCTGGGTAGAAACATTGCCCACTATTTGGTAGAACAAGGTGCAAAGGTTGTCGTTCTGGACCGTATAGAAGACCAAGGCAAGGAATTGGAAGCTGAGCTGAACAAGAAGGGCGAGGCTCTCTTCCTGGTGACCGACGTACTGAAGAAAGAGGTTCTGGAGCAGAATCGCGACGATATTGTGGCTCGCTTCGGCACTATAGATGTTCTGCTGAATGCTGCCGGTGGTAATATGGCTGGTGCTACAATTGCTCCAGACAAGACCTTCCTCGACCTCGACCTTGATGCCTTCAAAAAAGTTGTCGAGCTGAACCTTTTCGGAACCGTAATCCCCACACAGGTGTTTGTACCTGTTATGGCAAAGAACGAAAAAGGTGCCATTGTTAACTTTTGCTCAGAGAGTGCCCTGCGTCCTCTGACACGTGTTGTAGGATACGGAGCAGCAAAGGCAGCCATTGGCAACTACACTAAGTACATGGCTACAGAGTTGGCTTCGAAGTTCAGTCCCAGTCTGCGTGTTAACGCCATCGTGCCTGGCTTCTTGCTGACAAACCAGAACCGTGCCCTGTTGACCAACGAGGACGGCTCGCTGACAGACCGTGCCAAGACAATCATCGCTCACACTCCTGCAGGTCGTTTTGCAGAGCCCGACGAGCTTTTCGGCACAATACATTATTTAATTAGCGACGCCAGCAGCTTCGTAACAGGAGTCCTCTCCGTTGTCGATGGCGGCTTCGATGCGTTCTCTATCTAACACTAACAACATCAAATAGATTCATATTATGTATCTCTGCGAACAAAGTTTTCGTTGGTATGGACCCAACGACCCTGTCAGCCTTCAGGACATCCGTCAGGCTGGAGCCACAGGCGTAGTAACGGCATTACATCATATCCCTAATGGCGAAGTATGGACCAAGGAGGAAATCCTCAAGCGCAAGAAGATTGTCGAGGATGCCGGACTTCGCTGGTCGGCTGTCGAGAGTGTGCCCGTACACGAGCATATCAAGACACAGACAGGCAATTACCAACTTTACATAGACAATTACAAACAAAGTCTCATCAATCTGGGCGAATGCGGCGTTGATGTTGTTACCTATAACTTCATGCCCGTTCTCGACTGGACTCGTACCAATCTGGCTTACGAGATGCCCGATGGCAGTCGTGCCTTGCGTTTCGAGCGTGCTGCCTTCGTAGCCTTCGACCTCTTTATCCTGCACCGTCCAGGAGCAGAGAAAGAATATTCTGCCGAGGAAATCGCAAAGGCAAAGGCTCGTTACGAGAAGATGGACGATGCCGAGAAGGAACTCATTACACGCAATATGATTGCTGGTCTGCCTGGCTCTGAGGAAAGCTTCACACTGGAGCAGTTCCAGAAAGAGTTAGACCGCTACAAGGATATCACTCCCGAGAAGCTGCGTGCTAACCTCATCTACTTCCTGAAGGAGGTTTGCCCAGCAGCCGAAAAGGCTGGCGTCAAGTTGGTTATCCATCCCGATGACCCACCAATGTCTATTCTCGGACTTCCCCGCATCCTTAGTACAGCCGAGGACTTCCAGGCCCTCATCGATGCTGTTCCCAGCCCTGCCAATGGCCTTTGCCTCTGCACAGGTTCGTTTGGTGTAAGTGCACAGAACGACCTCCCCGCTATGATGCGTCGTTTCTGGGACCGTATCGACTTCGTTCACCTTCGCAGCACCCAGCGCGATGCCGAGGGTAACTTCCACGAGGCTAACCACCTTGAAGGCGATGTTCCTATGTACGAGGTCATGAAGGCCTTCCTCGAGATTCAGCAGAAGCGCCAGAAGAGCATTGTTATGCGTCCTGATCATGGACATCAGATGTGCGATGACCTGAAGAAGAAGACCAACCCCGGTTATAGCTGTATCGGTCGTCTGCGTGGTCTGGCAGAATTGCGCGGACTGGAGCTTGGTATTGCCAAAAGTCTGAACCTTTAAGCCCTTATTCGTATGGAATCGTTCATGGACAAAGACTTCCTGCTGCAGACCGAGACAGCCCAGCAACTGTTTCACCAGCAGGCCGAGCATCTTCCCATCATTGATTACCACTGCCATCTGAATCCCAAGGAGGTGGCAGAGGACCATCGTTTCAGCTCCATTACTGAGCTATGGTTGGGTGGCGACCATTACAAGTGGCGTGCCATGCGCACCAATGGTGTCGAGGAAAAGTATATCACAGGTAATGCCTCCGATTGGGAGAAGTTCCAGAAGTGGGCCGAGACCATGCCCTACTGCATGCGCAACCCGCTCTACCACTGGACTCACCTCGAACTCCGTACTGCCTTTGGTATCAATAAGTTGCTGAATGCCAATACGGCACGCGAGATTTTCGAGGAGTGCAACGAGAAGCTGAAGCAACCC
The DNA here is from genome assembly GCA_002494215.1 of Prevotellaceae bacterium UBA7028. Next base: position 6,483 of record DLBF01000071.1, read on the forward strand.
GAATTCTCTGCTCGCGGTCTGATGAAGCGCTACAACGTTGAGGTTGCCTGCACTACCGACGACCCTGCCGATACGCTCGAGTATCATCAAGCCTACGCCGCCAAAACCAATGTTCAATGTTGTAAGGTACTTCCCACTTGGCGTCCAGACAAGGCAATGGCCATCGAGAACCCCGAAACTTATAAGGCGTACATCGAGAAGTTGGGCGAGACGGCAGGACGTAACATCTCCAGCTATAACGAGTTGATAGATGTCTTGCAACAACGGCATGATTTCTTCGATTCTCTGGGTTGTCGTCTTTCGGATCATGGACTGAGCGAGTTCTATGCCGAGGATTATGCCGAATCCGAGGTTAAACAGATATTCCAGAAGGTGATGGAGGGCAAGCAGCCTACTGCCGACGAGGTTAACAAGTTCCGCTCTGCCCTACTCCTCGAGTTTGCCCGTCAGGATGCCAAGGCTGGTTGGACACAGCAGTTCCACTATGGACCTATGCGAAACAATAACACGCGCATGTTCAAGCAGTTAGGACCTGATGCTGGATTTGATAGTATAGGTACATGGAATACCAGCGAGAGCCTTTCCCGATTCCTCGATAAGCTGGACAGCGAAGGCAATCTGGCAAAGACCATCCTATATTGCATCAACCCCTCAGACAATGAGATGCTGGCCACAATGATAGGCAACTTCCAGGAAGGTCCCACGCCCGGCAAGATTCAGTTCGGAAGCGGATGGTGGTTCAACGATCAGCTCGATGGTATGGAGCGTCAGATGAATGCGCTTAGTGTCCTTGGACTCCTGAGTCGCTTCGTTGGTATGCTCACAGACAGTCGTTCGTTCCTATCCTATCCCCGCCACGAGTATTTCCGCCGTCAACTCTGCAACATGATAGGTCAGGATGTCGAGGACGGGAAGCTGCCTGCCGAGGAAATGCCGTTCATTGAACAGATGGTTCGAGACATATCATATTATAATGCAAAACGATATTTCAACTTCTAAGACAGAACATTTTTCTTTAACAGAAAAGGAACTTCATAGCATACTCTCCACAGCTCTCAGCAGAGGTGGAGAGTATGCTGATATTTATCTGGAGGACACCCGAATCAGCAGTCTTGAGCTGCAGGACGGGACTGTCAGTCAGGCGCAACAGGTGATGCTCTACGGAGCAGGCATAAGGGTTGTGCAGGGTACACAGACGGGCTACGCCTATACCATGGACCTCAGTCCCGAGGCTATGCACCAGGCTGCACGCTTTGCTGGCAGTATTCCCTGCAGTGGTACACCCGCAGAGATACCCGCTCTCAAACCCACCCCTCTCCTGACGCAGGATGTTCCCATGCTGGAGCCCAATGCCTCCAAGAGTATTCTGCTCACTATCAACAAGCGTGCACACGAAATCAGTCCTCTCGTTGTGCGTGTCAAAGCTAACGTAGCCCAACGCATGCAGAACATCCAGTTCGTCTGCAGCGATGGCACGGGCTTCTCCGACCATCGCCCCCGAACCACCCTTTTCATCTCTGTTGTTGTACAAAGGGATGGTAAAACACAGATGGGATTTGGCAGTCGTATGTACCAGCGTGGAGCAGAATTTATCACACCCGAGTTAATCGAAGAACTACTTCAGGAAACCATCCTGCAGGCTCTTTTCCTTTTTGATGCCAAGCAGATAGAAGGTGGCGAGATGCCCGTTGTCCTGGCAGCAGGAAGTAGCGGCATACTAATGCACGAAGCCATAGGCCATGCCTTCGAGGCAGATTTCATCCGCACTGGCGAGAGCATCTTCACAGGCCGTTTGGGACAGCGTATCTGCGATGCGGGCATCACCATTGTAGATGATGGAACCCAGCCCTACGATGCAGGTCTGCTCCGTTACGACGACGAGGGTATCCCCGGTCAGCGTACCGTCTTAGTTGACAAGGGAATCCTCAACAGCTACCTGCACGACCGTATCAGTGCCCGTCACTTTGGTGTACAGAGCACAGGCAACGGTCGCCGCGAGAGTTTCCGCCACATGCCCCTGCCACGCATGCGTAGTACATATATGTGTGCAGGAGATGCAACAGAAGAGGATATCATACGCAGCGTAAAGCGCGGTATCTATGCCCAGAACTTCACCAACGGGCAGGTTCAGATAGGGGCTGGCGACTTCACTTTCTTTATGAAGAAAGGATGGCTCATCGAGGATGGACATCTTACTACCCCACTTCGCGACATGAACATCATCGGCAACGGACCTCAAGCCCTCCAGCATATCAGTATGGTGGGTAACAACCTAAGGATAGACCACAGTGCCGGCATGTGCGGCAAGGGTGGTCAGCGCGTAGGAGTCAGCCAAGGCCTCCCCACAGTTTTGGTGGACAAACTAGTCGTGGGATAAGGCCCCTCTCCCTAACCGAGATGATAGATAAGAGATGATAGATAGTTTCAGGTTTCAGGTTTCAGGTTTTAAGTTTCAAGTTACAGGTTAAAGTCTAAAGCCTAATTCTTCTTTCTTCTCTCTTAATTCTTAATTAAAAACTGTAAACAGTAAACCGTAAACGGTAAACCAATTATGAATTGTGAATTATGAATTATGAATTAGAAAAAGTCGCAGAAGAGATCAGGCATGCTTGCAGCAATGCCGATTTCAAACTTGTCCATATGAGTAATCACGAGGATAACATCATCATACGTAATGGGCAGATCGAGAAGATGCTGCACGCATCTGCTACCTCCCTTGCCCTGAACCTGCTGATTGATGGACGCGACGGATTCTTCTATACCAACAATCTGGCACCAGCGGCACTGAAGCAGTTCATACACAATGCCATCGAGACTACACGTATGCTGGAGCCCGACGAGGCACGCACGCTGGCAGACCCTTCACGCTATTACAAAGGCGGTGGCCCCGATCTGCAGAATTTCGATGCCACCCTTTCCACTATAGACCCTTCCGAGAAACTCCGCTTGGCGCAGCAGAACAATCAGGAGGGCACACAACTTTGCCCCAGACTTATTAGTTTCCAGACCCACTATACCGACCGCCAGCATCAGGCACATTACCTTATCAGCAATGGCTTTCAGGGCTACGAGCAAAGCACATGCTGCACCCTTACCAGTATTGCTACGGCCGAGGGCAAGGATGGCCAGCATCCTGCCGACGGATGGGGCGAGACACGTATATTCCTTAAGGATATGCCTGCTGATGGCATAGCTCGTGTGGCGATAGACCGAACCCTTCGCAAGATAGGCAGTCGTCCCACCAGCAGCGGACAATACCGCATGATTCTGGAATCACCCATTGTGGGCAGTTTCTTGCAGCCTATCCTCAATGCCATGAACGGACAATACCTGCACGGCAAGATGTCCTTCTTGGCAGGAAAACTTCACCAGCAGGTGCTCTCGCCACTCGTCAGCATTGTCGATGACCCGCTCATCCCTGGTACCCGTGGCGCTTGCTACTTCGATTACGACGGTGTTGCCACACAGCATCGCAGCCTGTTCAGCAAGGGTGTGCTCGATACATTCTTCATCGATACTGTCTATGCCAATAAGTTGGGCCTTCCCCCTACCACACAGGGCATACACCACCTTGTTATGGGATGCGACAGCAAGTCGTTGCAGCAGCTAATCGCCCAGTCTGATAAAACTATCTTGGTAACCGATTTCAATGGTGGAAATTGCGACCCGTCAACGGGCAACTTCTCTTATGGCATAGAGGGATTCCTGATTCAGAACGGAGTTATCGTGCAACCCGTCAGCGGAATGAATATAACCGGTAATATATTGGATGTATGGCAGCGTGTTTCTGATTTAGGAAACGACATCGACCCTTGGGAGACAGAGCTGCTGCCCAGCATCGTGTTCGAGGACGTCAGCTTTGGCGGACTTTAAGCCATTCTCTCGCAGAAAGCCTTGTAGGATGTTTCCAGGCGAGCCAGCTCGAAGGGTTTCAGTTGCAGCGAGAAGGTACCCTTCAGTTCCTCCAGACCAAAGTAAGCCTTCATCAGGCTGGCCAGATTAAAGGACAGTCCGTCACCCCGCTTCATCAGGTAGTAAGCTATGCGCACCAGGTAATCCCTTTCGTGTTCGACATAGCGAAGCGACGAGAACAGCACAAAGGCGCAAGGCAGCGTGTTAACCCTAATCAGGAAAGGCATCCACTCGCTCGTTTCCTGCATACCAAAGCAACGGAACAAGCGCCTCACCTGCTCATCGTCGGTCAGGAAAGGCAACAGAAATTCGATGGTCTTCTGTCTGTCGATATCATTCATCATACCGCACAAACGTCCGAAGCCCTCATCGCTGATGGCAGCCTCCCCTTTACTCATTCTATCCGAAAGGGCTTTCAGCATAACCACAAGGAAAGCTTTGGCATCCCGTTCCAGCAATAATGCAAACAGTTCCCAGAACGTATCCCTTGGCAAATCCATAGCATATCGTTCGCCCAGCATATACACAGCCGTGCGGAACTGCGAGTTCGAGAAACTGTACACCAGCTCCAGCAGACCCTCAAAGTCTGCTGCCGTCACAAGGGGTTTCATCCTTCTGTCTATCTGCAAGCTATAGTGCACATCCTTTATCATCGCTTATCTCTCTCTCTTAGTCGTTAATATAATTCTTCGTGCTCATATCGTAGTACAGAGCCTCCAGCTCCTGCAGCGTCAGGTTCTTTATCGAATGTTCTATTGCACGAATCAGTTCCTCGCGTCGGAAGTCGTCAGACTCCCCAAATCTATTCATATATGCCATAATACCTATATTCGCTAACCGCTAATTTTTATCTCAAGATTCACTTTTATCTTTTAATCTTTCTCTTTTATCTGATCATTAGTAGTATTCAATCTTCAGCTCATCACTCACACAGAAGTCCTCGTGGAAATCGTCGTTATAAACATACACAATCCTAAGGCCACGATATTGTGCAGGAACCTTTAGTATTTCCAGCAAATGCCAACGGGGGCGACCGAAGTCATACGATGCCCTGTCAAGCACAATGCGGTTACTTACCCAGTCAAACTGGTAGTATCCGCCGCCTATGCACTCATCATCCCCTATCAGCAGATTCTTGTGCTGACTAACCATTCCCAGACGGAAATACCCGTCCATGGTAATTATGAATTTAGGCAGATTCATTCTTACTCAGTGATAATTCAGCCACAAAGATAGCAATTATTCTTCAAATAACGCTAAAAATGTTTAGCGTTGAGCGGTTAGCGACCTGAAACCATCTATCATCTATAATCTATTATCTATTATCTATCATCTATAATCTCTCATCTATCATCTATAATCTCGTTATGAACAATCAACTTACAAAATAAATTATTTAAGTTGTTTCATGTCCAAAATCAAGTTGATTGTTGATCAAAAACAAGCTAAAAAGAATTCAGTTTCCAAACCCATCGTTTGCACGCTGAATTCAAGCAGTTTTCAGCATGCAAACCATCCGTATTCAGCCTTGATAGTTTTTACTTTGTAGCTCGGTGATTTAATCAGCTACTTACCATATGCTTCCCTTACTCTTTCTTCGTTGCTGATAGGGAGCACACTTAATTGATGTTCGGTACTTGTTCGGTATATGTCCGGTATATGTCCGCTACATGTTCGGTGTAGAACCGAACATATACCGAACATCAAGCGTACTTCTACCGCACATAATCTGAGGCTAATACCTTACAACATTATAGGAACACTGAGGGTAAGGTAAGGAATGTACGGAATTAATATTAGATTAATTATTAACTCTACAATGGCAGATGGCATTATATAACTACAACACCTCCATGGAAACATTTTGACATCACACCACCCCGAAAAAAAATAAAGTCCAACGCTCTAAAGCCTAAGAGTATTTACTACTACACGAGAAAACAAAATTTCTCTAACCTGACAGTAAATTTTCTCTAACTTGGAAACAAAATAAGGCTACAATACTCGCTTTGAAAATTATTTACAGATTTTAGATAGTCGAGATTTTTCACATAGATATCACTAATCACAGATTTCTTATGTCCCGCAGAAGGCTACGATTAAGCGAGAGGCGACTGAGGTCATCAGAGTAGCCACTGAATGTGGCTACGGCCTCACGAAGGGGAGTGACTCACCACTCACGATGGGGGTTGCAATGCTCACATCGTCTATCCCGAGCGTGAGCAGGCTCGACCGATGGTCAAAAAGGGAAGCCCCAACCTTGTTATTATGAAGTTGGGGCAATTTTATTTGAGAGTGTAGTGCTTTCAGGTTTATTAGCGGGACTAAAGCCATATATTGGCTTTGGGGAAGTGTTTCTTGATTTTTTCTTTCTGTTCTTTCGACATTTTACCTTCGATGGTCAGATAGTCTATCTTCAGATTGTAGAACCAGTCGGGTATTACCACATCGTCTGTGAATTTCAGTTTTAACCGTTTGAGATGCTTCATGGTAGCCAGTACCTCTGGCACTTCCTTAACAACAAGGGATAAACCGGATTTGTCGGCAGATTTCTTCATATTTTCGGGCGTCAAGTCTTTGTCCTGATAGGTTACCATCCAACCGATCTTAGGTGTCAGCATATTACCGAGTGTATCGACTTCTGCACCCATAAATCCTGCCCAGAGCTCCATGGGAGCCTCGCCCTCAATGCTTCCATCCTCGGAGGATAAGACCTTATAGTTAAATCCGACTCGTATCAACTCCGACGGCATATCTACTGTATGGGCGACGCTATTCTGAGTTAATCCATTCTCGTCGGGGAAGAACTTCAGTATCCAGCCGTCCAGCATTGTCAGGGTATCAAAGGTGCATCCGCCACCTTTCAGTTTATTAACTCTGTCCTTTTTAACTATATCCTGCCAGAACTTCTGGTTGGGCTTACCCTCGACTGCATTCACAAACTCCTGCAGTAATGGCTCCAGACTCTTTGCCCATTTGCCGATGCCATTATAGACTTCCAGCTTTTTGGTCTTTGCCATCACCTGTCGCCAATCGTCGGGTGTACCCGTGATGGCTATACTGGGGATGCCGCAGGCAACCCTCATTACGGTATATGTGAAGTATTTCTTGACACTTTCCATTAGTGTAATCTGCGAGGCAATGCGCTCGGCAGGTGTGGTGGTAGTGAAGTCTGCGGTTATCGTCTTGGCGATGTCGTTCTTGGTGTAACTGTCTATCTGTGCCGTAAAATCACTAATCAGCGTAGGCCAGTCGGCTTTCTCGGAGAACAGGTCTTCCTGAGATTTGACAACCAAATCCAACTTTCCGTCATGGCTGACCAGCTGCTGACGCATTTCCTCGGGGTGGGCATTTACATAGCGGGCAAAGCCCTGGCTGATTAAGAGCCATATCATATCGGGTGATATGGTCACAGACATATGATTGGCGTATGCCCATTTCAGGCCTCCGTAGAAGGCGTCATTGCCAGTATACTTCATACACTGGTCGTTAGCGAAACTGGTTGTTAAAGCTTTGCAGAATCCACTGGTTTCCTCATAGAGTATTGTGCCAGCCAGCTGTTCGCCTGTACCCAAATACTTGTATTTATCCCTTATGGGGGTAAGACCCTTGTCAACTTCAAAGGCAATATAACCGTTCCGCTGAGAGATAACAATATCGTCCTTAGCCCAACCTGTAAGGGTAAGGAATGCAAATAGAATAACCAGTGAGTGTTTCATTTTAGTGCGTTTTTCTTTGTTTTTCTGCCCAAAGATATGAAATTTTTATCATCTCAACAAAAAAAATCCTTAGTTTTTTCTTTAACCGCTCTGTAGATATTAACTTTTTTTAAAGTTTGTGAGTTTTTTAATTTAGAACATTCTTTTAATTCACAGAAACTTGAAACTTGAAACCCAAAAAGAGGACTGACAGAATATTGTCAATCCTCTTTTTTTGTATCAGATAACATATTATTTTATTTTCTTGCCGCGATAATAGGCATCGAAGGTGTCCTGGCCGTAGCCATTGCCTACATACTTGAAGGAGGAGGCCATGGCGCCCTCTACCTTCTGGCCATAATAATATACATCGAAGGCATCCTTGCAATAGCCTCCACCCAGCTCCTTGAACGTGCTGGCTGAGGCGCCCTCAATCTTCTCGCCGTAATAATATACGTTGAAGGCATCCTTGGCATAGCCGTTGCCTATTTCCTTGAAGGAGGAGGCTATGGCATCCAGCTTCTTGGTGCCGTAATAGACGTTCATGCTGGTCTTGAAATACCCGCGGTGCTGACCTTGGCCTTTTGCCTTGGGATCATGGGAGCGATGCCCAGCATGCTCTTTCAGGCGGAATGTGGTAGGGTCCACGTTCTCCAGCACACGTCCGTTCATATATACATTATTATTGTCCTTGGCGTAGCCACTGCCTAAATCTACGAAGCTACGCACATCGACGTGCATCACCTGCTTATCGCCATAAAGGACTCTGCCACGATTCACCTCGTAGCGCTGGGCATTGCCAGGCAAGGAAAATACCATCAATGTCGTTACCAGTAAAGAACGGAAAAGGAATGTTGTCTGTTTCATAATATTATTATTAAGTCTGTGTTATATCATTATATCAATGGTTGCGCAAGCGACGTAGCATTTCCTGATTGATGGTCCTTATCCTGCGCTGCTGCTTGTTGATATCCTCGCGGAGAAGATTAATCTCGGCATTCATATTGTTGTAGAAGTCGGTAAAGGCACGAATCAACGGGGGCGTATATAGCTGCTCGTTGGTATTCACCACCATACGGATGCCCTTGGGCTCCAGGCTAACCTGAAGGTCCGTGCCCTCGTCCTTGGGGTCGCCATCGAAATGGATTACACCGGGCGAATTGCGATGAATACGCAGGCTCTTGCACTTGAAGGTGCGGATGCGACTGTTCTTGTCGATAGTCTTGTTGAAGAGCTGGATAGCTATCTGGGGAGCCTCCAAGACGGTAAAGGGCTCCATGATGGTTACGTCCATCAGTCCGTCCGACATGCTGGCACGCGGGGCTATATATACATTATTACCATATTGGCTGGCATTGGCACAGGCAATAAGGAATGCCTTGTAATGCTGCTTCTCACCGTCAATCTCTATCTCGTAAGTGTCGGGCTTGTAGCGAAGACCCTCGCGCAGGGTATTCTCGATATAAGTAAGCAGGCCTCGGCGTTCGCTCTTGGCAAACTTGCTGCTGACGAAGGCATCGAATCCCATACCACATGTGCAGAAGAATGGGGTATCGTTTATCTTTCCGTAATCCAACGCTTCTATCGTGCAGGTGGAGAGCACCTGTAGGGCTCCTTCCGGATTCATCGGGATAAAAAGGTGGCGTGCCAAGCCGTTTCCGCTGCCGCAGGGGATGATGCCCAATGCCGTGTTGGTATGAACCAGACAACGTGCAACCTCGTTAACAGTGCCGTCACCGCCTACAGCCACAACGACATCAACTCCTTCCTCAACCGCCTGGCGTGCAATCTGGGCAGCATGACCACGAAACTTGGTATACCGAATTTCTACATCGAAGCGCGAAGCTTCCATGTAATCAGGTATCAAGTTAACAATCTTGGATTTATCCGTAGTACCTGAAATAGGGTTCACGATGAACCAAACTAATATCCTATTTTGCATAAATAATGCACAAAGTTAGTAAAAAGTGTAGAAAACAACATCATTCTGAAGTTGAATAATCATATATTGTGTGTTTTTTTCATTTCAGTTTATTTGATTTTTGATAAAATGTCGTACCTTTGCAAAAATTTTCATGAGAGGGTAAGACCTCAAAAACACTAAAATCAAAATGGGATTATTACAAGAAAAACTTTCCAAGCACCCCTTTTATGCTCTTTCAAAGGAGATAAAGGAGAAGGGTATATACCCCTATTTCCGTGAAATAGAGGGAAAGCAGGGTACTGAAGTAGAAATGGGCGGCAAGCATGTGCTGATGTTTGGCTCGAACGCATATACCGGTCTGACTGGTGACGAGCGTATCATCGAGGCCGGATGCAAGGCTATGCACAAATACGGCAGCGGTTGCGCCGGAAGCCGTTTCCTGAACGGAACCCTTGATATCCATGTTCAGTTGGAGAAGGAACTGGCTGAATATGTAGGTAAGGATGATGCTTTGTGCTTCTCAACAGGTTTTACCGTGAACAGTGGTGTTATCCCCCAGCTGGTCAGCAAGGACGACTACATCATCTGTGACGACAGAGACCACGCCAGTATCGTGGACGGTCGCCGACTCTCTTTTGCCACCCAGTTGCACTACAAGCATAACGACATGGCCGATCTGGAGCGCGTGCTGCAGCGTTGTGAGCCAGACAAGGTGAAACTGATTATCGTGGATGGTGTATTCTCTATGGAGGGTGACCTTGCCAACCTGCCCGAAATCGTGAAGCTGAAGCACAAATACAATGCAAGCATCATGGTTGACGAGGCTCACGGCCTGGGTGTATTCGGAAAGCAGGGCCGTGGTGTTTGTGACCACTTCGGTCTGACAGACGAGGTTGACCTGATTATGGGTACATTCTCCAAG
>DLBF01000198.1:0-749 GCA_002494215.1 Prevotellaceae bacterium UBA7028
TATGCTGACTGCTACGTAATGGATGCCTTCGGTACTGCTCACCGCAAGCACGCTTCTACAGCTGTTATTGCTGACTACTTCGATGCAGACAACAAGATGCTGGGCTTCTTGATGGAGAAGGAAGTTCAGGCTGTTGATAATGTACTCTCTAACATCAAGCGTCCCTTCGTAGCCATCATGGGTGGTTCTAAGGTATCTTCTAAGATTGGTATCATCGAGAACCTTCTGGGCAAGGTTGACAAGTTGATTCTCTGCGGTGGTATGACATACACCTTCTCTAAGGCTCACGGTGGCGAGATTGGTCAGTCAATCGTTGAGCTCGACAAGTTGGATGTTGCTCTGAACGTTGAGAAGATGGCTAAGGAGAATGGCGTAGAGCTTATCCTTGGTGAGGACAGCGTATGCTGCACAGGCTACGACTTCTCTACCTTCAGCGTTAAGCCCGGTGCCAAGATCGAGACATTCAAGTCAACAGAGATTCCTGCCGAGTACGAGGGTCTGGATGCTGGTCCAATCAGCCGTGCTAAGTTTGCTGCAGCCATCAAGGGTGCTAAGACTATCCTTTGGAACGGTCCTGCCGGATGCTTCGAGTGCGACGACTTCTGCGCTGGTTCACGTGCTGTAGGTGACGCTGTTGCCGAGGCTACTGCCGAGGGTGCTTTCTCACTGATTGGTGGTGGTGACTCTGTTGCATGCTGCACCAAGTTCGGTCTGACCGACAAGGTTTCTTACATCTCTACTGGTGGTGG
>DLBF01000198.1:813-12536 GCA_002494215.1 Prevotellaceae bacterium UBA7028
GAGGCTATCGAGGGTAAGGTTCTGCCCGGTGTAGCAGCTATCAAAGGTTAATAATGTAATTGGTTAAAGAATGAAGCGTTACATTTCATTCTTACTATCTATCATCATGCTGGCCTCCTGTGCTCATAAACAGGAGGCCATGCTATCTGTAGCCGAAGCCAAGAAGAACGACAGCCTGGCATTGCATGTGGCACTAATGCCCACACTGGGATGCCTGCCTATCTATTATGCGGAACAAACAGGTATAACAGACTCGCTGCATCTCGACATGAGACTGCTGCGCTATTCCGCACAAATGGATATTGACACGGCTATTGCACGCGGGCATGCAGATGTCGCTTATACCGACATCATACGTGCCATTCGTCTTTCCGACTCTGTTTCCGTAACATCTTTCCTGGCAAACGAGGAACCCATCACATTGGTAGCCGAGAAAGGAAAGAAGGTGAAGAAGATGAAACAAATGAGTGAGAAGATGATTGCCATCTGCCGACTCTGCGCAACCGACTACTGGTGCGAGAAGATGCTCGACAGTGCCAAGATTAGTCAGGATAGCGTCTACCGTCCACAAATCAACGATGTAAAACTACGCGGCAAGATGATGCGCACCGGTCTCTTGGAAGGAGCCATGCTGGAAGAGCCTTATGCTTCATGGGCTGTTATGGACGGCAACAAGAAACTGATGCAGTCACAGGGGATGCCATTCCAGCTTGCCGTCTGGGTTACAACAGACAGTATTGGAAAAGACAAAAGGAAGACTGAGCAAATGCGCAAATTCGTTGCTGCCTACAAACTGGCGGTGGAGAATATAAGCAAAGGACTTTATGCCGATTCGCTACGGTCTATATTAATAAAGGAATACGAAATGCCCGACTCTGTGGCAGATTCACTTAAGCTGATACCCATCAAACAGCCATTCCTTCCACAAAAAAAGGATGTAGAAGAGGCAATCACTTGGCTTTCCGGGCGGAACATTACTCCCAAGAAGTTTAATTCCGACACATTCATCAACACCATACTCTACAAAAAGAAATAAATGGATAACGTTACGCTCAACAATATAACAGCATCTTGCAGAAAGGATTTGTCTGCACTTTTCATCGGTTCTGGCCTGAACCAGCTAAATATTATTGCACGCTATTGCTCAGATAGTCAGATTATCTCACAGGTAGAGGAGTTAACAGAGAACTATCATTGCATGCTCTCTTTCCTTGCCAATGGCGGGAAGGATGAAGAAAGAAATCTTACGCAAGAGAAAATCTGCAAGAAGGCACTCGAAATACTACGTGTTGCACATCGCGACATACGCTTGCAAGAGGAGCACACTTGGTATGCAAAGGCCTTTCACGAACTGACAAATCAATATGGCCTTGAGCCCGAAGAAGAACTGCTCAAGAGATGGGGAGCCAACCCATTACCCGACGAACAACTGCTGATAGAAGACCAAATCTTCAGTTTGATATGGACATCACCACAGTGGAGCCAGAAGGATACTGCCCATTGGTACGAGTTCATAAGCCGGCAGACCGACCTTGTAAAGATGCACTTCATAGGAGCCGTTATCCTTTCACTATGGGAGTACCTCGACGAAGAGAAACTCTCCCTGCTTTTCCTTTATACCGATACAGAAAGTCAGAGACTGAACGCCCTGACGATAACAGCCCTCATCTTACTGGTAGAGAAATATCAGAAAGAGTTACAGCTCTATCCCGAGTTAGCGAAACGCTACCAGAGCAGCATCATCAGTAAAAACGTTACCGTTGTATTGAAGGAGAAACTGCTAATGCTGCAGACGCTTATAGCCATCAAGAAAGAGCAGGAAGATATGGCTGGCTTCTCCCTGAATATGCCGAAAGAGGAAATGGAGAAGCTGATGAACAAGAAGATGGCCAATATCGGACACATGGTAAACAAGGGATTGGACATCAACCTGGGCAATCGCTCAGAACTCTGGTACAAATGCAGTTTCCTTCGCGAAAACATATCACACTGGTGGATTCCCTTCGAGAAGAGCTCGCCCGTTATCGAGGAACTGCTTATAGGCAAAGACGGAAAGTTCAACAAGCAGGCCTATCAGATTCTCGACTTGCCCTCTGAATGCGATATAGACCGTTATGCCATGTTCTCGTTCATGGCAAGGACCGAATATAAGAGCACCTTCATCGAACAGATGGCACAATCCCTTGACATGACAGGTCTTCTTGGGGACGAAAATGTGGTTCCTTATGTAAACCACATGAAGACAACCATGCAAAACCTGTACCGCATCTTTGTTCACTCTCCCATCAGAAACGAGATCGAGAACCCCTTCTCGTGGCCTCAGAACTTCTGGGAGAACCCGCTTCTTTCAGAGCACCTCACAGAGGACAATATCATGGAGCTGTGCACAGAGATGATGGAGGCTCAGATTCTCGACCAGCCCGTTGCATGGCTCAACAAGATAGCAGAGACTTCGGGCACCAGCCTGGCTATGCTGAAGTTGAAGAGCAACTGCCTGTTCCGAAATCAGAAATATGCCGAAGCCATAGACCCGCTTACCCAGATGCTCTTCTTCCAGGAGGAGGACGAGTGGGCATTAATAGTCCTGCAGAAGTGTTACGAGAAGCTCGGCAAGAAAGACAAGCAGTTGGAAGCTGCGCTGAGACTGGTTGAGATAAGCCCAGAAAACGTCAACTATCTTACCACTGCCGCTATTGCGCTGATAGAAACAGAGAAGTATGAGGAGGCCTTGAAGCACCTCTTCCATCTGGATTACATGCAGACCGACAATATTGTCTTTAAGACATGCATCGAGACTTGTGCCCTTCACCTAAAGAAGTTCGACATAGCAATGCGTTACAATCAGGCTGTCCTTGCGCATACCGAATACAAGGATCGGCATATTGAATATATGACAGCCGGACACCTGCAATTTGCCCAGGGCAATTGGAAGGAAGCTCTTGCCAACTACAAGGAATACAAAGCTCAGGCCGAGGAGCTGAACAAGAAAGAGAACAGAAAGATAAACCCTGAGAAGGAGTTCCTTACAAGCAGTAAGATTCTAAAGGAATTGGGAATCACCCCGTCAGACATCAGACTGATGCACGACATGATTGGCTTCTAAAGCAAACCCTTTATCGACATAAAGATGCGTGCCCTGATGCGTCTGCCTGTGGGGAAGAGTGTTTTCCACATCTCGGGTGTCAGCAGGTAGCAATGCTGCTCTATGTCTTTGCGGAAAATCTCCTGCAACTCCATTGTAGTCTCAGGACTGAAGATAAAGGAATTCACTTCGTAGTCGAATTTCAGCGAACGGGCGTCCAGGTTGGTTGTTCCTACCGTACAGAACAGACCATCTACCATCATAATCTTGCTGTGATGGAAGCCGCCCCTGTAGTAGTATATCTCTGCCCCTCGATTCATCAGTTTCTTCATCTCTATACCCGTCACATCCGCATTGACCTGGCCGTCACTCTTCTCCGACACCATAAACTGCACCTTCACACCACGTGCCAAGGCATCATTCAGCGATTTACGGATAGGATTGCTCAGGCAGGGATACGGATTCACAATCTGAATCAGTTCCTGAGCATTATCAATAGCCGTGCAATAAGTCTTACGCATCATATCTGGTGAAAGGCGTGGTATTCTGTCTGCCAATGCCACCTTAACCTGACCCTTACTCCTATCCTCGCCCACATAGGCACCTGGTGTCAGCAGTTCACCCGTAACCACATACCACATGCGTTCGAAAATCTGTTCATAGCCTTCCACTATGGGGCCATGCATTCGGATGTGCATATCGCGCCACTTCCCTACTTTGGGGTTGCCATGCAAGTAGTAATCCGCCACATTCATGCCGCCAGTATAGCAGACATTGCCGTCTATGACAGCAATCTTATGATGGTCGCGATGGAAGAAATGGTTAATCCATGGGAAGCGGAACTTGTCAAATGCCGCAATCTCTATGCCACAGGCTCTTACCTCCTTCAGGAAAGCTTTGGAAAGAGGGAATTTGCAGGATTTGTTGCCATAGCCGTCATACACAATTCTTACCTTTACCCCCTGCTGTGCCTTACGCTTCAGTATCTCGAAGAGAACGCCGCAGATGCTATCCTCCTGAAACTTAAAGTAATCCAGGTGGACGAAATGCTTGGCCTGTTCTATCTCGGCAAACATATCCTCGAACTTGATAGGGCCCGTCGTCAGCAGCTTCACCTCGTTACCCTCATAGAACGGTATGCCCATCTGCCTGAAATCAGCAATGGTACGTTCATCAGCACGCTGCGCCATGGCAGCAAACGAACTGATAAAGAAAGTAAGAAAGAAAAAAAATGCCCTACGCTTCATTGCGGGACAAAGATACGACATTTAATTCATAATTCATAATTCACATTTCATATTTTATTTGTATTTTTGCAAACAAAAACATCAAATAAAAACAGAATATGAGCAAAGTCGTTATCAATTCCTACGAGGATTTCCAACAATATGTAGGTCAGGTTTTGGGTGCCAGCGATTACGTGGAACTGCCCCAGGAGCGTATTAACATGTTTGCCGATGCCACACTGGACCACCAGTGGATACACGTTGACATAGAGAAGGCAAAGGCCGAGAGTCCCTTCGGACAGACCATCGCCCACGGCTATCTGACCCTTAGCATGCTACCCTACCTATGGAATCAGATTATCGAGGTCAACAATCTGGAGCGCATGATGAACTACGGTATGGATAAGATGAAGTTTGCCCAGCCCGTGCTTAGCGGTCAGCACATCCGCATGGTTACCAAACTGGAGGAACTGGCTAACTTACGTGGTGCCATCAAGACCACCATCAAGTTCACCATCGAGATTCAGGAAACAGGCAAGAAAGCCCTCGAGGGCCTCGCCACCTTCATCTACTATTTCAAGAGCTAAAAGAAAACTCACAGAGCCTGCTAAATGCAGGCTTTTTTCTTTTATATCCGTTACTTACGGCTTAGCTTCCTTCGTATTGGTTCATCATAGAAGAGCAAACAGAGTGTTGCAACCAATACCGATGCCCCTATGGTGATAAGAGCCGCGAGCCAAGGCTGTGAGTATCCTTCATATGGGTGACCGTCCTTCCCTACCCACGTTATATAAAGGTATATAAGGGGGAAGTGGACAGCATAGAGCGGATAAGACAATCTTCCCAGGAAGGAGACGGTCCTTTGTCGCCAACCAGTAACAATACCTCTTGCCGCAAACCATATTATAGCGGGGAAGAAGGAGAACAGGCAGACAAGCTGGAAGATAGTCTCAGTATCCTTGCCGCCAAACAAGGGAAAACCTAACAGCGCCGCCAATCCCAAACTGCTCAGCAGGAAGACAGGACCCTTTATGGGCTCCGGCTTTCTCTTACGGAACATGCGGGCCATCAACAAGCCCATTGGATAGGCATAAAGCATCCTTAATGCCCCACCCAGTAAATTCATAGGTTCAGAAGACCAGCCATAGGCAACACCGCCATCCTGCTGGAATAATGCATAGGTTGCAAGGGACACAATGCCACAGGCTACCCAGACACGGAGCCATTTGGTAGAAAGACGATGCAGCAACAAGCCATAGAGCAGACTGCCTAGGTACTCGAAGAACAATGACCAGTGCGGACCGTTCAGCGGGAATGCCTCAGTATTGCCGCGAACATCCATCCCGCTGGGGGCAGGAATCAGGAACAGCGCCAGCAACGTTGCCCACATCAGGGTTTCAACGGGCACGGCACTACCATCCCACTTGGTACATCCTGGTATAATAAAGGCTACAACACCAATCAGCACGCCCATCACCACCATGGGATGCAAACGAATAAGCCTCCTCTTCACAAACCCCCAAAAGGTAAGGCTCTCCCCTCCATCACGGGAGGGGACGGGGGTGGGTCTGGCAAGTCTTTCGTCATACGCATATCCCATTACAAAGCCTGAGAGGATAAAGAAGAAATCCACTCCCAGAAACCCATGATAAAACTCATTCACGGGTACAGGCCACACAAAGAAACTCTTGGCATCATTGAATACATGGTACAGAAGCACCATCAGGGCCGCTACACCGCGCAACCCGTCCAGAATATCGTATCTTGGTTTTTCCATATTATTATCAGTTTCTGTGCAAATATAGGCATTTTTTCCTAAACCCAATCTCCAATCAAAGAAAAAATAAAAATGCCCTGCAAACTTGCAAGGCATTTCTATTATCTCTAATCTCTAAACTATCAACTCTAAACTTTATTTATCCCCGATAGCATGCAGGTACTCGTCCCAAAGCTCCTCTACGCCATTCTCGGGCTTGTCACCCAGAACGTGCTTCATGGCCTTGTCCCAAGACCAGGGATTCAGCTCAGCAGCAGAGGCATTGAACTTACGCAGGAAGTTCTTGTCCTTGTTCAACTGCAACCAGTACAGGAAGTAACCGGCTACGCGGTAACCCTTGCGCCATGTATCGGCACGAGGACGGTCATTGCTCTTGAAATCCTGATCGAAGCAACCGCAAGCAACACGTACGCCATCAGCCATACCCTCAATGAAGCACCAGTTCTCACCACCGTCCTCATACTTACCACAACCCTGAGGATTCAACTGATAGGCATGAGTCAGTTCGTGATAGAGAACGCCACGGGTCTCGTAATCCAGACGCATGGTATCGTTGTTCTGGAAGCTCTTCTCAATCCAACCGGTAGTGTACCAGACACCTACGTTGTCACCGCTACCGCCCTTCCAGCTAATACCATCTTCATCCACCAGATAGTAGTTGATTGTCTTCAGCTTGGGGATGTTCTTATCCTTGGGACCATAGTACAATGTCTGCAGCACGCGCAGAGCATTCTCCTGAATATAAGGAGTGGGGTTAGGGATAATGTTGTGGTAAATCTTAGAACCCTCGGTCTGGGGAGCCTCGTCATGGAAAACAACCTCTCCTGGATTGTAGTTCTTCCACTTCTTCTCCACCTTGATAGGCTCGTGGTACTTGTTAACCTTCAACTGGGCCATAGCACCCGTTGATACTGCTGCTGCGAGCAAGACGAAAATAATCTTTTTCATATACCTTAATTAAGCTAATTGTTAGTTTTGACACGCAAAGATAACATCTTTTTTGTTAAAAAGGGAATTTGAACGGTTGCTTTTATAGTTTATTAAGATTATTATTCGTACCTTTGACCAAAGAAAATATTTAAGCATGTACTACGTAACAAAAAAGATGGAGATTTCCGGCAGTCATTACATAACGCTGGAGAAAGGAAGCAAATGCGAGCGTCTGCACGGACACAACTGGATAATTACCGTTTACTGCAAGTCTAAGGAACTGGACGAGGACGGCATGGTGGTTGACTTTACCGAAGTAAAGCGATTGGTGCATGGCACCCTCGACCATCAGGACCTCAACTCTATCCTACCCTTCAACCCTACGGCCGAGAACATCGCCCGTTGGATTTGCGACCGTGTTCCCCATTGCTACAAGGTAGATGTGCAGGAAAGCTCTGGCAACATCGCCACATACGAGCGAGACTAATTCTTCTTTTTTCTCTCTTAATTCTTAATTTAAATAACTATCGATGAAAAAGTCCTTACTAATCCTATTATCCGCCTTCTGCCTGAGCAATACGGTCAATGCGCAGGAGTTTGCAGAGGAAGGCAATTTCTCTGCCGAGGTAGGTTATGTCAATAAGCAGTTTGTTACTGACTTCGGAAACGGCCAGGTATTTCACGAGAATCTCTTTGGCTTGGAGGATAAGTTCCTTCATGGCTTCCAGGTAGGTTTATTCTACCATCCCTCGCTCAAGCTGAGCGAGCACTTCGCTGTGGGATGCCGCACAGGTTTGGCTTACGAGCAGTATCTGGCCAGCGGAAGACCTATGGGATACAACAAGTTCAGCGAGGGCGACATCTACATTCCCATCAACGGAACCATCTCGTTCCCCTTTGCCGACGACAGGGCCGAGATTTCCCTGCATGCCGGTGTCAACATGAACTGTATCATCTACGGCAAGCTCTCCAATGCCGACTGGGGCACCTCTACGGTATGGGATTATATCACGTCCAGCTGGTATGGCCATTACATGGGTAACCGATATGCACGCATGGAGTACCTCAACTATGGCGAGGACGGTTGGCCCAAGCGTGTGAACTTTGGTTGCGAGTTCGGCCTTTCCGTCCGTATCAGCGGATTCTATCTGCGAGGGACCTACTCACGAGGCATCACCAACCATTGCTTCTATTGGGAGGACGGCAAACGCTTCAAGACCACCGAGCGCAAGCTCACGGTAACAATCGGAGCGGCATTCTAGCATACCTTATAACGATTCATCTTCTATAGCATCGTATTCAGCCATCGCCTCTGCCATACGGGCATCGAGGTCGTCCATGCGGTAAAGGCCATCGGCATTAGGTGTAAGCCCGTCGATTGTGATGGGCAGCACCATAGGCGGCACCTCCGTCGAGAGCAATGTGCGGTTCTGCAACTGACTGATGGGCTGATATACCAGATTGATGGCAACAAACTCTTCCGTCCCGTTGCTCCACTTCTCAAACACCATCTTCGAGCCGATGGGCGTATGCAACTCCATCGCCTGCTGTGTCTCTGGATAGACCAAACCCAGTGCAGCACCTATGCTGGCCAAGTTGGAATCGTGGCCGCAGAGGAACGTAAACTTGCGCCCCTCGTGGTGCAGTTCCTCACGAATGCGGCTCACCAAGGGGTAAGCCAGATTAACGGCAGCACTGTGCGTGGTAAAGAGCACACGGTCATAAACCTCCTTCACGGCACAAATGTCACGCCACTGCTTCAGGCTCAGCTTATGCCCCCATGGTGCCATACTCTCGCTCTCATAGCATTGCAGCACCATCGCATCAGCCACACTATTGGCCAGCGTGTAACCGCCCGACATCTTCGGTTCATCCCCCTTCTCCAGTTTAAACTGCGTATCGTTAAACCAGAAGTGGGTCGTATCATTCTTTGCGGCAGACGAGTGTTTCATATCCAGCACCTTCTCCATCATCTTCAATGCAGGCTGCACCGACTGCATCCACCCCTGTATGCCTCCGCTGTGCAAAGCCTCCATCTCGGCCTTCACCTGCTGGCGGTACTTATCGTTCATCTTCGTAAACTGGGGAGAGAACAAAGGATCCATCTTATCCTTCATATACTTATGCTGAATCTTCACGTTGGCAAAAGGCAGAAATCCGGCAGAGAAGTACTTGGCCGTAGCGAATGTACGTTGTCTGGAGTTGGCATAGAACAGCACCTCGTCACCTTCGGGTCGGTAGTTGTCGGGCAGCAGCCCCTCGCCCACCAGCCATTTGCGGAAGAACTGTCCCATCTCCGTCTCCAGCACGCCGCCTCTTAGCGACAGCTGACTGCCTGGCGAAGTCCACTGGAACCACTCATGCGGTGTCACCCTTTTGTATGCAGCCCCGCCCGACGAAAGCGGCGAACGGATGTTGTGGCGACTCATCACCACCACCTCCTTCAGTTCATACTTCGCCCTAAAGTCATCCGAGCGTTTCGTCTGAGCATTCCCGTTTGTGTTGCTAAGAAGGATGACAAGCATCATCCACATCATCTTGTGTTTCATATAGTATAGGTTTTGTTATTCAAAGTTACGGATTAAATTTCACATCAGCCATCAGCCTTCACACATTTTACTTGTTATATTCATCTGCAGAATCGTCTTCGGCCGCCATTGGCATGATATAGTCATCATCCTCCTGCTGATAGATTCCAATAGTATGTGAGGGTTCGAAATTTCCTTCATCGTCAGCCCACTTATTGCATTGTGCCATTACCACCTCAAGAGCCTTTTCCTGACCTTCTGGCGGATATTTGTATTTCTTCAGGAGTCGCTTTACCAGCACACGCATCTTGGCTCTGGCAGAATCCTTATGGTTCCAGTCGATGGTGCGGTTCTTACGGAGTTGTTCTGTCAGTTCTTTCGTCAGCTTTATGAATTCTTCATTTGTGTAGGCTTCTTTCACACCTTGTGGTGATGATAAAGCATCGTAGAAAGCCTTTTCCTCTACAGACAATCCCAACTCGTCACCTTCCTGCTCACATTTTTTTATCTCCTCCGCCATCCGCAGCAACTCAGCAATTACCTCTTCGTTGGTCAGCAATCCTTTCAGGTAATTCGAGAGGGCATTATTCATCATCTCACTAAACTTAAGACTCTGCACGATGTTGGTTCTCTCAAACTTGCGAATCTTCTCCGTCATCAACTTTTCCAGAAGTTTCAGGGCCAGGTTACGCTCCTTCATCTTCTTAATCTCTGCCAAGAAGTTACTGTCGAAGAGCGAGAAGTTTACATTGGGTGTTAACACTTCCACGCCCTGACTTTGCAGACTCTGCTCCAGCAAACGTGAAATACGCTCGTTGATATCATGCTTTGATATGGTGGTGCCTTTAGCATCCAACCTTACCAGCATCACCCTTACGGCATCCATAAAAGTCACCTCCAACTTGTCATGGTCTGTAAGCAGAGACTTACACAACGTCTGCGCATTATGCAGCAACTGACTTTCGGTAATAAAGGTCTTTGAGTCCTTAGGATCCTTAAGGTTTTTCCCCAGCATGAAGTTTACGCCTGCAGTTATCAGTTTGCTGCGTTCTGGATCGGAACCTTCATACCATCCGTTATAGTCAAAGCCATGCATCAGGTCGCGGCATATCTCCAACTTCTCCCTAAACTTCACCAATGCCGTCTTTCCGATATCCAAATCGCCAAATTGCTTCTTATCGCGATTGGTATAGTCCTGCATGGCTTGCTTTAGGGCACTTGCTATTCCCACATAATCTACCACCAATCCACCTTCCTTTTCAGGGAACACGCGGTTTACACGGGCAATAGCCTGCATCAAGTTGTGTTCCTTCATGGGCTTATAGACATACATCGTTGCCAGCGAAGGAACATCGAAGCCGGTGAGCCACATATCCACCACAATGGCAATCTTCATCGGACTCTCATCGTCCTTGAAGAGTGCTGCATATTCCTTATTCCTCCTGGCATCTATCACATCATGCCATTCTTCCTTATCTGTATTGGCAGCACTTGCCACCACGTGCATCTTATCCTTCCACTCAGGGCGCAACTCCAATATCCGGCGGTATATCTTTACAGCAGCCTCTTTGTTGTATGCCACTATCATCGCCTTACCTGTCAGTTCATACTGGCGGTTCTTCTCATAGTGTTCTATGATGTCTTGACATAGGCTGTCTATCGTATCAGGATGGCACAAAATCTCTTTCAGTCCACTATTCTCCTGACGTGCCTTGTTGATTTGTTCTTCTGTAGCTCCCTCATCAGCCAGACGATCAAATTCTTCATCCAGCTTCCGCAGGGCATCTTCATTCAGATTCAGTTTTATGACACGGCTCTCGTAATAGACAGGCTTGGTGGCACCATCAGCTACAGCCTGCGTCATATCATAGATATCTATATAATCACCAAACACTTCCTTTGTGTCCCTGTCGCGCTGAGATATTGGCGTACCTGTGAAACCTATAAATGAGGCATGAGGCAACGACTCGCGCATAAACAGCGCAAAGCCTTTCTTCATTTTCCCTGCCTTCGTGTCCCAATGTTCGTCGCCATATTGCGAACGATGGGCTTCATCCGTTATCACAATGATATTCTCTCTGTCTGATAACAGTCCTGTACCTTCCTCGAACTTTTGGATGGTGGTGAAGATAATACCTCCCGTTCGCAAGTCCTTTAGTTTCCTTACGAGGTCTTCACGT
>DLBF01000194.1:0-29436 GCA_002494215.1 Prevotellaceae bacterium UBA7028
AGCCATATCCTTCAAGCAGATTTCGTCGGCACCAGCCTCGATGAAGGTTTTAGCCAGATTCACATAATACTCAACGGTGTGAATGGGGCTGTATGTGATGCAGAGACTGGCCTGAGCAATCATGCCTGCCTCTTTTGCATACTGGATTGAGGGGATTACGTTACGTGTGTCATTCAGACCACAGAAGATACGGGTGATGTCTGTACCCTGAGCCTTCTTGACCTTGTAAAAGAGTTTACGTACATCCTTGGGACATGGACTCATGCGCAGACCATTCAGAGCGCGGTCCAGCATGTGAGTTTGAATACCTGCTTCGTGGAAGGGCTTTGTCCACTCGCGAACACTCTTGTTAGGGTTCTCGCCATAGAGGAGGTTTACTTGCTCGAAACCACCGCCGTTTGTTTCAACGCGGTCAAAACATCCCATCTTGATGATAGCAGGGGCCACCTTTACCAACTGATCTACGCGGGGCTGATACTTGCCAGCACTCTGCCACATGTCGCGGAAGACCAGACTAAACTTAACTTCTTTCTTCATTTGTGTTATCTTGATTTTTTTACCTTTTCTATATCACTTAATAAAACTCCTCTTTTATATCTTCTTTGCAGAGGCAACATGACCCTTACCGCCAGTTATCTGGCTGACAACCTGCTGAAGGATAGCCATAGTACCTCCGTCAACAACTGCTGATGTTGCTGCGCCTTTCTTGGGAGTTGCTATTTCTTCGGGAGCAATCTTGTTAACGGTCTTGATGAGGAGTTTTCCGCCCCAAATGACTATCAACAGGATAAGGAATACCGTGCTCATGCCAACGATCATGAGCTCAAAACCAATACCTAAATTTTCCATAAGTGTAGTGTTAAATTGAAATTTGCCGCAAAATTACTCAAAAAATTTTCAATTTGAGCATTTTTGCGGCAAAAAGTTGACAGAAAGAGACAATTTTTTATTCCTCTTCTGGTAGTTCTTCCTGTTGAGACTCAGGTAAATACTTCCTGAGTACACGTGCAACGCCAACTTTCCATGAATTGATGCTGTCGTTTTCCAACTGTAGGGAGGTGACCAGACGTATAACGTGGTCGATGGGCATGCGATAACGGAGCACGCCGCTAATGAGTTTGGCGTAATCCCAATACTCGGGGTTGAACTTCTCGCTCAGACCCTCGATGGTGGTCTTGTAACCACGTTTGTTGATGAACTGGAAGTCGTATCGCTTCTGTCCGTCCCTCTCTATGTGTTTGATAATACGACCGCTGGTGACGCTTTTGGGCAGGGCAATACCTTCCTCGTCATCCATTAAGCCTGTGAATATCTCGTAGGGTAGTCCGTCCAGGAAACCTACAAAGGCTACCCATTTCTCTTTCTTATTTTGGAACCTTACCACATCGCACTCCAGTACATCCGGTCTTGTCTCAACAACGGAGAGTATAGGGGCGCTGTCAGGCTTGATGAATCCTTGGTGGAGTAGGGTGTCAAGCATACCTTGCGACATCATCTCGTTATCCTTCTTGGTGTAGCGAATGTCTGTGAACACCTGAGCCAGCGTTTCCTTGTTGTTGATTTCCACAAAGTGCTTGTTTTCCTCTAACGCCTCCTTGTGGGAATAGAAGTTGTTGATGGACATCTCGGAATAGGGCTGGTAAACCTCGGAATGAACGAAGGACTTTAGAGGAAGACGGTCAGACAGGGCAGGTGACTCGTTGGGCCATCCTACGGTCAGTGTGGCAACGGGGAATACCAGTTGGGGAAGCTGCAATACTTCGATAATCTGCTGGGGCATATATACGGTAGTGCCTAGGAAGCATATACCCAGGCCTTCCTCTTCAGCCAAGTTGCAGAATGTCTGTGTGTACAACAGGGCATCTGTAGCTGCGTTTATGAAACTGAGCAGGTTGTTATAGCCCGGCGTAGCGTTACGGTGTTCGCACCAATCGGTGGTACGGCGGAAATCGGCACAGATGGTAAGCACCACTGGAGCCTCTGTTACCATGGGCTGGTTGAAGTGTGCAGGTGCAAGCCTTTTCTTCATTTCAGTACTGCGGGTTACCACAACGCTGTACAATTGCAGGTTGCCCATGGTCTGCGTTCTGGCAGCTTCTTCTAATAACCGATTCAGCAGCTCATCTGGGATGGGCTGCTGAGTGTATTTGCGGATTGTTCGTCTTTCCTTGATGTTCATCTGGTACCTTTTAGTCTATTTGTTAGCTCGTCAACCTGCTCTTTCAGCCCAGTGTCTGTGATCAGGCGTTTCTTGATGGTTTTTATGCTGTGCAGGACAGTAGCGTGGTTCTTGTTGCCAATCATCAGACCAATCTTGCTGGCTGAGAGACTGGTATGCAATCCAGCCAGGTAGATACTCAGCTGGCGTGCCAGTACGATCTCTGCCTTTCTGCTCTTGCCGTAGATGTCTTCTTGCTTTACATTATATATAACAGAGACCTCTTCAACAATCTTCTCCAAACTGATTTCCTTTGGTTCGGTCTTAGGAGTGTGCTGTATGATGCTCTGGGCGAATGTCAGATCTACGTCTTTGTTGAAGACTACAGAGTATGCCAGCAGACTATGGATTACGCCTTCCAGTTCACGAACGCTATTGGAAACGTTCTGTGAAATGAAGTCTATAACGTCCTCGGGAATCTCCAAACCGTCGTGCTTGATCTTGCTGCGCAGGATGTCCTTACGTAGTTGTACCTCGGGCTTCTCCAATTCAGCCAACAGCCCGCTCTTGAAACGGGTGAGCAGACGGTCCTCCATTCCCTGCATGGAAACAGGTGGACGGTCGCTGGTAAGGATAATCTGGCGTCCGTTCTGGCGCAGGTGGTTGAAGATGTGGAAGAAAGCATACTGCGTCTTCTCCAAACCAATCATCTCCTGGATGTCGTCAATAATCAATACATCAATGCTCTGATAGAAATGCATGAAGTCATTGAAGGTGTTGTGACGTATAGAGTCGGTGAACTGAACCTGAAAGAGGTGAGCGCTTAGATAGAGAACACGCTTCTCAGGGTGCAGTTCTTTTAGTCTTGTACCGATAGCGTTTACCAGATGCGTCTTACCCACGCCGCTGGGTCCATATATAAATAATGGATTAAAGGTCTGTTGATTGGGCTTCTCGGCAATGGCCTGACCAATGCTACGAGGCAACTTGTTGCTGATACCCTCGATGAAGTTGTTGAATGTCTGCTTGGGATTCAGTTGTGAGTCCAAGTCCTGTGCAGGAGCAACAGCCTGAGAGAGGGTGGGAGACTGGTTCGCCTGACGTTTGCTAGGTTCTGGTTGGGCGACTGGCATTACGTCGTCGCTTTCTATCTTAACAGAACTGTTCTTGACAACCTCTACCTCATATATTAAGCTAACTTCCTTGCCGAAGACGCGATACATGGTCAGATGGATAATCTTTCGGAAGTGCTCCTCTAGATACTCATAGAACCATTGGCTTGGGGTAGATATAACTAACTCTTTGGCCTCAGTATCGAAGGACTTGAATTTAATAGGTGTAAACCAAGTCTGATACTGTTGCTCGTTCACATTTTTCCGGATGATTTCCAGAAATTGTGTCCACAATATGCGTGGTGAATTAGTCATGTGTTGTCTTAGGCAAAAATTCAAATTCGCGATTGCAAAGTTATGCTTTTTTCATTTTGTGGCAAAATTTCTCTTTTCAGTTTAAAACGCTTCAATTTGGTTTAACTTTCTGTTTTACAGTCATGAAAGAAAACCGAAATAGATATCTTTTTTTAATCCGTCTTGCAAATGTGTAACTGTTTGGGTTTTAGTGTTGTAGGTAAAATTATCTCTGATACTATTTTTTGAAGAGAAATACCACGTAACTTGCAAGATTATATACTCTTATTCTGTTTAGTGTGAAATATAGTTCTAATGAAGCCTTATTTGAATTAAATTTAAATACGCATTAATTTTTCTTCCCAAAGACAGAGAAGTGAACATATCTTTTTGGGTGAGCTTTCAGGTCTGTTACCAGACTGTCGGCACTCTGAACGGTGTGGTTCAGATTGTTGTACAATGCAGGGTCTTTCATCAGCAAACCAAGCGAGCCTTGTGGGCTCTGGATTTGGTTCATTAATTGGTGTACGCTACTGATGGTCATGTTCACACTGTCCATGGTAGCCTTCAGGTCTAAGCTGTTCAGGTGGTCGGTCAGTGTTACGGCGTTTTCGCCCACCTTGTTGAAGGTGCTGGTCAGTTGCGGTACATCATTTGTCAGCAGTTTGTTCAGTTCCTGTGTACTCTTGTTAAGGTTCTCTGTTATTATTTCTGCATTCTGGATAATCAGAGGCAGGTTGGGGTCTGAAGTCAGTTTGTTTAAGGTAGCTATCAGTGTATCTACGCGTGCTACCACCTGCTCTACTTGTGGCATCATGCTGGCGGCCTTTGCCATTATGCCCTGTGCATCTGAGCCGGGAATGGTATCTCCTGGCTGATAGGCATCCGTCAGGTTGGTGGTCAGTAGCATGTTCAGGGTACATCCGCCCAGAACGGCTTCGTCCAGTTTGGCGCTACTGCCTTTGGGGATACGTAGGTCTTTGTTGGTGCTTATCTCCACCAATACGGTTCCAGGATGGTCATAGTCATAGATGATGTCGCTTACGACACCCACGTTGTATCCGTCGGCATACACGTTGCTGCTCTTGCTTAATCCCTTGACATTACTGAACTGGATGTAGTAGATGTTGGTAGAGGAGAACAGGTTCTTCCCCTTCAGAAAGTTAATGCCTAAGAATAATACTATCAGGGCAATGACGCCAGTGATTCCGATTTTTACTTCTTTTTTCATTTTGGTTTAGGTTATTTTTTGTATGCCACGAATGCGTTGTAAATGCTTTTTGCCAATGCAGCAACGCCAGCGCTGGTGTTCAGGTATTTCTCCTCGGTAGCATTGTTGATGTATCCCAACTCTACCAATACGGCTGGCATGCTGGTGCGTGCCAAGACCAAGAGTCCTGCTTGATGAACGCCTCTGTCAACTCTTCCTGCCGTTGTGCGGAACTGTTTCTGTATCTCTTTGGCAAAGTTGACGCTTGAAGCCATGTTCTGGTCGTGCATCAGTTCAAAGATGATATAGCTCTCGCTGCTCTTGGGGTCGAAGCCTTCGTATTTCTGTTCGAAGTTGTTCTCCAAGGTGATGACGGTATTCTCGCGCTTGGCCACCTCCAAGTTTTCTGCAGCGCGGTGCATACCCAATGTATAGGTCTCTGTTCCGCAGCTGGTGGTTCCCTTGAGACCTGCGGCTGTGCTGTTAGTATGAATGCTGATGAAGAGGTCGGCCTTGGCACGGTTGGCAATTTGGGCACGTTCATGCAGTTCGACGAAGACATCCGTCTTACGGGTGTAAACAACTTTCGTTCCTGGCATGTTCTGCTCTATCAGTCTGCCCAGTTCCTTGGCAACGGCCAAATTGATGTTTTTCTCCTGGCTGATGCGTCCAATGGCACCCGCGTCTTTGCCACCGTGACCTGCATCTATAACAATAGTGTATGCCTGAGCACTGATGCTCAAGCATACACCCATTAGTATTGTAAGTATCTTTTTCAATTTTTTACTTAATTTTTGTGCAAAATTAAGCAAAATCTCTAAAATACCAAAATGATTTATAAAAAAGCTAGCTTTTTTCTATATCTTCCACCTTGCTCCTGCCATTATCCATGCACCGGGCTGGGGCACGTTACCCAGGTCGAAGTACCTCTTGTTGGTGATGTTGGTGCCTTGCACGAACAGGTTGTAGTGCGGGGCTGTCCATTGCAGTTTCAGGTCTAGTGTGGCATAGGTGCTATAGCCCACCAACTGTCCGTTGCTGATATAGTTGCCCATTCTGTCTTGCAGGCGGATGCTCCATGTGGCAGCCAGTTGTTTCCATATCTTGTGGTTTAGGGTGGCAACGAACTTGTTTCTCAGATACTCCATGGCATAATTGCTCTTGTATATGTCCGTGTCGTCGTTCCTCTTCTGATAGATATGTGTGTAGCCCAGCGTCAGGTTCTTGATCCATACATCATGACCTGTTATTTGGTCGAAGTTGAAACGCCCCTCTACCTGTACTCCCATGTTGTCTAGCTGGAAGGCGGCACTGTGGTAGGTGTCATCAGGGGTGTACATCACCCAGTCTATCATGTTGTTGCCCCTGTGGTAAAAAGCACGTACCGTAGCGGCATAGCCATTCTTGTGGAACTGGCTTCCAAGTTGGACAGAGTGGTTGTTCTCGGGCTTCAGACCTTTGTTTCCCTCCAGTGTTACGCTCTTGTAATAGAGGTCGGTAAAGGTGGGCAGGCGAAAGC
Source organism: Prevotellaceae bacterium UBA7028 (assembly GCA_002494215.1). The sequence goes on from DLBF01000194.1 coordinate 6,294, forward strand.
CTTTGTTGTACGAGAAGAATACCTTCCAGTGGGCATTGGGACGGTAGGCGATGTCCACGCCCGGATAGAAACGGAACTTATGATCTACGCAGGTGGTCATGCTGGCTAACAGACCAGCAGAGAAGGTCCAATGTTCCAGCAGAATGTTATGTTCCAGGTTGAAGGATACCGTCGTGCGGTCGTCCTGTTTGGTATAGAAGATATCGTCTTCGCCTCTTACTGCAACGTATTGTTCTGGCTTCAGTTCCTGTCCAAGGTTGCTGCTCAGTATTCCTTCGTGCCGCATTTCTGCATTCAATGCTGTCTTGCCGCCAACCCAGTGGACGTAGCCGCCGGCCTTCATGCCATATACGTCTGTCTGATGAAAGTTCTCGCCAAAGCGTTCGTTGCGTATCAACTCGAAGTTGTCGTAGGTGCGGTTCCAATATACTTGTGGTGTGAAGTGGAACTTACCTTTGGTTTCGGCGCTTACCGACAGTAGATAACGCTCATTTCTCTCGAACTGGTTGGGGTAGGCTGCGCTGTAGAACGTGTTGGCTCCGTAGGCTTTCTTCGAGAATCCAAACTGCCAGTCCAGGCTCAGTTGGTTGTTCTGGAAATCGCCTTGGTAGAACAGTTGGCCTTTCCGCCAGTCGCTGTTGTCGGTGCCTCCATCACTTCTGCCTCCTCCTCCGCTGATGCGGTTGTTGATGCCTTTGACACAGAATCCCATGCGAGCATCAGCCTCTACGGTTCCAAAGCTGCCGCCCTGAATGCCTACCTCTATGGCCTTACCCTCATCGTGTTTGGTAACGATGTTGATGGCTCCGCCAAAGCTCTGCCCACCGTAAATGCGGCTGGCTGCACCTTCCAGAACCTCGATGCGCTCAATGTCGCTGACGTTTACTGGGAAGTCTGCGGTAAGATGACCTGTTTGTGGATTGCTGATGTTGACACCGTTTAGAAGGACCGTTATCTGGTCAAAGATGCCACCATCAATGCTGATGTCCGTTTGAATACCAAAGCCACCGCGTTGTCGGACGTCAACGCCTGTAGCTAACTTAAATAGATCGTTAATACTTTGTACCCCCGCTTGTTCGATGTCCTGGCGATTGAGTACACTCACAATTCGTGCCGACTGCAATTGCGTCAGCGGTGCCATGGTGCCGATCACGGTCACCTCGCTCATCTCCTTTTCGTCTTTTGCTTCCTCTGTTTCGGGGTTCAGCATGCGGAGTGTGCTTGTCATTGCCTCGGCCTGGGCTGCAATACCCAGTGTAGCAACGCTAAGTACACCTATGCGTACTTCCCGTCTCAGACTAGCAAAAGCGCAATAGCCCTTGTTGGCAAACTGCTTCCAAGTGATGGCTTTTGGCTTTCTTGTCTGTTTGTTGTGCATTTTGTTAATATAATTTATTATAATAAGGACCTTAGGGGCTAAACATCCCTAAGGCCTTTTTTATCTCTAAACTCTAAACTCTAAACTCTAAACTCTACACTTTACACTCTACACTAAATCAGCGTCATCCCTGCCTCTTTGCACTCCTGACGCATGGTATCGGGCCAGATGCTGGACTGTGTTTCGCCGATGTGAGCCTTGTGCAGCAGAATCATGCACAATCGACTTTGGCCTATACCGCCTCCAATGCTGAGGGGTAGGGCGTCGCTCAATAGGCGCTGGTGGAAGTACAATTTCTTGCGTTCCTCCTTGCCCTGCAATTTCAGTTGACGCTCTAAAGCTTCCTTGTCAACGCGGATACCCATGCTGCTCAGTTCAATGCTACGATTCAGAATGGGATACCAAATTAGCAGGTCGCCGTTCAAACCAAGGAAACCTTCTTCGTTGAGGGTACTCCAGTCGTCGTAGTCAGGAGCGCGAAGGTCGTGCTCCTTGCCGTCGCTCAGTTTTCCTCCGATACCCATGATGAAGACAGCACCGTACTTCTTACAGATTAAGTCCTCGCGTTCCTTTGCGGTCTTACCGGGGTACATCTTAGCCAGCTCTTCACTGTGGATGAAGAAAACGTCCTCAGGCAGGAAGTGCTTCAACTGAGGATAAGTCTCGCAGATATAGAATTCGGTGCGCAGAATGGCGCTGTAGATTTTGTTAACGATCTTCTTCAGGAAAGCGATGTTGCGGTCTTCCGCAGTTATCACACGCTCCCAGTCCCACTGGTCAACGTACAGGCTGTGTATGTTGTCCATCTCCTCGTCAGCGCGGATGGCATTCATGTCCGTAACGATGCCGAATCCAGGCTCGATATTATATTCCGCCAGTGTTACTCGCTTCCATTTAGCCAGAGAGTGAACTACCTCAGCCGTAGCCTCGTTCATGTCCTTAATGGGGAAGCTAACGGGACGTTCTATGCCGTTTAGATCATCGTTCAGACCCAGTCCTCTCAGTACGAAGAGAGGGGCGGTTACACGGCGTAGTCTCAGCTCTGTACTCAGGCTGTTCAGGAAGAAGTCCTTTATCTTCTTTATGGCCAACTCGGTCTGCTTCAAATCCAGCAGTGCTTTGTAATTTGTTGGCTTCAGTAATTTGCTCATTTTTCTAGCGTATTTTATGTTTTACTGTCAAAAATTGGTGCAAAGATACAAATTTTCTCTCATTATGACATGTGTTTGGTAAATTTTCTTTGTTTTTTTGCTTTTCTTGTTGTTGTGCTTTCTTGTTGTTAATATGTTATCAAGGATAATAGGGTAGGTTGCGCCTTAGTATTTTCGGACAAGAGAAAGGCCGTTTCACTGAGAGTAACATGCCGTTTTGCTCAAAGAGAAAGGCCGTATCTCTTGATGATACTTTAGGAAGACATATCTTACGATTTTCTTATGGCAGTAGCTTATTTTTCTTATCAAAGATAAAATTCAAGAAAAACAATTTGGAGATGTCAGTAAAACATTTTATCTTTGCGGTGATTTTGTGTCAGAGGAATGCCAGTGAAAGTCTGGAACTGTCCCGCAACTGTGAGTCCGAAAGGATAAGTCAGAGTATCTGCCACAAGATTCCCAGAGAGTGGGAAATAACGCGAGGACGATAATTAAAACTAACAAAAATATTAAGGAAAGATGAAAAAACTTGGGATTTTAGCAAGCCTGCTCTGCGCAGGAATGGCTTTCACAGCATGTGATAGTAATGATTCTGACTTCAACCCCAGTACAGAACAAGAGCAGACACAGACAGTATCTTTCGAGGGCTCTTATTGGGATGCCTTGATTGATAATCCACAGTATAATGGTACCCTGCTTTACGGTCCTGATGCCAAGAACTATTTCTGGTGCGACGAGGCTACTCAGTTATGTGGCTATATGACCAATGCTTGGGGCGGTACGTTCGGCTTTTCTGAAGGCGGCTCTGCCATTAGTAATTACATTGACGAGAATATAGACGAGCCCAGAAGCTTCGATGTACAGTTGGCTGTTCCTGTTAAGAACGGAAGTAATAATTTCGCGGTTGTGTTCTGTAACGCTGGTATGAAGTTTGCTGACCAGAAGGCTCGCGTCATCAAGTCAATGGATATCATCGGTACCACTTATTTCTTGTCTGTTGCCAAAAATGGTGATGGTAATGATTTTGCTAAGCCCTTAACATCAATTGGCGATTTCTGTAATGTTGAGATTACAGGCTACAAGAACCAGCAGGCTACGGGTACGTTGCAAGTTACCTTGGCACAAGATGGTGGTTTCCTTGATAAGTGGTTTACCGCTGACATGACAGCCCTGGGTGCTGTAGATAGTCTGAGCTTCACCATGGATGGTAGTGATAAGGGTGGTTATGGCTTGAATACACCTGCTTACTTTGCCATTGATAACGTTGTAGTTAAGAAATAAAAAGACTTCTTTACGGCCAGCCCTTTATGAGGCGCGGCTATAAATGGAAAGAATGGTTAAGTTTAAAGAAACGTGCATGCTGCTGTTGGCCATGGTGCTGATGGCAGCATGCTCTGGTTTAGAAGGTAGCGAGAATGGCGGCCCTGATCCGGGCACGGACCCTGTGGTGCCTGTAGATCCTGCTGCTGATGGCGGTGTGCTTATCCTGTGCGAAGGTAATTTCAACGCAGGAAATAGTACGCTTTCTTATTACAGCCCAACCGAGAAGAAGGTAGAGAACGGGGTCTTTCGTCGGGTGAATGGTATACCCTTGGGTGATACGGGACAGAGTATCAGCATCTTTGACGGAAAGGTCTTTATAACCGTGGAGAACTCGGGTGTTATATGGGCTTTGGACGAGAAGACCTTCAAGGTGAAGGGGCGTCTGACGGCTACGTCCTCCAATCACATCATCAATCCCCGTTATATACATAAGGTTTACAAAGACAAAGCCTATGTTACAGACCTCTTCTCGCCGTACATTAATATCTTCGACCCTCAGACCATGGAGTACAAGGGTAGCATCAGTGTAGAGGGTATCAGCTTGAACGGCTATTCCTCTACGGAAGAGATGGTGCAGTACGACAAGTATGTGTTTGTGAACTGCTGGTCGTACAGCAAGAAGATTCTGGTAATTGACTCCGAGAAAGACCAACTGGTTAATACCATCGAGCTGGACAGCTGGCAACCCAAGAGTATGGTGGTTGACGACCTGGGGCAACTGTGGGTAATTACCGATGGTGGCTATAAGATGACAGGTGAGGGCTTTGGCGACAATATTCCACATCTGTATCGCATAGATGCCTTGAGTCAACGCATAGAGTTGGATATACCGCTTGGCACAGATCAGTCTAATGTGCAGTTGGCCCTTAGCAGTAATAAAGAGGTGCTTTACATTCTGAACAACGACCTCTACCGTATGAAGGTGACAGACGAGACTTTTCCATCGACACCTTTCATAAAGGCACCCGTCAGCAATGGAAAACAAAACTTCTTGTATGGCGTAGGTGTAAATCCCGTGAACGACGAGGTGTATGTAGCTGATGCCATAGACTACAGTCAGAGCGGTGTGGTATATAGGTACAATTCCCAAGGGCAGCTCTTAGATCAATTCCGTGTGGGCATCACACCCAACCACTTTGCTTTCTGTAAGAAAACGGATGCCGAGATTGGGGATGATACCACAGAAGAGCCGGAGGACGACCCAGCTTTGGTGAGCAAAGTCTTTGAATACATGCCTGCTCCTGGTATTATGGTTAATGGTTATAGCATCGTAGGTGACTTTATCTGGGATGGTGCTACCATGCAGGAGGCTTGTGACCGTGCGTTGAGGCACTTCCGTAAAAAGTATATGGTAAGTCTGGGGGCTCAAGGTGGCTATCTGGTAGCAGGCTTCGACCATAATGTGCGTAACAGTCAGGGAGATTATGATCTGGTCATCAAGGGTAATCCTTTCAACTATCAATCGGAGCCTGGTATTATTTGGGTGATGAAGGATGAGAATGGAGACGGACTCCCCAACGATACTTGGTATGAACTGAAGGGTAGTGAGTATGGCACAGAGAACGAGACGCTTGATTATGCCATTACGTATTACAAGCCTACAGCTCCCGAGCAGGATATAGAATGGACAGACAACCAGGGCGGCAGTGGCATTGTTCCATATATGAAGACATGGAACCAGCATCCCTCGTATTGGCAGGACTGGGTTCCGACGGAACGCGATGGTCAAGGACGTGAGTATCGTACCTATTATGGGTCACGACTGAAGGATATGCACACCTACGAGAATGGTTATAGCAACGAACCTCCCTACCCATGGGGATATGCCGACAATATGGGATCGGATTACTTTGTGAATACCAAGTTCAATGCCAACATGGCGATGGGATATTACAAGATCTGCAATGCTGTGAAAGCTGACGGTCAACCTGCTAATCTGGATTATATCAACTTTGTTAAGGTGCAGACGGCACAGACAGGCTGCACGCCTAATTTGGGCGAGATTAGTACCGAAGTGTACGGCATCTGGGATTATCATCTAAAATAGAATCCCGCTCCCTTTCCTTGCTGAGGAGAGAGTTTTGTATATGAGAAAGATATTTCTGATTATATTGGTTATGATGATTCTTCCCCAAAGAAGGGGAGGAGGACTATATGCTCAAGAAGAGAAGCGTCTGAAAGAGGTGCAGGTTTCCGCTTTGCATCGTTTGATGGATACCGGTATACAGATGACAAAACTGGATACCTTGGCTCTTCGCGAGAATATATCACTCTCTATGGCCGATGTTCTTTCGCAACATTCTACACTCTTCATAAAAAGCTATGGAAGGGCTACGGAATCTACAGCTGAATTCCGTGGTACTTCGCCCAGCCATACACAGGTTCTCTGGAATGGCTTGCGTATTAACTCACCGATGCTGGGAACAATGGACTTCAGTACTATCCCTTCCTTCTTTGTCGATGAGGCCAATCTGTACCACGGTGCCAGCAGTATCAATCTTACTGGTGGCGGATTGGGCGGTGCCGTTGAACTGAAGACCAAGCCCATAACAACGGAGGGTACAGCCTTGCAGTACATTCAGGGAATCGGTTCATATAAGACCTTCGACCAGTTCCTCCGTGCCACTCATGCCACGGAACATTGGAGCACCAGCACCAGGGTGGTGTATAGCCGGTCGGACAACGATTTCATGTACACTAACTACGACAAGATGGTTGATGGGACTCATCCGCGCGAACGTAACAAGAGCGGGTATTTCCAGGATCTACATGCCCTGCAGGATGTCTATTATAACGACCTAAATGGCAATCGCCTGGGCCTGATGTTGTGGTACTCTCACACTAAGAGGGGATTACCTTTCCTGAGCGTCGACTATAAGGAAGATACGGACTTTACGAACGAACAGGTCTTTAATACCATGCGAGCTGTGATGGCATGGGACCATACGGTTCAGAAATGGAAGGCTGGCATGAAACTTGGCTATCAGTATCAGGATATGGCCTATGACTATTTTACCACTTACGGTAATCGTCGGACGGATATCACCAATAGCCTAAGTTATACCAACATGGCTTTCCTGCAGACCAGTGCAGATTATATGCCCTCTGAACATTGGCTTTTACAAGGCAACTCTGAGCTGTCGTACAATCATGTGCGTAGTTACGATAAGAGTCCTTTCCACTTTGGCGATAACTACCGCCTGGGTAGAATGGAGGGCAATCTGTCTCTGAAGGCGCGTTGGCGTCCCATAAAGCCACTCTCCTTTGCCCTGATTCTGCGTGAGGAATTTTACAAGGATTACTTTGTACCCCTTATCCCCGCTTTCTTTGTGGAGTATCATATTCCTGTCAATTTGTCCTCTAACGGAGATGCAAGGAAGGGACTTTACCTGAAAGCATCCGTTGCACGTAACTATCGTTACCCATCAATGGATGACCTCTACTATCAGCCTGGTGGAAATCCTAACCTAAAGCCCGAGGAAGGGTTTACCTATGATGGAGGAGTGGAATTTGTTTTTCCCTTGGAGCATCTTACTCTAAAGGGTAATGTCAGTGCTTTTGATTCCTACATAAACGATTGGATTCAATGGCTTCCCAATCCAAGAGGTTTTTGGGAGCCTAACAACCTGAAGAAGGTTCATAATTATGGCGTGGAGATGAATTTACAGGCTGACTGGCATTTTGCCGCCAATTGGAAACTTCATACCACCGGCAACTATGCCTATACGCCATCTGTGAACAAAGGAGAGCCTCTGAACAATAATGACCAATCCTATGGTAAGCAGCTTTGCTATGTGCCAGTTCATCAGGCCAATGTGTGTGCCGGCGTCAGTTGGAAGACATGGTGCTTCACCTGGAAGTGGAACTATTATAGCGAACGCTTCACTACCACCAGCAACGAGGTAGATTTGATAACTGGCAGGCTGAAACCTTATTATATGTCGGACGTTTCATTGGAGAAACGCTTCCAGTGGCGCAAGGTGCATGCTTCCATCAAGGGCGTAGTCAATAATATTCTGGGAACGGAATATGTAACGGTACTCTCTCATCCCATGGCACCCAGAAACTTTGAAGTATTCTTTGAAATTTATCCACAATGGAGACATTAAGAAAACATATCGTTATATCATTATGTCGTTATTCAGTTATAACGATGCTCTTATTCCTTGTCGCATGCGGCAACAAGACAAAGCAGGCAGAAGGTGAAGGTGATACCATCCCCATGCGTTATGCTCGCAATCTGACTATCGTGGAATATCCAGACTATACCCAAGTTACTATTCGTAATCCTTGGGATACTACCCGTGTGTTGAACTCCTATACGCTGGTAAGGGAGAAGCAAGGCCGGAAGGGCGAGGTGGTGGTGCCTCTGAAGAATGCTGCCGTCTTTACGTCCGTCCATTGCTCTCTGCTGATGGAGCTAGGATGCCAGGAGTGTATTGGCGGTATCTGCGAACCGGAATACATTCACATTCCCTATGTTCATGAGGGTTTAAAGGAGGGAAGAATCATCGAACTGGGCAATGGTATGGAGCCCAATTTGGAGCGTATCATGGCCTTGCAGCCCGATGCCATTATGCTGAGTCCCTTTGAGAACAGCGGTGGGTATGGAAGACTGGAGCGTATGGGAATTCCCATCATAGAATGTGCCGAGTATATGGAAGGTACTCCTTTGGGTAGAGCTGAATGGATAAGATTCTACGGACGTCTCTTTGGTAAAGCGGAACTAGTGGACAGTTTGTTCCTTCAGACGGAACGCTCTTATCTTCGTTTGAAGGAGGCAGCCTCAAAGGCAAAGCAGAAACCTCGTCTGATTTGCGAAACGCCACAAAGCGGCTATTGGTATGTGCCTGGCGGGCAGAGTACGATGGGCATTTTGTATCAGGATGCTGGTGCCGATTATCTGTTCCACGACTTAGAGGGGTCGGGCAGTACAGCCCTCAGTATAGAGCGTGTGTTGGACAGAGCCCTGACATCACAGGTATGGCTTGTGAAACATCACGGCAAACTCAGCAGGGAGCAGATTGTTCAGGATGTTCCTGCCCTGCGTAACATACCGGCCAAGATATGGCTATGCGATACCTTCAGCAGTTGTTTCTACGAAGAGACCCCTTTCCATCCCGACCTTTTATTAGGAAATCTTATTCAGATTTTACATCCGGAACTTGGTATTAAGGAGGAAAAAGCGTACTTTTGTCCCTTGGAATGAGACAACGCATCATCATTGTATCTCTGATAGTAGCCATGCTGCTTTTGGCTGTGGCAAATCTGTTGTGGGGGTCGCTTAGTATCCCTGTGGCCGATGTGGCACGTATTTTGCTGGGTGGGCAGGTGGAGGAGCATCCGCAGTGGTCGTATATCATTCTGGAGAGCCGTGTCCCTCAAATGCTTACTGCTTTGCTTTGCGGCATGTCGCTCAGCACATGTGGTCTGATGCTTCAAACGCTATTCCGTAATCCTTTGGCAGGTCCTAGCATTCTAGGTATTGATGCCGGAGCTAACTTGGGTGTGGCTTTGGTGATGTTGCTGCTGAGTGGTACCGTAACGTTGGGTAGCCTGAGTGTGAGTGGTTATCTATTGGTGATTTTGGCAGCTATGCTGGGCGCTTTGTGCATTATGTTGTTGCTGCTTCTGCTTTCCTCGTTGCTGCGCAATCAGGTTATGCTACTCATTACGGGTGTTGTTATCAGCTATGTCACAGGCTCTATCATATCACTGCTCAACTACAGTGCTACGGAAGAAGGTGTTCATAACTACATTGTTTGGGGCATGGGCAACTTCAGTGGAATCAGTATGGATCGCTTGCCCCTCTATTGTATTTTGATACTGGTGGGCTTGGTCGCTGCTATGCTGTTGGTGAAGCCCTTGGATGCTATCTTGCTGGGGGAACGTTATGCAACCAATCTGGGTGTCAATGTTCACAGGACCCGCAACTGGCTCTTGCTCTGTACGGGACTTCTTACAGCCACCACGACGGCATTCTGTGGTCCTATCTCGTTCTTGGGTTTGGCAGTTCCGCATATTGCCCGTATGACATTACGTACCAGCAGACACAGGGTTATGTTGCCAGGTTCCATGTTGATGGGAGGCTGCCTGACGTTACTGTGCAACCTGCTTTGTACCATGCCCGCAAGTGGTAGCATTATTCCTGTTAATGTGATTACCCCGCTCATAGGAGCGCCTGTGATATTGTATGTGATAATGAAGAGGAGATAGTTCTTCTCTGACTCCCTTCAAGAGGGAGGGCAGGATTAGAGAATTGAGAATTGATACTTGACAAGCAACTCATTAACTCAAGAACTTATAAACTTAAGAACTCAAATATAATTTTGAACTTATTAATTTTGAATTAGAATAAATATTATGAAAAGACTATCATCAATCCTAATGGCGGCAGCAATGGTATTTGTTGCTCATGCCGAAGTGAATTATCAGGTTATTCCACTTCCTCAGTCCATACAACTGGATGCAAGTGGGAATAGCGCGTTATTAATTAAAGGCCAGGGCGTTGCCTATCCTGCCGAAAACGAGAAGATGTTGCGCAATGCCCAGTTTGCGCAAGAATATCTGGGTTTAGTTCCCGAGTTGGCTTCCAAGAAGTCTAAGGCTATTATGCAGATTTCTCTAGGTTTGCAGAATTCCAATCCAGATGCCTATGTCATTACTATCAACAAGAAGGGTGTCAATATTAAGGGTGCCAGCGAAAGTGGTGTCTTTTATGCCATTCAGACCTTGCGTAAGAGCATAGAGGGCGAGAAGGGTGATACCATCCGTCTTCCTTTCGTTACCATCACGGATGAGCCTCGTTTTGGCTATCGTGGTGTTATGTTGGACTGTGCCCGTCATTTCTTCCCCATAGAATTCATCCGACAGTACATTGATGTCCTGGCACTGCATGGTGTCAATAAGTTCCACTGGCATCTTACTGATGACCAGGGCTGGCGATTCGAGGTAAAGTCCCTGCCCGAACTGGCTCGTAAAGCCGGCTACCGCCCCCATACCATTATCGGCAAGAATGTAGGCCTGCGTGATGCTGCCAATACCATCTTCGATGATACACCTGAGGAGGGCTATTATACCCAGAACCAGATGAAGGCCATTGTTGAATATGCCGCAGAACGCTATATTACCGTCATTCCCGAGATAGACCTTCCCGGTCATATGGTAGCTGCCTTGAGTGTTTATCCCGAGTTGGGATGTACAGGTGGTCCTTATTCCGTATGGTGCCAGTGGGGCATCTCGCATGATGTGCTTTGTGCCGGTAACCCCAAGACACTGGAGTTCCTGAAAAAAGTCTATAGTGAGCTTTGCGATGTATTCCCCAGTAAGTATATCCATATCGGCGGCGATGAGAGTCCACGTACCCGTTGGCAGAAGTGTCCTAAGTGTCAGGCTAAGATGAAGGAACTGGGTCTAAAGAAAGAGGCTGAGTTGCAGACATATATTAATAAGGAAATGGAGCGCTTCTTGGCAGAGAAGGGGCGTGAGTTAATCGGTTGGGACGAGACCCTCGAGGGCGGCCTCAGCGAGAATGCTACTGTTATGTCTTGGCGTGGTTACAAGGGCGGTATTGAGGCAGCCCGTCAGCACCATCGCGTGATTATGACTCCTACCGACAACTGCTACATCGACTACTACCAGCTCAAGAATCATAATGTACAGCCTCTTGCCATTGGCGGCTATCTGCCCGTCAGCAAGGTGTATAGCATGGAGCCTATCCCTGCAGAGCTTACCCCCGAAGAAGGTAAATACATCATGGGCGCGCAGTGCAACCTGTGGACTGAGTATGTGGTAAGTCCTGACCATGCTTCTTATATGCTTCTGCCCCGTTTGGCAGCTATGTGCGAGGTGCAGTGGACACAGCCCGACAAGAAGAACTACGAGGACTTCTGCAAGCGTCTTCCCCTCCTGCAGCAGACCTACCGTCGCTTAGGCTATAAATACTGCACGGCTATTGAATAATGTTTGAATTAAAGCATTTATCTACGGGTTACGGCAATAGGATTGTAACCCCCGATATCAACGCTACATTGGTGCCCGGAGAGCTTACCAGCCTTCTGGGCCCTAATGGAGTGGGGAAGAGTACCTTGTTGCGTACTCTTTCTACATTTCTTTCTCCCATACAAGGTGAGATTATTCTACAAGGTAAGGTGCTGAAGAATCTTTCAGCATCCCAGATGAGCCGCCTCATAGGTGTTGTGCTGACAGAGCGTCCCGATGTTCAGAATATGACTGTCCGCGATATGGTAGGCATGGGACGCAGTCCTTATACGGGCTTTTGGGGTCGCCTTACGGCAGAAGATGAACATTATGTTTCAGAGGCCATGAATTTGGCTGGCATTATGGCATTGGAGAGGCGTATGTTCAATACCCTCAGTGACGGTGAACGTCAGAAGGTAATGATAGCTAAGGTACTGGCTCAGCAGACACCTGTTATCCTTTTGGATGAACCCACTGCTTTTCTGGATTTCCCTAGCAAGGTTGAGATGATGCGCCTTTTGCGCCGCTTAGCCCATGAAATGCAGAAGATTATTTTCCTCAGTACTCATGATGTAGAGTTGGCTCTCCAGCTCAGCGACCGACTTTGGATTATGCATCCCGGTGAAGTGGTAATAGGAAAGCCCGCCGAACTCTCAGAGAACGGCGAGCTTACACGTTTTATTCAGGTTGACGGTATCACATTTGATCCCGTCCTCATGTCCTATCGTATTGTTCCTTCTGATTAAAGCCTTCCCCCCCCGGCCCTCTCCCGGCATATATTTGCGCCCCTATCTGAACTCCCCGATCTGTGGGTGAAATTTACTGACAATCGTTTGCACGCAGGAAGAACCCTGCCGTGACGCTAAGAGAGAAACGGCGTGTTGAGTTGTACTGATTTAGGTGGTTCTTCTGCAATTTAGTTGAAAAACAACTTCTGACCATCGAACTTAAAAGTTAAATGAAAGGTTTTTGCGGTTTTTGTTAATCAACCACTTTTCAACTAAATTGCAGAAGAACCACCCGTTTCAGGAATAACAGAGAAATCTGTCAACCAGAACAGGAACAAAGCGTTCTATATGTCAACTCGCTTAGGAATAAGCAGAACATAGACAAATAATGTAAATAAAATGGTTTGTAAACCAGTATTGATATTAAGAGCATAAACTGTCAACCTAAATCAGTACACCTCACATTGTATGACTCAGGTATTTACTGGTGAGCTGGATTTTAAGCGCAAAAACATACATTCTCTAGAGAATTGAGATATTTTTCTAGAGAAGATTACTTTTCGCCGTCTTCTGCACAATTTTTCCAGCGATTTTTCATAGAAAAGCCTACATGCCTACACAAAATCGCGTAGAAGACCGATGGTTATCGGGATTTCTGCGTCCGCAAGCCTACACAAAGCCTACACGATGCTTACATAAGCCTACATGATTTTGGGACCAATTGGCTTACTTACAGAAACCATTTAGCCTGTTCGCAAAACGTATTCCTATTGACTGTTCTGAAATTCTCTAGAGAATTTTCTGCTAATCAACGTGCAAACGATTGCTATTCAACCTGAATACTGCAAAATTCTCTAGAGAATTTCTTTGCTTGCAGGAAGCATAAAACTTGAGAATGCGTTAACTGATTCTCGTTACCACGCTGTAAAACCCCAAAATCATGTAGGCTGATGTAGGCTTCGTGTAGGCTTCGTGTAGGCTTGAAAGAGCACGAAACGCGATAACCATCGGGGCTGAAAGGCAAAATCGTGTAGGCATGTAGGCTGAAAGGCCAATTTTGAAAAAAATGTCTCGCAAAAAGCCTGTGTTTATTCTCAAAGAAAAACCGAGAATAGGGCTTTACCAGATGTCCTCGGGCTCTATGGGGTTGTCATAGATTTCCTTGGCACACCACTCTAGATAGTCCATATACATCTCATATTTATCTGAATCCAATACAGACTTCAGACGCAGGTAATAGGATACGTCCGGTTCCAGTGTCTGACGTACCAGAATGTGGCGTAGATTGTTGGGACTTCCTGTACGGCAGGGACCGGCGCTGTTTTGGATACTCATCTCGCCTCTCATGCGGTTGTTGTTACGCATGTGCTTGTCAACCTCGATGTTGTGGAAGTCGTCATCTGTGTCAGGCTCGTAACCATAATTCTTGTCCGTTCCTGACTTGGTAAGGTCGATAGGGATGCCGGTAGGTGCCAGCCTTTCCTTGTCCGAGCCGAAGTAAAACTGCACAATACCACGGTCTCCGTTAGGAAGTACACGGTAGCGCAATTCATAGGTACCTTTGCGTGGCACAGGTGGTAGTTTGATGGTTATCTCGTAGTGACCAACAGCTTTCAGCTCGTCCTCTTGGTTGTTACACCAGTTGTATTTGTAAGCGTTCAGATATACAAACTTAGTGTCGTTGTTCATGTCCATATTATCCAAGTACTGGTATGTGGTATTAGGTGGGAAGTGAACAAATTGGTCGCGTGGATCCGCACTTTCCTTCTTGCGCAAATCATTGCTCATTGCCTCAGGGAAGAGACTCATGGCATCAAAGCGAATACGGCCCTTCGCCAGATTCTCGCGTACCTTGTCGGTATAAGACAAAGGCTTGTCAATGGCATAAATCATGCCGTTTACAGCTTGGTAGCTGAGTACATTTTCCGAATAGTTGTCTATATGATTACCCACTTTGTCCGGATCGCAGGACACCTCGTGATATGAACCTCTTCTGCCATTATCCAAGTTGGGGAAACGGTTCAGGAAAATGCCCTGGCTTTCTTTACTTTCGAATATCTTCAGCAGTCTGGGCTTTCCCATTGTAGTATAATACTCATATACTGGAATCGTAAGTATTCCGGTACTTTGGTCAAAGTCTTTCTCATTGACATGGAAGACTAGGCGGTTGGCTGCTATACGCATGGGAAGTATGTGGTAGGTGAACCACTGATTAAGCAGATTGTTGGGCGATGTCCAGTCCTCGTCTGTGGTAAATACGTCGTATTGGCTGAACTGTTTGTTGTCATATACCCACTGCTGTATATCTTTACAGGTAATATCTATAGGCTCTTTTCCTATTTCTTGGCGCCAAAAGTCGTCGGTCTCAGCAAATAGGGTGAAGCCATAGTAACGGTGTTGGGGTGCATATGCAGGTTCTTTATTTCCACCCTTGAAGGTCCATCCGACAGCCTGACCATCGAAGTCTGGGATAAGTCCCTTTAGGTACATTTCGCGGTACTTGTTGTCTTCAACTTTGCTGAGTGTATCTTTCAAACCGCATGCCAGTGCCAGGCGTGATGCCACAATAAAGCCCTCTTTCTTGTTGTCTATGATATCTGCCATAAGGTCTGCCATTGTTACATCCTTTGGGGCAATCACCTTTTCCATCTGGTGTAGCACACCATTGATGGCGGGGATATCGCGGTTCTGGTTGCTTATAGGGCAGTCGTAATTGATATACAGACTGTCGGGGTATTCGCTAACATATCGCACTGTCAACTTACGGTCTCTAAGGTTGCCAAGTTGCATCTCACCATTATTCTGCGTGGGGAATGTATAGGTCTCGTAACTTTGAAAGTCTCCGCCGTCTATGATGCTGTTGTATGCAATAATCATTCTGATAGAGTCAAGCAAGGCTGTGGTGGGGAATCCTTCCCAGGTAGGCTCTGTGATGAGGCCTTCTTCGCACAGGTCTTCCAGATACTTCTGAATAGCATCATTCGTAGGTGCGAAAACAGTGTAGTTACCTCGTGCTGTCAGCATTTGGTAAATTGACGACTGACTTATTTCACTGATTGGCGTATTCTTGAGCACATCCAGATATTCGGAGTAGGCATCGGCATGTTTTTCCATGTAGGAAACCAGTGTCTCCTCCTTAAATACGTAACGTGAGCTAACATCTACTTGTTCAGAGCATCCTACAACCATCATAACGGCTGTTACAAGGATACCGAAAAGATTGTACTTTTTCATTGTGTTTTTCTAAATCCAGGATTTTGAATTGTGTTTTGTGAATTAAGTGTTATTCTACCAAAGGACGTTGTTCTATTCCCATGATCTTTAGACGGTCAACATGATTCAACAGACGGGGGTAGAATTTATCCCAGTTCTGCTGGCTGTTGGGAGTCCATGCTTTCTCTGCTAAAGCCAATGCACGTGGGAATACCATGTACTGCATCTGAGCTTCTGTAGGGATACGCTCACACCAGATGTTACCTTGCATACCCTTTATCAGTTTCAACTGCTCTGCACTCAAGTCTGTGGGAACAATATCACCAGTATAGAGTTTCTTTAGGGTATTATTGTCCTGGGCATAGTCAAAGTAACAGAAGGTAAAGGGGCACAGAATCACCTCATTGCCACCTGTGGTAGAGCGCTGTACTACATCAGTGTGGTCACCACGCCACCAGTTTACGGTAGCAGACTTGCTGACGCCGCCTTCCAGAATCTCGTCCCAGCCAATAAGCTTCTTTCTGTTCTCGTTGAAGTATTTCTCCATGGTGCAGGTGAACCAAGACTGCAACTCAGCCTCGTCTTTTACACCCTGGTCTTTTATGCGTTGCTGGCAGTCTGGGCACTTCTTCCATGCCGAACGGTTTACCTCATCACCACCAATCTCTACATATTCGTAAGGGAAGAGTTCAAAGATTTCTTTGTAAACGTTGCGGCAGAACTCCAGAGATGTATCTTTTCCAACGCAGATAGGGTCACGTCCGTCTTTCGCACAGGAGAGCCAGGGGTAGCATTTGGTTGCAGCGTAACTGTGACCGGGTACGTCAAACTCAGGAACGATGTCTATACCTCTTACTAAGGCATATTCAATAATGTCTTTTACTTCTTCCTGTGTATAGAAACCACCATATTCCAATTTTCCGTTTCGTACACGTGTAAATTCGGATGTCATGGGAACAATCATACGTGGATTCTTGTCGTTCTTTGCAATTTCGTTACAGCGTCTGTCCCAATGTTCGTTTGCAGGATCACGGAATCCGCTGTCATCGGCAAGCAGGGGGTATTGCTTAATCTCCAGACGCCATCCCTGTGAGTCCACCAAATGCCAGTGGAACTTGCTGAACTTATACAGTGCCATCACGTCAAGGAATCGCTTTGTCTCTTCTACTGTGAAGAAATGGCGTACGGGGTCAAGCATCATGCCACGCCACTCAAAGTTGGGTGTATCCTTAATCTCAACGGCAGGTACTCTCCAGTCAACATAGGGCTGTAGGGTAGTGGCTTCTACCTGAATGGGTAGTAGCTGGCGCAGGGTGGCTATACCATGTATGATACCGCGATAGCTGGCTGCTTCAATCCGTATGCCGTTTGTCGATGAGGTCAGCTGATAGCCTTCAGCTCCTGCCTCACATTTGGGGTTCAGGCTCAGAATAATGTCTGCTTTGTTGCCTTTACGTATAGGCAGTTCATAACCTGTGCTGGGACGTAGTTTCTCCTGCAGATACGTTGCAGCAGGCAACAAACTCTTGTGATTATAGACTATGGTAGCATTGGGCTTCAGAACAAACGACCCCGCCTCCTCCATAATACTTGTTGGCTGTGGTATAACGTTAACTTCTGCCATCATGGAAAACGGCATAATAAGCATGAGCGACAATAATAGCTCTTTGTATGTTTTCATATAAAAGAAGAATAAATGTTAACTTTTTACACCGCAAAGATACAATAAATATTGTTTATTCCTTGTTTTTGCTTGGGATTTTTATATGCATGTGGAAGAAAAATATACATTTAGAACTCGTATCCAAGGTTTATAAAGAAACTGGGCTTTTTGGTATGATTACTGTAGCCGATTGTAGCACCCAGAGGCCCAAATATGGTATTGTAAAAATATGCGGCCTGTACGCCAAAGAGGACGCGGTTGTCAAAAAGCTCTTTCACTTTCTCTGCCTGTAAGCCACCGACCAAGCGGAGCAGCACGTAATGATTGTTGCCTATACGCTCCTGTGCCTGTAGTTGAGCGGCTACAAACTGTTTCTTTATAAACTCTATGTTGCTAATTCCGGCAAACGGCATCTGCTGGTCAACATAATGCCCGAACCAGTCTCCGCCTATGGTATTTCCAAAGAAGTGCGGAATGGAGTTGCCGAAGAGCAAACGACCGTAAACCATAGGTTGCAGGGTGAAACGCTTGCCTATGGTGAACGACATACGCCAGTTTGCACTGACATCATGCATACCGATAGTCTTGCCTGTTTTATTACCCGCCTCATCATATTCGTTCATCTTGAGAAAGTCGTTGGTTACGTAGGCATATTCAGCATAGAATCGAGCGCCTCGCGTGGGAAAGTACCAGTTGTCCTCGCTATTGTAGTTTACGCGTGCACGGTAACTAATGTAGTGTTGATTCTCGAGTATCAACTGTTTTGATGTTTCCGACTCCAGTTTGTTACGGTAGTGAACAAAATCCCAGCGTAGTCCCATTTGTAGATTGAAGTGGCGAAGGTCGAAGTTGAAAGGTAGAACCTCGGCCTGTGATTGTAGGTAACGGATGTTGTAGTCAAGGTCTCCATTGACGTACATGTCAACATCGTTTCTGCGGAATGTATAGCTGAGTGTGGGGCGGGTGAAACTGCGGGGATGAACGGTGAATTCTCCTCGTGCCATCATACGTTTGCCCAGTCGCAGGGTAATATCGGTGTTGATGGGGACGGCTGTCTTCATAGGGATATCCAGTCCCAACTGCACTGCGGCGTGCTCCTCTGTATCGTATCGTGCGCCTGCATGCAACTGCACAGATTTGCGGTTACCTGCCGACAGGACAACGCGTACGCCATTACCTTCTGGAATCAGATTGCATTCGGCTGTCTGGTAGAATAGGTCTATGCGCATAGATGTGGTGAGTTCCTGTGTCAGTTTTGCATCAATGCTGTCCGTCTTGTTTAGGTTGAATTTCTGACGCAGGAAGCGCTCGGCAGGCGCTGTCATGTTCTCGAAGGTATATCCAGTGACGTAATACTTTTCGGTCAGCACCTGTGGACGCAGGGGTTGCAGGATAGTGGGGCGGAATGATTCGTCAATTCCTATACGTTTCTTTAGGGCTATGATATCATCCCAATGGCTCATGGCAACTTCCTCGCCACGACGAATGAGCGTATCTATGGCAGCAGCTGTGAAACTGGCAGAGCCGTACCCTTTTGTGTTCACTTGCAGATGCAGGTCGGTAATGGCCAGGTTCTCTTCAACCTTGTTCTTACAGTTCACGTCAATTATTTGGCTGAGGATACTCATGGTGCCTCCTATGTCTTCGGCCATTTTAGGTGCGCCTTGTACGGTAACACCAATAATGATGTCCGCTCCCATCTCCTTGGCAATATCTGCCGGGTAGTTATTCTTCAGACCGCCATCCACCAGCACCATATCGCCTGTTCTGACGGGGGCAAAGGCTGCGGGAATGGACATGGATGCACGCATGGCTTGGGGTAGTCGTCCGCTGTGGAAATCCACCTCGCTATTATCGATGATATTTGTTGCCACGCAAGCAAAGGGAATACGGAGGTCGTGGGTGAAGTCAAGCGAATCTGTGTAGCCTGTGCAGAGTTGCTGGAATAGTTCTGCCAGATTCTTTCCTCTGATAATGCCGCCACCATTTATGTCGCGCTTGCCGATGGTTATGCCAGTTGTGTATACATAGGTGTTCTGTTTCTTGCGGTCGCCGAGGCTCTGGTTGCGCAGATTCTCCTTGTCTGTAATGACATAGCTCCAGTCTTGCTTTCGCACCATAGAGTCAAGTGCATTAGCATTGTATCCTATAGAGTAGAGTCCGCCAATGATGCTACCCATTGATGTTCCGGTAATGATATCAACGGGGATGCCTGCCTTCTCCAGTACCTTCAGTACGCCAATGTGCGCCATACCTTTAGCACCACCGCCACTGAGAACAATGGCAACACGTTTTCTGTGGATGTCAGTGCTGTCTTTCTGGGCATTTGTTACACCGCATACTAACATGGCAGCTATAAGCAGTAGAATCTTTTTCATATACATGTCATTCTTTGTCTTTCATTTCTTTCACCAAATTGGTGAACTGGTAGTTCTTAAGACCCCATAGGGGAGCAATCACGTATTCGGGAGGACTCTGGCTGACGAATCGTTCCAACACCAAGGTGGATGGCAGGTGAGAGATGTACTCCAGAACCAAGTCTATGTATTCCCGGGCTGTGGGGAGTGGCCAGGGATGCTGTAGGTATTCCTCTGCCAGAGCTGTACCTTTGATAACCTGCAGTTGATGCAGTTTCAGGGTGGTGAGGGGTAGGCGAGCTATCTCATCAGCCTGACGCATCAGTTCCTCCTTGCTTTCCCATGGGAAGCCCAGAATGATGTGAGCTCCTACGCGGATACCGCAGGCAGCGGTCTTCCGGATGATATCGGCAGAGAGGGCGAAGCTATGTCCCCGGTTGATGCGCCGCAGTGTCTCCTCGTTGGCACTCTCTATTCCATATTCCACAATTAGGAAGGTCCGACGGTTCAGTTCCGTCAGATATTCAAGTAGGGCAGGGGGCATACAGTCGGGACGTGTACCGATGACTAAACCCAGTACATCAGGTACTCGCAGAGCCTCCTCATAGAGTTCTTTCAGGTGTTCCAGTTCGCCGTAAGTGTTGGTATAAGCCTGAAAGTAGGCCAGATACTTCATGCTGGGGTACTTACGGGCAAAGAAACGTTTGCCTTCTTCCAATTGTTGGGTAATGCTCTTGGTCGGTTGGCAGTATGCAGGGTTAAAGGTCTGGTTATTGCAGAAGGTGCAACCGCCATAACCAACTGTGCCGTCCCTGTTGGGGCAGCTAAATCCTGCGTTGACGGATATCTTCTGTACCTTTGTTCCTAGTTGCTCTTGCAGCCAAGGCCCGAATTCAACGTATTTCATACCACAAAAATACATAAAAAGAGTGAAATGCCTTTTTTCGTATGTCTTTTTTTGGAAAAAAAAACGTACCTTTGGGGGCAAATATCCTATAACACATTATAAAACATACAAAAAACAGCATGAAGCGTTTATTATTTTTGATAGCTATTGTCTGCACATTTATCAGTGTTCGTGCTGCAGGCGAGATCCAGCTTACTGACCTCTGCCGCGGTACATATTATGCCAGACAGATTTATGGCGTTAACCCTCTGCTCGATGGCGAGAGTTATAGCCAGATGACGGACGGTGGAAAGAAGATTGTTCGTAAGAGCTTCCGTACAGGAGAGCAAACAGATGTTATTTTCGATGCGGATAACATAAAGACCCGTATTCAACTACCTCATATCGATGGTTACATTATGAGTCCCAACGAGCAGAACATCCTGCTGCGTACAGAGACCAAGAGCATCTATCGCCACAGTCGCACGGCTCAATATTATATATATAATGTAAAGAACCGTACCGTTGCCCGCTTGAGTGATGGCGGTCCTCAGGAAGTTCCTGTGTGGAGTAGAGACGGTAATATGGTGGCCTTTGTTCGCGAGGGTAACCTGTTCTTGGTGAAACTACTCTTCAACAATAGCGAGAGCCAGATTACTAAGGATGGCAAGTTCAATGAGGTGATAAACGGAAAACCAGACTGGGTGAACGAAGAAGAGTTCTCCTTTAACTGTGCCTTCGACTTCAACGAGGATAATACCATGATAGCATGGATACGTTATGACGAGTCGGAAGTTCCCATGTTCAGTTTCCCTTGGTATAAGGGGTTGAGGCCCGAACTCAAGCAATATGCCCAGTACCCAGGATCCTATGATTACAAATATCCTGTTGCAGGTGCCAAGAACAGCGTGGTTAGTGTACACAGTTTCGATATCAAGAGTCGTGTAATCCGTAAGATGCAGTTACCTATCCCTGCCGATGGCTATATACCACGCATCTTCTTTACCAAAGATCCCGAGAAGTTGCTTGTCCTGACCAATAACCGCCATCAGGATTGTCTTGATATTTATTTGGTTAATCCTCGCAGTACGGAGTGCCGCGTGATTGTACGTGAGCAGGCCGATAAGTATATTGCCGAGGAGGTTTATAAGAACTTCAAGGTGTTGGACGATGGCTTTATCATGATGAGCGAACGCAGTGGCTTCAATCACTTGTACCTGTACGATCTGACGGGTACTATGCGTCGTCAGCTGACAAAGGGTAACTTCGTTGTAACGGACTTTTACGGATATGATGCAAAGTCAGGAACAACCTACTATGCCAGTACCGAGGAGAGCCCGCTCTGTCGTGCCATTTACAAGTCCGATGCTAAGGGTAAGGTGGTAAAGTTGAGCCAGCAGCGTGGAACCAACAAAGCCACTTTCAGTCAGGGAATGCGTTATTACATGAATGTCTATAGTAATCTGAATACTCCTCCTGTTACCACACTGTGTGATGCCAGTGGCAAGATGCTGAAGACATTGGAGGATAATGCTGGACTGAAGAAGAAGCTCGCAGGGTTGAATCTTGGTGAGCGCAGGTTCTTTACCTTCAAGACACAGGATGGCATAGAACTGAATGGCTTTATGGTACTGCCTGTCAATTTCTCGGAAAGTAAGAAGTATCCTGTGATAATGCATCAGTATAGTGGTCCTGGCAGTCAGCAGGTTTTGGATAGTTGGAACGCTGGTAATATGGGCGGTTCACTTTACGAGCAGTACCTCTGTCAGCAGGGCTTTATCTGTGTATGTGTTGACGGAAGAGGAACAGGTGGTCGTGGCCGCGACTTTGAACAGTGTACCTACCTGAAGTTGGGACAGCTGGAGAGTCATGACCAGGTAGAGGCGGCTATTTATCTGGGTACTTTGCCATACGTAGATAAGAACCACATTGGTATTTGGGGATGGAGCTTTGGCGGTTTCAATACCCTGATGAGTATGAGTGAGGGACGTCCTGTTTTTGCTGCCGGTGTGGCCGTAGCACCTCCAACCGACTGGCGTTATTATGATACAGTCTATACCGAGCGTTATATGCGTACTCCCAACGAGAATGGAGCCGGTTATGATGTCAGTCCTATCGGACGTGCCAATCAGCTAAGTGGTCATTTGCTCATTTGCCAAGGTACGGCTGATGATAATGTGCATTATCGTAATGTTGCAGAATATACCGAAGCACTGGTTCAGGCCGATAAGGATTTCCGTCAGCTCACATACACCAACCGCAACCATGGTATCAGTGGAGGCAATACCCGTGTGCATCTTTTCCGCCAGATAACGCAGCACTTTAAGCAGTATCTGCAGTAAGAGAAATAGAAAAATGACGTAAAAGTTTCGTTTTCCTTAAATTAGTATTATCTTTGCACTGCTTTTAAGCAATGGTCCCGTAGCTTAGTTGTATAGAGCGTCAGATTCCGGTTCTGAAGGTC
>DLBF01000194.1:29482-29885 GCA_002494215.1 Prevotellaceae bacterium UBA7028
CGGTTCTGAAGGTCGAGGGTTAGAATCCCTCCGGGATCACGAAAGAAAAAAGAATCTCCGAAGATGAAAGTTTACTTTCAAATCTTTGAGATTCTTTTTTTCTGTCGTTGGATGGCTTGCGCCAGCCTATTTCCATTTAGCCCATTTGGTCTCAAACTCCCAGATTTTGGCATCCAGGTCTAGAGCACGCTGGCATTCCTCCTTTGTCTTACCCTTGGGGACACGGGGACCTTTCAGGTTGACAAAGGGCTCTCCAGCATCGTATGCAGCCAGAACTGCATCAAAGAACATCTTCCAGCGAACTTTGTAGAATGTCTCCACCAGTCCGTCCCAGTCGCGATTTGCATAGTCCGAGAGGTGATAAGTGTCGCCCCATACAGTAATGATGGTGCGGGCATTCATC
>DLBF01000037.1 GCA_002494215.1 Prevotellaceae bacterium UBA7028
GAAAAATTGCGTAATCGATAAAAAAAGTCGCAAAAAGTTTTGGTAATTCAAAAATAATGTCTACCTTTGCATCCGCTTTCCGATAGCAATGACTCCAGTCGGGGAGCGGATGCTTGAGTAGCAAGACTCTTTAGCTCAGTTGGCCAGAGCACGTGATTTGTAATCTCGGGGTCGTTGGTTCGAATCCGACAAGAGGCTCAAAAGATTTATCCCCAGATGTGAACGAAAGCTTTCTTTCAAATTGCATCTGGGGATAATTGTTTTTAAAGCCTGTAGCTCTTGACAGAATCTAAAGAAAAAAATCTCTCCAACTTCACAGTCAGAGAGATTGATCTTTCAAATTAACCTAATGAAATTTTTCTATATTAACCTTATCCACATGTTTGGTGCTTCACAGCATAACAATAAAACATTTATTTAACGGGTGCAAAGATATGAATAAATTGTGTAGGTTCAAAGCTTAATGAGGATAAAATGTGCAAAATCTTCAAAAAACATTAATAATACCTATTTATATATGCTGATAGTGTGTGTTTGTGTATTGAATGGAAACAAATAATCCCCGCCGTGGACTTGCCGCAGCGGGGATATATGTTTTGTGTTAAGTTGTTGTTTCTTACTTGAGGATGCCTTCTGCTGTGTAGTAAGTACTCTTGCTCATAGGCAGAATGCTACCAAACTCGTTCCACTTCTCGTCAGCTTGGAACTGGCTCAGGAATACATCGGGTACGTAGAGTGTACACTGCTTGTTGGGTTGGCAGTTCTTGGGCATGGGGTAGAACTCGGTAGTAAGGAGGTAAACCTTGCGGAAATTGTCGGGATTTGGGAACATGCCAAACATACGGTTCTTGAAGTCGTTGGGGATGCTAAACTCTTCCATTGCGGTACAGCCCTCAAATGCTCCGTCCTCCAGTTTACTCATGGTGTCGGCAAGGATGAGCTTCTTTAGGTTTTTGCAACCACAGAAGGCACCAACGCGAATCCAATAAGCATGCTCGCCCAGAATAACACTTTTCAGTGAGGTGCAACCCTTGAAGCCATCAATACCAACGGTGTAGACATCGCCCTTCAGCTCTTCCAATGAAGTGCAGCCTGTGAAAGCACCATCGTTGATAACGGGCAGAGGACCAGCTAGGTGAATCTTCTTAAGGTTTGTGCAACCCTCGAATGCGCCGTTTGCAATATGCTGAACCTGTTCGCCAATCCAAATCTCCTCGATGGTGGTGTTTCCACTGAACTCGTTGGTGTTGATGCTGGCCAGTTTCTTGCTGATGAGAACCTTAGCCTTGTTGGGTTGTGTATTACTTTTTCTGTGATCGCCAGTGTAGATGAATACGTCACCTGTTGGCTGATCATCCTTTACTTTCTTTTCTGTTGTGTTCTGGTCGTCGGCAGATGCGCCATCTTTCTTCTCTCCTGAACATGCTGTAAGCATACCCATTAAGGTCATGCTAAGCAAATAATACTTTACTTTCATTTTTAGTGTTGTTTATTTTGTTTGTTAAACATTATGCTAACCTTTAATCATGCTCTCCTCTTTGTTTGAGTAGGGAGGGGGTAATTCATCGCACTTTATTCTTTGCTCTTCATTTAGCAAGGGCAAAGATAAAGAAAAATACGATTCCAATGCTTATATTTTATAAAATATAGACCTAAAAAGGCAGATTTTTATTACCTTTGCAGGCAAAAGTAAATATTTTACATGATTTCTATCGACAATTTGTGCGTTGAATTCAGTGCTCGACCTCTATTTAGTAATGTCAGTTACGTTATTAACGATAGAGACCGTATTGCTTTGGTCGGCAAAAACGGAGCGGGCAAGAGTACAATGCTGAAGATTATAGCCGGGCTGCAAGAGCCTACCAGCGGAACAGTTGCCGTTCCGCGTGATACCAGCATCGCCTATTTGCCTCAGGTGATGATACTGGCTGATAACTGTACTGTACGTGAGGAGACGGAAAAGGCCTTTGCCCATATTCATGAGATACAGGCTGAGTTGGACCGCCTGAACAACTTGATGGCTGAACGTACGGACTACGAGAGTGCTGAATACATGCATCTGGTGGAATGCTTTACACATCTGAACGAGCACTTCCAGTTGATGGGCGGTATGAACTATCATGCCGAGATGGAAAGAACATTGCAGGGTTTGGGCTTCAGACGCGAGGATTTTGACCGTCCTACCAGTGAGTTCTCGGGTGGATGGCGTATGCGTATAGAGCTGGCCAAGCTTTTGTTACAACATCCAGATGTGTTGTTATTGGACGAGCCTACCAATCACCTGGACATAGAGAGTATCCAGTGGCTGGAGCAGTTCCTGAGCACTCGGGCTGGAGCCGTTGTTTTGGTAAGCCACGACCGTGCCTTCATCAATAACGTCACCAATCGTACGCTGGAGATCAGTTGCGGAAAGATATATGATTATAAGGTAAAATACGATGAGTATGTTAACCTAAGAGCAGAACGCAGAGAGCAGCAGTTGCATGCCTTGGAGAACCAACAAAAAGAGATCGCAGAGGCTCGTGCTTTCATAGAACGCTTCCGCTATCAGGCTACCAAAGCCATCCAGGTACAACAGAAGATAAGGCAGCTGGAAAAGATTGTGCCCATAGAGGTGGACGAGGTTGATAATTCGGCTTTGCGCCTGAAGTTCAAATGCTCACTGCGAAGCGGTGATTATCCTATAATTTGCGAGGATGTAGCCAAAACATACTATGGGGAGGAGATGTCTGGTGACGAGAAGGAACACCCAGTGTTCAGTGGCGTGAACCTAACCATAAAAAGAGGTGAGAAAGTGGCGTTTGTAGGCCGTAACGGTGAGGGTAAGTCCACGTTGGTGAAGTGCATCATGGGTCAGATTCCTTTTGACGGCAAGCTGACTGTGGGCCATAATGTGCAGATTGGCTATTTTGCACAGAACCAAGCACAGTTGCTGGATGGCGAGATTACAGTCTTCGATACCATAGACCGTGTGGCCAAGGGCGATATGAGACTGAAGATTCGTGATATCCTTGGTGCCTTTATGTTCGGTGGGGAAGCCAGCGAGAAAAAGGTAAAGTTCCTGTCTGGCGGAGAACGTACTCGTCTGGCTATGATAAAGTTGCTGCTGGAGCCTGTAAACTGTCTGATTCTGGACGAGCCTACC
The DNA here is from genome assembly GCA_002494215.1 of Prevotellaceae bacterium UBA7028. Next base: position 3,146 of record DLBF01000037.1, read on the forward strand.
AACCATCTGGATATGCGGAGCAAGGATGTGCTGAAGGACGCTATCCGTGATTTTGAAGGTACTGTGATTCTGGTTAGCCACGACCGCGAATTCTTAGACGGATTGGTAGAGAAAGTATATGAGTTTGGTGATGGAAAGGTTAGGGAACACTTAGGTGGTATCTATGATTTCTTGAAGTCCAAACATATAGAAGAACTGACTGAGTTGAATTCTTCTGCCATGTTACAGCAGAAGAGCGCATCCAATGATACTAACGCAGAGGGAGGTCAGAAAGATTCGGCTCTGACATACGAACAACAGAAAGCTGCTTCCCGCTTGAGGAAAAAACTGGAGAAGGCTGTGCAGGAGGCAGAGGAGAAGGTGGCACAACTGGAATCTGCCGTAAAAATATTGGAGGCACAATTGGCAACCCCCGAAGGCAGTACGGATATGAGTCTGTATGAGAAGCATGGCCGGTTGAAGACACAACTTTCGGCTGCAGAAGAGGAGTGGGAGAAGGCGATGGAAGAATTTGAGGCCCTCTAACTGTTTTTGGTGGGCGCTCTCATTTAAAAGTAGAAATGACATCATAACGAAATAAAGACAGTATTAAATATATTATTATGAAAACGAATAACATTTTTGCGGTAGTACTACTTGCTGCTATGGCAACAGCATGTACAGGAAATAAAGAATTGAAATCGGGTATTAATCTTGCTAATTTGGACTCTACGTATCAGGTTGGAGCAGATTTCTATATGTATGCTACGGGTGGTTGGCAAAAAGCTAATCCGCTGACGGCAGAGTACAGCAGGTACGGTAGCTTTGATGTGTTACGCGAGAATAACATCAAACAGTTGCAGGAGATCATAGACAGTGTATCGACCCTCAAGAACCTGCAACCTGGTAGCATAGAGCAGAAGATTGCCGACCTCTATAATTCAGCTATGGATAGTGTAGAACTAAACGAGAACAGTGGTTTTGCATTGGAGGGCTTCCTGCTGTGTGATGGCTATCAGTGTGAACCTAAGATTACAGAGGATTGGTTGCGCGATGTTTGGCCACGTATGCAGCGCCAAGGCGTTCCAGGATTATTCAGATACTGGATTGGTGCTGACGAGAAGGACAGTAAGAACAACATTGTCAACATCATGCAGGGTGGCCTTACTTTGGGTCAGAAGGACTACTATGTAGAAAATGATGAGGCAACCGCAAAAATCCGTGAGGCTTATAAAAAGTACATTGTTGACCTGTGCATGCATGATGGCTTCTCTGAGAAGGATGCTCAGCGAATCATGCAGGATGTTATGCGCATAGAGACACGTATTGCCGTGGCAAGCAAGAGTATGACAGAATTGCGTGACCCAGAGGCAAACTACAACAAATTTACTTATGACGAGCTGAAGAGCCAGTTCTCTGGTATCGACTGGGATAATTTCTTTGGTGTTTATGGCATCAAGAAAGGCGAGGTGAAGAATGTCATTGTCGGTCAGCCTGATGCTATTCATGAGGTAGAGAAAATTCTGAAGGAAGAGAAACCCGAAGCACTTCAGAATATCTATCTGTGGCATGCTATGGATATGACGGCTTCTTACATCGATGATGAGGCTCGAGCTATTGCTTTTGCTTTCAGTGGTACCGTTATGAGCGGTAAGACAGAAGACCGTCCACGTTGGAAGCGTGCCGTAGAGAGTGTAGAGGATGGATTAGGTGAAGCACTCGGCCAGCTCTATGTTGCCCGTTTCTTCCCTCCTGCCGCTAAGGAACGTATGGAGAAGCTGATCAGAAATCTGCAGATTGCTCTAGGTGAGCGTATCGACGTTCAGGATTGGATGAGCGACGAAACGAAGAAGGTGGCTCGCGAGAAGCTGGATGCCTTCTACGTAAAGGTGGGCTATCCCGACAAATGGAAGGACTATAGCAGTCTGGAGATTGGCAAGTGCTACCTGGATAACATGCTGGCCATTAACGAATGGGCTATTAAGGATATGATAAAGACCAAGCTAAACAAGCCCGTTGACAAGGACGAGTGGTTTATGACACCTCAGACGGTGAATGCCTATTACAATCCCACTACCAACGAGATTTGTTTCCCTGCCGGCATCCTGCAGCCTCCTTTCTTCGATATGAATGCCGATGATGCGTTCAACTATGGTGCTATAGGTGTGGTTATTGGTCATGAGATGACACACGGATTCGATGACCAGGGTAGCAAGTATGACAAGGATGGCAATCTGAAGACATGGTGGAATGAGGAGGATACCAAGCGCTTCGAGGAGCGTATAAGTGTGATGCGTGAGTTCCATAATAAGATAGAGGTGCTGCCTGGCTTGTTTGCCAATGGCTCTCTGACATTGGGCGAGAATATGGCTGACCACGGAGGTCTGATGGTTAGCTTCCAGGCTTTCAAGAATGCTACGGCTGGTGCTCCGTTGAAGGATGTTGATGGCTTTACACCTGAACAGCGCTTCTTCTTAGCTTATGCCAACGTGTGGGCTCAGAATATACGTGACGAGGAGATTCGTAAGCGCGTGAAATCCGATCCTCATCAGTTGGGGCAGTGGCGTGTGAACGGTCAGTTGCCTCACTTGGATGCTTGGTACGAGGCTTTCGGTATAACAGAGAAAGACCCCATGTTTGTTCCAAAAGAAAACCGAGTGACAATTTGGTAAGAGATGAGATTGCTGTCTTATTTACTTTTTTGAAATTTGAATCTAGGATTTTTGAAATATAAAATATGCCATTAAGACTTCCAGATAAACTGCCTGCCATAGACTTATTGAAAGATGAGAATATCTTTGTCTTGGCAGATTCAAGGGCTAATACACAGGATATTCGTCCGCTGAGGATTGTTATCCTGAATCTGATGCCCCTTAAGATAACAACAGAGACTGATTTGATTCGCATCCTTTCCAATAGCCCTCTTCAGCTGGAGATCCAGTTCATGAAAGTGAAGGCTCATACCAGCAAGAATACACCCATAGAGCATATGAAGGCGTTCTATCGTGACTTTGAGTTGATGCGCGACGAGAAGTTTGACGGTATGATTATTACAGGAGCTCCCGTCGAGCACCTCGAATATAAGGATGTGAACTACTGGGATGAGATTAGCGATATCTTCTCATGGGCCCGCACCCATGTCACCAGCACCATGTATATATGCTGGGCTGCTCAAGCAGGCCTGTTTTATCATTACGGAGTGCCCAAGCATCCGTTGCCAGAGAAGATGTTCGGTATCTTCCCCCAATATCCTTTGGACAAAAAACTTCCCATTTTCCGTGGGTGCGATGATGTCTTCTTTATGCCTCACAGCCGTCATACAGAACTTAGGCGAGAGGATATCTTAAAGGTGCCAGAACTCAGCCTTATTGCTGAGAGTCCTATGAGTGGGGTCTCTATGGTTATGGCACGCGAGGGTAGGGAAATCTTCATTACGGGACATTCTGAGTATTCGCCTTATACCTTGGATACAGAGTACAAGCGTGACTTAGGAAAAGGACTTCCCATACAGATGCCCTACAACTATTATAGGGATAATGACCCCACGAAGGAACCGCTGGTGACATGGCGTGCCCATGGCAACTTGCTGTTCCAGAACTGGCTGAACTATTATGTATATCAAGAGACGCCGTACGATATTAATGATATTCATTAAGCATTGAGCATTGAAAACTATTGAGCTACTTTCTCCTGCACGTAATCTGGAATGCGGTATTGCTGCCGTAGACCATGGAGCCGACGCCGTTTACATAGGTGCCGCCAAATTCGGTGCTCGTGCTTTGGCGGGTAATAGCGTACAGGATATAGCCGAACTCTGCCAGTATGCCCATCAGTATGGCGTAAAAGTATATGTTACGGTTAATACAATCCTATATGATACAGAGCTACAGGATACTCAGGACCTTATATGGGAACTTTATCGTGCAGGAGCCGATGCGTTGATTGTGCAGGATATGGCATTGCTGCAATTGGATTTGCCTCCTATTCCCCTGCATGCCAGCACGCAGATGGATAATCGTACTCCAGAAAAAGCACTCGCACTGAAGAAGTTAGGGTATGAGCAGATTGTACTGGCACGCGAACTATCCATAAATGAGATTCGTGCCATACACCAGGCAGTACCTGATGTTCCCCTTGAGGCTTTCGTGCATGGAGCTCTTTGTGTTTCGTATAGCGGAAGATGCTATGCATCGGAATACTGCTTTGGAAGATCTGCCAATAGGGGAGAGTGTGCTCAGTTCTGCCGTCTGCCTTTCTCTCTGGAAGATAGCAATGGTGAGACCATTGTGGAGGAGAAGTTTCTTTTATCCTTGCGCGATATGAACCGCAGTCGTTATCTTGAGGAGATGATGGATGCAGGTGTAAGGAGTTTTAAGATAGAGGGCAGGTTGAAAAATGCTTCATACGTTAAGAACATAACGGCGTATTATCGCCAACAGATAGACGCAATCCTGCGTCGGAGAACAGAATACCAACGCTCATCCCAAGGTCGGGAGGAGTTCTTTTTTACGCCCGATCCAGCCCGTAGCTTCTCTCGAGGCTTCACAGATTACTTCCTGCATGGACGAACGGATGATTTAGCTTCGCCTGATACACCCAAGAGTAGAGGACAGTTTGTGGGGCATGTTAAGGAGGTAAGGCGAGGTTGCATCATAGTTGCAGGAACTACTCCTTTCTGCAATGGAGATGGATTGTGTTTTCTTGATGCTCAGGGCAAGTTGCAGGGTTTTAGGGTAAATAGGGTAGAGGGTAATCATTTGTATCCTGCCGAGATGCGTGATGTTAAGAAAGGTGATACACTTTGGCGCAACTACGACCAGCAATGGGAGAAGTTGATGGCCAAAGATACGGCCGTAAGACGCATCCCTGTAATTCTTTCTTTGAGTGAGGTGGAGGATGGTTTTATGTTGAAAGCCACTTTGCCGAATGGAAAGGAGGCCTCTCAGCGATTTAAAGCTGAACATCAGTTGGCACGAACCGATCAACAAGCGGGCATTACGGAATTGTTGAGTAAGCTGGGGGATACCATATTCTATGCTGAGAAGGTGGAGATTTCTTTCTCACAGCCGTGGTTTATTCCCCGAAGTCTTCTTGCAGAATGGCGTCGTAGTGTTGTCGAGTTGCTCGTTGCGACTAGAGGTGAGCGGGTAAAGGAGTTTTCCGAGAAGTCTATATGCCCAGACTCTGAGGTTCCATCTTCCTGCTTCAACTTTAATATCAGTAATCGTCTGTCAAGTCAGTTTATTGCCAGCAAGGGTGGGGCAGAACGAATAAATGCATTAGAGGTAACTGGAAAATTGAACGAAGGACAGGCGTTGATGACATGCCGCTTCTGTCTGCGTTACCAGATGGGATGGTGTCCACGTCAGCGTGGTGCTAAGAGTCCTTATCAGGAACCCTATTACCTGTGTTCAAGAGACGGAAGGAAGTTCCGTCTGGAATTTGATTGTAAAAACTGTGAAATGAAGGTGCTGCATGCGTAGGTTGTTATTCTTTCTTCTGCCTCTGTTGCTACTCTCGGCTTGTTATTATCCGGCTGAGCAGTCCACACTTTATGCAGTGAATGATAACTTCCTTCTTGCTGTCGATTCAATTTCGTTACAGAAGCAGGAGCCCTTCCATAATATGCCTATTGATACTCTGTCGGACAGTATCGTACTGTATTGTAACGACCCAATCGTAGTGGCGCAGATTATGGTGATACCCGAGGATTCGATAGATAGTGTTTGGGTGAAGGTGGCGCGTGATCAGTTCTCCCAGGGCTGGACGCATCAAAGCACGTTTCTGAACAGCGTGGTTCCAGATGACCCTATCTCAGAGTTCATATTCTTGTTTAGTCAGAGCCATCTGTGGTATTTCTTAGGAATGGCGTTTGCCGTGGGCGTTCTTGTGGTATGGAGGCAGGCAAAACGTTGGCATTTCTACATGATATTTGTTCGCGACATCAGTTCCTTCTATCCAACCTTGCTGACCCTGACGCTTTCCAGCTCTGCTATTCTGTATGCCAGTATTCAGCGTCTGATACCAGATACGTGGGTGCTATATTACTATCATCCAACGCTTAACCCCTTCGATTTGCCTCTTATTCTGGGGCTGTTCGTTGCTAGTATCTGGCTGTTGGTGGTGCTTATTATTGCTACTATAGACGAGGTGTTCAGCCTGTTACCTATACCAGAGGCCTTACTGTATTTGTTCTCCCTCTTGGGAGTTTGTGTGGCTTGCTATTTGATATTCTCATTGGCTGCGCTTGGTTGGGTAGGCTATCTCTTGTATGTCGTCTTTGCTATTGCCTTTGTATGGAGGTATGCCAGATGCTTTCGAGCACATTGTGTATGTGGCAGATGTGGCGCCAAGATGCATGCCAAAGGACGATGTACCCGATGTAAGACGATAAATGTTTAATTATAATTCACAATTCACAATTCACAATTCACAATTCATAATTCGATAACCGATAACCAATAACCGATAACCGATAAGCCCTTCCCTCAGAAAGGAAGTTTCAATGCAAATAATTTATAAATCATAAACCATAATTAAAATGTTTAACTATTCACGTAACCTAATTTCTTTGTTGCTGTTCCTTTGTTTTGGAACGATGACCTATGCTTTTGAAGGTGGTCAGGTGGTTCGACTTGTCAGAGACGGACATTCCCTGATGGTAGAGAACTCCTCGCTTGACGCAGCTAAGAACGCTGTGCTTTGGACGGAGACTAACACGCATTCCCAGCGTTGGATGCTTGTTGATACAGGCAGGGGAACTTTTTATCTGCAGAATGTTTACTCGCAGCTTTATTTGGGAGGAGTGTCATCAGCTGTCAATAAAGCGGTGGTGGGACAGATTGCAAAAAGCAATGCAGCATCCAGAGGTACATGGGAATTAGTTCCTATAGAAGGTTCGGACGGCAAGTACAATCTTTTCATTGGAACGGCAAGAAAGTATGCCCTTTCTTCTGTGGCTGAGATTGCAGATGGTACAGGCGTAACCCTTCTAACAGCATCTACTGCCGACCCTGCCTTGATAGAATGGACAGTTGAGGTGGACGAGAATGTTGAGCCTTATGGATTCTCGAAGAGCATGCGAGATGATATGATGGAAAAGTTCAAGGCTCGTCATTATAAGAAGCAAAGCTCGGGCTACAGTATAGACAATGGTGGTTGGTGGGGTGATGCCGAAATGTTCGAGACCATCTTGGATGCCTATGAGACAACGGGTAATCAGGAATATGCTACGATGTTCGAGAACTTATATACTAACTTCATATCCCGCAATAAAAATACCTGGTATCAAAGCGGCGTGAGTGGTTATAACGAGTATAACGATGATATTGCTTGGATGTGTATAGCCTGTGTTCGTGCTTATCTGCTAACAGGTACCTCGAAATACCTTTCTACTGCCAAAACAAATTTCAATGGTATGTTTGCTCGTGCCGATTGCTACGGCAACGACCTGCTACAGTGGAAGCATAATTCTGGTACGGGTACTAATGCCTGTATCAACGGACCAGCTTCTGTCTGTGCCTGCTATTTGGCTATTGCTACAGCAGATATGTCATATTACGAGAAGGCAAAGAAAACTTATCTGGCTAACCGTAACCGTTTGTATGAGTTCTCTAACGGGCAACCTACGGGTAAAGTATGGGATTCATATGATCAGGGAAAGCAAACATATAATTACTGGGCATCGACCTATAATGAGGGAACCTGTCTGGGTGCTGCTGTTATGTTGTACGATTACTACAAAGACCCTATGTACAAGACGGATGCAGATGCAATTATCAAATGGTCGGTGAAGGAACTGGCAGATAGTCATGGTATAATAAAAGTATGTCAGACGGTAAGGGGAGACTTGTGCGGTTTCAAGGGCATCCTTATGCGATACATACGTCGGTATGCCGAGGATATGAACCATCCTGAGTATTACGATTGGTTGGCGAAGAACGGATACCATGCATGGAACAATCGAAATTCAGGTGGTATTACCTCTTCTGCATGGCTGACAAAGTCAGAAGAAAACTATCAGCACCAAGAGGGGGACGAGTTAAAGACCTTTGAGTCCTTTGGAAACAGCACCTGTCTCTCTGCTGCCTTTAATGCCCACTTAGGTGTGGTAGAGCAACATAATGCTTATGAGCCAATACAGGTTGAGCACTTCAACTTCATAAAAGGTGCCAATGTCCTGGATGAGGGTAACACAGATGATGGTACGGGTATGGTTTCCAATATGCGTAATACTAACAATGTGGGTTACAGAATGGTTGACTTCGGTAGTAAATATGCTACTCATGTTACGCTTAGAGCCAATATGTTGCGTTCGACTGCCAGACTTAATGTCTATATGGATGCACCAGATGCCAAGAATGGCAAATTGCTGTGTACATTCTCTGGTGCGGACAGTGATATAACAACAAATACATGGGGTACATACACCAGACCGTTGAACATTCCTGTTATAGGTTCTCATAATATATATCTTGTAGCTGCAGGAAGCGCTAATATAAATCTGGCGTCAGCTAACTGGTTTCAGTTCAGTTCAGAAACATCTGTATATGGTGATATGACCAACATCGAAGGAAAAGTTACTTCTTCGTTGGCTGTTACAGACGGTTCATTGCAAAGCCTCATTGATGATGATGTGCTGACAGGCTTCACCGGCTCAACTGATGCCTCTGAGGTGTATGTGCAGTATCAGTCTCCTGCACCTATCTTGTTGCAGGGCTATTCCCTTTGTGCTGGTTTAGAGGCTAACGACCCTGTGGCATGGACACTGAAGGCTTCGAACGATGGAGAGGAATGGACTATGCTTCATGAACAGACAGAAGCTGCCTTTGCTGCCCGTGCCCAGCAGATGCGCTTTAATGTCGAGGAATCTATACCTTATATATATTATAGACTATGCTTTACCCTTCCAGAGGGAACGAATAAACTTTCTCTCTCAGAGTGGCAGTTGTTGGGACGCGGCATATCTGCGACAGATATCACTGCTGATGGCGGAAGCATAACAGAGGGCCTGGAGGCACTCGTAGATCATCAGGGAGAGACTGCCACGACAGCTCCCTTTACGGCTGTTTATAAGTCGGTGGGTAACTATGCCGTCACTTCTTATGCTGTTACCAGCACTACAGGTAAGGCTCCTACGTCATGGACGTTGGAAGGCTCTGCGAATGGGTCAAGCTGGAAGACGATAGACCAACAGACGGATATTCAGTTCCCGTATTCTGCCAGCACTTATGTCTGCAGCCTGGATGCTGTGCCTACCTATCAATATTATCGATTGAAGGTGTCGGAGGAAGGTGCGGAAGTGGCTCAATGGCAACTGTATGGAAGTCTTGACTTTGGCACATTCTATGCAGATGTTACTTCCTTTGCCAAAGTATTTACTGGTGCAGGAGATGATGCCAGTATACTTGTGGACAATATGGGAGAGACCTCTTCAACTGTTCAGGGTGACCTCATGCATTGGGATTTCGTTATGCCGGTACCTGTTAAGGTGGTTGGTTTCAGTATGACTTGTGCCGATGACCCTGCCCTTGATCCCTCTAACATCACTCTCTACGGCATTAGTGAGAATGGCGGTAAGACGCAGATTACAAATCGTACTGTTTCGTTTAGCGCAAGAGCAGGAAAGGTTACGGCAACACTTACTACTTCACAACTCTATAAGAGCTTCCAGTTGTATGTCAACCAAACTGCTTCAGGTGGAGATGTGGCTCGCCTGGCTGATTTTGAACTCTTTGGCACTGCTATAGCAGAGGCAGGCGAAGATGTTCTGCTCCTCCCTGCAAATGTAGAGGCTTCCGTCCAAGGCGTTTCATCTACGGAAGGCGTAGAGAAACTTTCCGATCAGGGAAGGACAACACGTTACCGCACCAACTTCACAGAGCCGGTTTCTGTTACATATACTTACGAGAATCCCATTTCCATACATTATTATGCTATTACTGCAGCCAAGGATGGAGCTGCAAACGACCCGAAAGAATGGAAACTTGAGGCCAGCAGTGACGGCACGAATTGGGAAATCATAGATGAACGTCAGGATCAGCTTTTCTCTAACCGTTATGCAACACAGGTTTACAAGGTTTCTGATGAGTTGGAGCCCGCTGCCTATAGTCAGTATCGCCTAACCGTAAGTGCAGTGAATGGCGGCACGCAGATGCATATAGGTGAATTCCAACTTGTGAACCTATATGGTTGGTATCTGGATGCAGAGAAAACGACCTATATTTCTGATATGGCAAAGCAGACTGTGATGCCAGATACACGAGTCTATAATTTGGCTGGTCAGATGGTTGGCACTTCTTTTGGTCAGGTATTTGACCGTCTTCCCAAGGGCATCTATGTTGTTGGAGGTAAAAAAATACAAAAAAAGTAACTTGTAATTTGGTAGTTTCGCGGAAAGTCCGTACCTTTGCAGCGCTTTAAGACCAAAAGCCTCTCACATGAGAGTTCGGAGAGATGGTAGAGTGGTCGATTACA